>JAKBBK010000004.1:0-17214 GCA_021808525.1 Pseudomonadota bacterium
CAGCGGGTGGTGGAGATCGCGCGCGCGCTGGCGACCGACCCCTGCCTGCTGTTGCTGGATGAGCCGGCGGCGGGGCTGCGCTACCTGGAGAAGCGCAACCTGGCGCAGTTGCTGCAGCAGTTGCGCGCGCAGGGCCTGGCCATCCTGCTGGTCGAGCACGACCTGGACTTCGTCATGGGCCTGGCCGACCGCGTGGTGGCCATGGACTTCGGGGAGAAGATCGCCGAGGGGCTGCCGCGCGAGGTGCAGAAGCACCCGGCGGTGATCGAGGCGTACCTGGGCGGGCTCGACGAGCCGGCGGCGCAAGGAGAACCGGCATGAACGCCCCGGCAGGGAACCAGCCGCTGTTGCGCGTGCGGGGATTGAGCGTGAGCTACGGCAAGGTGCAGGCGGTGCGCGGCGTGGACCTGGAGGTGCCGCGCGGCAGCATCGTCACGGTCATCGGCCCCAACGGTGCCGGCAAGACCACGCTGCTTGGCGCGGTCATGGGCCTGCTGCGCGCCGGCGGCCAGGTGTTGTTCGAGGGGCGCGACCTGGCGCGCGCCGACGCGCAGCAGCGGGTGGAGGCGGGCATCGGCCTGGTCACCGAGAAGCGCGACCTGTTCGGCTCCATGAGCGTGCACGACAACCTGCTGCTGGGGGCCTTTCGCCGGCGCGACGGACGCGCGGCGCGCCAGCGCGAGCTGGAGAGGGTGTACGACTTGTTCCCGCGCCTGAAGGAGCGCCGCGCGCAGCAGGCGCAGACCCTGTCGGGCGGCGAGCGCCAGATGCTGGCGCTGGGGCGCGCGCTGATGGGCGCGCCGCGCCTGCTCATGCTCGACGAGCCCAGCCTGGGGCTGGCCCCGCGCATCGTGCGCGAGGTGCTGCACGCCGTGGCGCAGTTGCGCGACGCCGGCATGAGCGTGCTGCTGATCGAGCAGAACGCGCGCGCGGCGCTGCAGGTGGCCGACTTCGGCTACGTGCTGGAGCTGGGCGAGGTGTCCATGCACGGCCCCGCGCGGCAGCTGTTGCACGACCCCAAGGTCGAGGCCACCTACCTGGGAATGCTCCAGGACGAGTAGGCGGCATGCTGGCGGCGTGCAGGCGGCGCGAGAGGCGCGCATCCCGCCGCGTGGATGTATGCTGGACCTTGCCGCGCC
Organism: Pseudomonadota bacterium; assembly: GCA_021808525.1. GTDB lineage: Bacteria > Pseudomonadota > Gammaproteobacteria > Burkholderiales > Burkholderiaceae_C > Thiomonas_A. Next base: position 1,140 of record JAKBBK010000004.1, read on the forward strand.
CGACGCGGCCGCGCCTTCGAGGATTCCGCCATGAACGACCGTACCCCGCCCACCGCGCTGCGCCGCGAGGCCCCCGCCGAACTGCTTCGGCGCCTGGGCGAGCGCTTCGGCGATGCCTTCAGCACCGCGCGCGCCGTGTGCGAGCAGCATGGGCGCGACGAATCCCCCTTCGACGTCGCCCCGCCCTCGGGCGTGGTGTTCTGCACCGGCACCGAGGACGTGGCCGATGCGGTGCGCCTGTGCGCGGCGCACGCCGTGCCGGTCATCGCCTTCGGCGCCGGCTCCTCGCTGGAGGGGCAGCTGCTGGCCGTGCAGGGCGGCATCACGCTGGACCTCACGCGCATGAACCGGGTGCTCGAGGTCGCGGCGGAGGACATGCTGGCGACCGTGCAGGCCGGGGTGACACGCCTGCAGCTCAACGAGGAATTGCGCCACAGCGGCCTGTTCTTCCCCATCGATCCGGGGGCCGACGCCACGCTGGGCGGCATGACCGCCACGCGCGCCAGCGGCACCAATGCCGTGCGCTACGGCACCATGCGCGACAACGTGCTGGCGCTCACCGTGGTGCTGGCCGACGGCCGCGTGGTGCGCACCGGCACGCGCGCGCGCAAGAGCAGCGCCGGCTATGACCTCACCCGCCTGTTCGTCGGCAGCGAGGGCACCCTGGGCATCGTCACCGAGGTCACGCTGCGCCTGCACCCGCAGCCGCAGGCGGTGGCCGCGGCGGTATGCTCCTTTCCCGACGTGGCCAGCGCCGTGGACTGCACCATCGAGCTGATCCAGGCGGCGGTGCCGATCGCCCGCTGCGAGCTCATGGACGCGCACGCGGTACGCGCGGTCAACGCCCACGACCACCTGGGCCTGCCCGAGCAGCCCCTGCTGCTCATGGAATTCCACGGCACTCCCGACGGCGTGCGCGAGCAGGCGCAGACCACGCAGGAAATCGCGGCCGGCCACCAGGGCTCGGACTTCGCCTGGGCGGACACGCCGGAGGAGCGCAGCCGGCTGTGGAAGGCCCGGCACCACGCCTACCTGTCCGCGCTGCAGACCCGGCCGGGCTGCCGCTGCGTGACCACCGACACCTGCGTGCCCATCTCGCGCCTGGCCGAGAGCATCAACGACACCGTGGCCGAGGCCGATGCCGCGGGCCTGCCGTATTTCGTGGTCGGCCACGTGGGGGATGGCAATTTCCACGTGGGCTACCTCATCGACCCCGCGCGCCCCGAGGAGCGCGATCTGGCCGAAAGCCTCAACGCCAGCCTGGTGCGCCGCGCGCTGCGCCTGGGGGGCACCTGCACCGGCGAGCATGGCGTGGGCCTGCACAAGCAGGAGTTCCTGCGCGAGGAAGCCGGCGATCTGGCCATCGAGCTGATGCGCACCCTCAAGCAGGCGCTGGACCCTGCCGCGATCCTCAACCCGGGCAAGATCTTCCGCTGAGCCGGGGCCGCCACGGCGACAGGGCAGCGCGCGAGACCCCTCCATGTGCGGCCGTTACGTGCTCAGGAGCGCTCCGCGGCGCATCCTGGAGCAGTTCGGCATCGCCGACGGGCGGGGCGAATCCTCGCGCAGCGAGGAATGGCGTCCACGCTTCAATCTCGCGCCCTCGCAATTCGCCCCGGTCCTGCGCCTGGGCCCGGCGGGGCGCAGCCTGGACCTGCTGCGCTGGGGCCTGGTGCCCGCCTGGGCGCATGACGAGAGCTTCGCGCAGCGCACGGTCAACGCCCGCGGCGAGACGGTCAGCCGGCTCCCGGCCTTTCGCGCGGCCTTCAAGGCGCGGCGCTGCATCGTGCCGGCCGACGGTTTCTACGAATGGCAGTACGTGCAGGGCAGCAGCCACAAGCAGCCCTGGTACATCCATCGTCGCGACGGCGAACTGCTGGCCTTCGCCGGCCTGTGGGAACACTGGCAGCCCCGCGGCCGGCCCGAGGCCCTGCACAGCTTCACCATCATCACCACCGAGGCCAATGCCTGGATGGCCCCGGTGCATGCGCGCATGCCTGCCATCCTCGACGCGGCCGGCGTGAACGCCTGGCTGGACCCGGCGACCGCGCCCGAGGCCCTGCAGGGCCTGCTGGCACCGGCCCCCGAGGACGCGCTGCAGCGCCATCCCGTCGGCCGCGCGGTGGGCAATCCGCGCCACGACTCGCCGGAACTGCTGGAGCCTGTGGAGCCGGGCGCCTGAGGCCCGGGAGGATGCCGCCCGACGAACAAGGTCGGGCTGGTGCTAAGGTGAGAACCCAACGCCCAGAAAGGAGGCCGCATGGCCAAGCCCAATTACCAGTTCGAGAAGCGCCAGCGAGAACAGCAGAAAAAGCAGAAAAAGGCCGAGAAGGCCCAGCGCAAGCTGCAGCCCGCACCGTCCACCCCGGAAACGGAGCCCCGTGCCGTGCAGGAACCCCGCGCCGAGTAATCGTCCGGTGGAACTCCACCACCGGTCAACGGTGAGCGGCCGGTCCTTGCGTCGTGGTGCTCGTGGTGCCCAGAGGAGGCCCCACGAACAAAGCGGGAGGGCGGCTTGTGAGAGGTTTGGCGTAGATCCTTCCGAGCCTGGTGGTCTTGGCCCCACCGTTGCGAAAGGTGGCGGATCGATGTATCACCACCCAAACGCCCAAACGCAACGTGGAATCACCATGACTACTGTGCGCTGGAACATCGCCGTTTCGCCGGAAGTGGATCGGTCTGTGCGAATGTTCCTTGCCGCGCAGGGAGGTGGTCGCAAGGGGGATCTGTCCCGCTTCATCGAGGAGGCCGTGCGTGCCTACATGCTGGAGCGTGCCGTCGATCAGGCGAAGGCCGCTGCGGCCGGCATGGATGCAACCGAGTTGGACGCGCTGATCGACGAGGCGGTGCAGTGGGCGCGTGAGTCTTGATGCGTGTCATCCTGGACACCAACGTCCCGCTCGGTGCGCTCGAGGCGGGCTTGGCGATCGGTTGGAAACTGCGCGCCCAGCGCAGGCGAGCGGGCAGATCGCCGGCGCGGATCCTGCGTTCACCGGTGCGACGACACGCTGGATCGCGTGTCCGACACTCGACAACAGCGTGTTGAAGGGTAGGGTGATCGTGGTCGTGTGCGCGGCGGCGGCCGACGACGCTGCGGCGAGGACGAGCCCTGCCAAGGCTTTGTAGTGGATGTTCATGGTTCGGGGGTTGCTTGAGGCCATCGTGGGCACGAGGCGATGCGCGCGGTGACCGAGCGGCACGTGCAGGGCGTGGGCAACACGGCATTCGCTGACGCTGGGGTACTGCTCCAGCCGCTGGTCCGGCCCCGTAACTCCGCGTCCGGGATTCGTGGAGCCGATTTCGTCGGCATGCCGTGCCGGTGCGGTCGCCGCCCAGCTCGTCTGCCGCCGCGTGGCACGGGTGCCGAGCCAGCGCCGGTAGCTGGCGATGCCGCCCATCCACGACCACACGATGATGTTGGTCATCGGCACGAGTTGGCTGTACCCGCCGTGGCCTCGCAAGGCCACGGCCAACACCGACGCCCCGCAGGCCCACGCGAACCAGCCGGCCGGATGTTCGACGCCTCGACCGCGCAGCACGCGCAGCCCCATCGAGGCGTAGTTGACAAGGTAGTACGCCGAGACCATCACGGCGGCGTCTCGTGGCCGGCGAATGGCGCAGACGAACATCAGCAGTCCCAGTCCGATCAGCAGACCGTCGGGCCAGCGGATCTTTTCCAGATTGCGCAGGCTTCTGGCCACTACGGTGAGCGCGCAAACGGTATTGACGAGATACAGCGCTGCGTGCGCGATCGAGCTGAGCTCAGCGGTCGTGACTGCGGCGGTGAACGCGATGATCGCCGTGGCCAGCCAGTTCATCGGCATGGTTTTGACATGGCCTGAGGACAGCGTGCGGAAGTACAGGCCCCAACCGAACAGGCCGATGATCGCGGCCACGTCGTTCAGGTGCGCGGTGATGGTCGCCATCATGGTTTGGGCCCTTTCAGCAGGAAAAGGCCCGCCCTCGGGGTGGTGGTCTCGTCGCCGAACGCGATGCGCGGACAATCAAAGCGCATCGCCGCATCGCCCAGCGTCGGGCTCCCGAAAATCGACCGTTGAAACCCTCGCATGCGTCACCTCTCGTCGTCTCGTCGAAGTTGCGGCGGCACAGGCCGTCGCCCCTCAGAACGGAGGTGCGCGCGGAATTTGAATAAACCTCGGAAAGCGCGTTCGGCGTTGCGCATGCGGCACGCGAGTCGCAAGCCGAAGCTCAAGGCCATCGTGCTGGCGCATCGCACGATGTCGGCAAGCTGCGCGTTGTCGAAGACCTCGTCGTTGACGCCGGCGAGGATCGCGCAAGGCCGTTCGATGCGGCGCATGGCCGCCGTGTCGTCGCGCGGCGGGCGGAAGTTGCTCGCCCGATTGAAGTCGTACCGTGCCGAGGCGACTGCGCGCGCCAGCGGGTGCAGGCTGGCGCCGTCGGCCGACGATCCATGTCCGCGAGCCCATGAAAAAGCCGCTCCGGATCTTTCGATCGGGAGCGGCTTTCCTGCGTCTTGGTGCCCAGAAGAGGACTCGAACCTCCACGCCTCGCGGCGCTAGTACCTGAAACTAGTGCGTCTACCAATTCCGCCATCTGGGCAAGAAGCGAAACTATAGCAGCTTTTTTGCGCGTGTCCAGTATGCTGCTAACAACACGCGTTGGCGCGGGTCCATCCCGGGGCCGCCGGCGCGACGCAAGGGGAAGGCATTGATCGTAGAAGGCATCGTGCAGGGTCATCGGGACGGCTACGGACTGGTGATGTCCGAGCAGGAGCCGCTGGAAGTGGTGCTGCCGGCGCAACAGATGCGCGCCGTGATGCACCTGGATCGCGTGCGGGTGCGCGTGGTGCGCCAGGACAGGCGCGGCCGTCCGGAAGGGCAGGTCCTGGAGATCGTCGAGCGCAGCAAACGCCCGGTCATCGGCCGGCTGCTGCAGGAAAACGGCGTGTGGCTGCTGGCGCCGGAAGACAAGCGCCACGTGCAGGACATCCTGATCGCCCCCGGCGGCCTGGGCACGGCCAAGGCCGGGCAGGTGGTCAGCGTGGAGATCACCGGCCCCGTGAGCCTGCACGCGCAGCCCATGGGGCGGGTCACGGAGGTGCTGGGCGCCTTGCACGATCCGGGCATGGAAATCGAGATCGCGGTGCGCAAGTACGGTGTGCCGCATCGTTTCAGCGAGGCGGCGGAGAAGGCTTCCGCGGCGCTGCCCTCCCAGGTGCGGCCGGCCGATCGCGCCGGGCGCATCGACCTGCGCGACGTGCCCCTGGTGACCATCGACGGCGAGGACGCGCGCGACTTCGACGACGCCGTGTATTGCGAGCCCGCCAAGGTCGGGCGTCGCCAGGGCTTCCGCCTGGTGGTGGCCATCGCCGACGTTTCCCATTACGTGCGACCCGGCGAGGCGCTGGACCTGGACGCGTTGGAGCGGGCCACCTCGGTGTACTTCCCGCGGCGCGTGATTCCGATGCTGCCGGAGAAATTGTCCAACGGCCTGTGCTCCCTGAACCCCGACGTGGACCGTCTGTGCGTGGTCTGCGACATGCTCATCGACGCCGAGGGGGAACTGCGGGCCTACCAGTTCTACCCCGCGGTGATGCGTTCCCACGCGCGCCTGACCTACACCGAGGTGGCGGAGATCCTGGAGAACACCAAGGGCCCGCAGGCCCTGGCCCGGCCCACGCTGGTGCCGCATCTGCTGAACCTGTACGACGTGTTCAGCGCGCTGCTCAAGGCCCGGCGCGAGCGCGGCGCGGTGGACCTGGAGGTCCCGGAGACCCACATCCTCTGCGATGCCAACGGGCGCATCGAGCAGATCGCCCTGCGGCAGCGCAATGACGCGCATCGCGTGATCGAGGAATGCATGCTGGCGGCCAACGTCTGCGCGGCCGATTTTCTCCAGCGCAACAAGCATCCCGGGCTGTACCGGGTGCACGAGGGCCCGACTCCGGAGCGCCTGGCGCTGTTGCGCAGCTTCCTGCAGGCTTTGGGCCTGGGTGGCCATGTCGGCGACGATCCCACGCCCGCCGACTACCAGCGCCTGTCGGACGCGGCACGCGAGCGCCCCGACGCCCAGCAGATCAACACCCTGATGCTGCGCTCCATGCAGCAGGCCATCTACTCGCCCCACAACAGCGGGCATTTCGGGCTGGCCTACGAGGCCTATGCCCACTTCACCAGTCCGATCCGTCGCTATCCCGACCTGCTGACCCACCGCGCGATCAAGGCCTTGCTGCAGGGAGGGCGCTACCGGCTGCAGACTCCGGAGGGCATGGAGGCGCCGCCGCCGCTGCGCGGTCGGCGTGCCGCGCAGGCGCAGGCCAGGCCCGCGCCGCGCGCGGCACGCGGCGCGCCGGCCGATCTGGCGCAATGGGAACTGGTCGGCCTGCACTGCTCGGCCAACGAGCGCCGTGCCGACGAGGCCACGCGCGACGTCGAGAGCTGGCTCAAGTGCTGGTACATGCGCGACAAGCTGGGCGAGGAGTTCCTCGGCTCCATCACCGCGGTCACCAGTTTCGGCGTGTTCGTGCAGCTCAGCAGCCTGTTCGTCGAGGGGCTGATCCACATCTCCGAGCTGGGCGCGGAGTACTTCCGTTTCGACGAGGCGCGCAACGAGTTGCGTGGCGAGCGCACGGGCAAGCGCTACGCGCTGGGCGACCGCGTGCTGGTGCAGGTCAGCCGCGTGGACCTGGACGGGCGGCGCATCGACTTCCGCATGGTCTCCGACACCCTGCGCGCGGCCGCCGCTCCCACGTCGCGCAAGCGCGGGCGCAAGGCCCAGGCCGCGGCTGCCGCGGAGGACAGCGACCACAGCGTGTTCGCGCTGCCGCGCGCGCAGCCCGCGGCGCTCCCGCCGGTCGAGGAGCCTGCGGCCCGTTCGGGGCGCAAGGGGCGCAAGGCCTCGGGAGCCCAGCGCGCGGTGGAGGCACAGACGGCACAAGGGCGCGCGGACCCAGGGGGTGACCCGGGCGCGGACCCGGGCTCGCCGCATGCCGAGCCGAAGGCTTCCCGCGCGCCCAAGGGCACCAAGGGAAGCAAGGGAAGCAAGGGAACCAAGGCTTCCTCGACGGCCAAGGGGCCCGGCAGTCCCAAGGCTTCCACGCGCAACGCGCGGTCGACCCGCGCGCGCACTGCGCGCAAGCCGGCGGCTCGGTCGGGCCGCGCCAAGTAGCGCGGGGTTTCAGCCCGGGCAGGCCGCGCGCCAGGCGCGCAGCATCCACGCGGGCAGCGTGCCCGCGCGCAGCGCGGCCGACTCGCGCAGGGCCAGGTCGGCGCCGGCGCCGTGCAGCCATACGGCGGCACGCGCGGCCCCGGGCGAGGCCCCGCTGCGTGCCAGGCAGGCGGCCAGCGCGCCGGCCAGCACGTCGCCGGTGCCGGCACTGGCCAGCAGCCCGTTGCCGCTGGGGTTGATCCATGCAGGCTCCCCGGGGGCCACCACCACGCTGCCGGCTCCCTTGAGCACGATGCCGGCACCGGTGCGCTCCTGCAGCAAGCCCGCGGCGCCCAGGCGGTCCCCCTGCACCTCGGGCACGGTGCATTGCAGCAGGCGCGCCGCCTCCGAGGGATGGGGTGTGAGCCAGGTGCTGCGGCCGCTCGCCGCGCGCGCGCGCAAGGCCTGCCAGACTTCGCCATCGCGTGGCTGCGCGGCCAGAAGGTTCAGCCCGTCGGCGTCGATGACCAGGGGCTGGCCCAGGCCCAGGAGTTCGCGCAGGCATTGCAGCGCATCCCCGGCCTGGCCGGCGCCGGGGCCGAACACCAGGCAGGCCGGCCCGCCTGACGCAGTGGCCTGCGCGAGCAGTTCGGCGGGAGGGCGCAGCATGAGTTCGGGAAACTCGGGGTCCAGCGCCGGAGCCCGCGGATCCAGGCAGGCCGCGTACACCCGACCGCCCCCCAGCTGCAGCGCGGCGCGGGCGGCCAGCCACAGCGCGCCGCCCATGCCGGGCGCGCCGCCGAACAGGCGCAGGTCGCCGCGCTCTCCCTTGTGCGCGGCCCGCTCCAGCGGAGCCAGCGAGGCCAGCGCGGAGTCCACGCCGCCCAGCCATGCCCGCGGACGGGCGCCGCAGGCGGCGGGATCGGCCTGCAGCCCGTCGACCCAGACTTCGCCGCAGTGGGCGCTGTGGGTTCCGGTCGCGTGGCCCGGTTGCAGACCCAGCATGGCCAGCGTCGCGCTGGCGCGCACGCAGGCGCCGGGCGCGCCGCCCGTCGCGCCGCGCAGACCGGAGGGCAGGTCCAGCGCCAGCACCGGCAGCCCCGATCCCCGGGCTTGCAGGGCGCGCACGGCCTGCTCGACCTCGCCCCGGGGGGCTTCGCGCAGGCCGAGGCCGAGCAGGGCATCGACCACCAGGTCGCTGTCTCCGGGCAGTGCCTGCGCATCCGCGTCCTCCCACGCCTGAACCGGAATTCCGGCGGCGCGCGCGCGCTCCAGCGCCCAGCGCCAGTCGGCCGGGCGACGTGGGTCCTGCCACTGCGCCGGGCCGCCGCATGCCACCAGCAGCACCCGCAGGCGCGGGGCATGAGCTTGTCGCGCCAGCCACAGCGCCGTGCTGAGGCCGTCGCCGCCGTTGTTGCCGGGTCCGCACAGCAGCAGCACGCTGCGCGCGTGGGGCCAGCGCGCGCGCAGCAGGCGGGCGGCGGCGGCGCCGGCGCGGTCCATCAGGGCATGGGGGGCCAGGCGCTCGGCCCAGTGGGCTTCGGCCCCGCGCAGCGCCGCCTCGTCCCACAAGGGCAGGGCGCGACGCTGGGATCTGGCATCGAGACGCATGGGCAGGGGATTTTCAGATGGCGCGGCATCCTTTTCATCAAGTGAAATAGCCATGTTGCGTAGCAATGCGCAAATCTTCAGGAAGCAAAAATCAATCTCACGATGCAGGATGTTGTTTGCAACTTATTGATTGGTATGGGTTAAAAATTTGGTCTTGTATAAGATATAACGCCATGCTGCGCCGCAGCTTTGGAGTACGCTGGGCACCAGTTCCAACACCCTCCGATGGAGATCGTCTCATGGCAACCCGTGAACAGCAAATCCAGCAACTCGAACAGCAATGGAAGCAGGACCCGCGCTGGGCCGGCGTGCAGCGCGGCTACGGCGCCGCCGAGGTCGTGCGTCTGCGCGGCTCGGTGGTGGCCGAGCACACGCTGGCGCGTCGCGGTGCCGAGCGCCTGTGGCGCGACCTGCACAGCGAGCCTTTCGTGAACTCGCTGGGCGCGCTGACCGGGAACCAGGCCATGCAGCAGGTCAAGGCGGGGCTGAAGGCCATCTACCTGTCGGGCTGGCAGGTGGCCGGTGACGCCAATCTGGCGGGCGAGATGTACCCCGACCAGTCGCTGTATCCGGCCAACTCGGTGCCCTCGGTGGTCAAGCGCATCAACAACACCCTGACCCGCGCCGACCAGATCCAGTGGATGGAAGGCAAGAACCCGGGCGACGAGGGTTACATCGACTATTTCGCGCCCATCGTGGCCGATGCCGAGGCCGGCTTCGGCGGCGTGCTCAATGCCTTCGAGCTGATGAAGTCGATGATCGAGGCGGGCGCGGCCGGCGTGCACTTCGAGGACCAGCTGGCCTCGGTGAAAAAGTGCGGCCACATGGGCGGCAAGGTGCTGGTGCCCACCCGCGAGGCGGTGGCCAAGCTGGTGGCGGCGCGCCTGGCGGCCGATGTCATGGGGGTGCCCACGCTGCTGGTGGCGCGTACCGATGCCGAGGCGGCCGATCTGCTGACCTCCGACGTGGACGAGAACGATCGCCCCTTCTGCACCGGCGAGCGCACGGTCGAGGGCTTTTTCCGCACCCGTGCCGGCCTGGATCAGGCGATTTCGCGCGGCCTCGCCTACGCCCCCTACGTGGACATGCTGTGGTGCGAGACCGGCAAGCCCGATCTGGCTTTCGCCAAGGCCTTCGCCGACGCGATCCACGCCAGGTTCCCGGGCAAGATGCTGGCCTACAACTGCTCGCCGTCCTTCAACTGGAAAAAGAACCTGGACGACGCCACGATCGCCCGCTTCCAGAAGGAGCTGGGCGCGATGGGCTACAAGTTCCAGTTCATCACCCTGGCGGGCTTCCACGCGCTGAACTACTCCATGTTCGAGCTGGCGCATGGCTACGCGCGCAACCAGATGAGCGCCTTCGTGGCCCTGCAGGAAAAGGAATTCTCCGCCGCCGACAAGGGCTTCACCGCGGTGAAGCACCAGCGCGAGGTGGGTACGGGCTATTTCGATGCCGTGACCACGACCATCGAGGCGCAGTCCTCCACGGCAGCGCTGAAGGGTTCCACCGAGGACGAGCAGTTCTTCGAGAAGAAGGTGGCCTGATCCACCCGCGGAGCAAGCACACGGCGAAGACCGGGGAGACGGCCCCGCGCAAGCGGGGCAGAGCATGAACGGGCAGGGGCCCGGTTCGCGGGAGCGGGCCGGGCCCTTTGTCCGTGGGTTTGGGGTGGGGGTGCGGCCGGCGGGGCCGGGGAGTCACTGGGAGTGGCGCATCAGGCGCGCCTTCTCGCGGTCCCAGTCGCGCTTGGCCTCGGTGTCGCGCTTGTCGTGCAGCTTCTTGCCGCGGCCCAGCGCGAAATCCAGCTTGATGCGCCCCTGCTTTTCGTGCAGGTTCAGCGGCACCAGGGTGTAGCCGCGCTGCTCCACCTTGCCGATCAGGCGCCGGATCTCGGCCTTGTGCATCAGCAGCTTGCGCGTACGGCTGGCGTCGGGGCGCACGTGGGTGGAGGCGCTGTGCAGGGCGGTGACGTTCATGCCCACCAGAAACAGCTCGCCGTCGCGGATCAGCACGTAGCCGTCCAGCAGTTGCGCGCGTCCGGCGCGGATGGCCTTGACCTCCCAGCCCTCGAGCACCAGCCCCGCCTCGAAGCGGTCCTCGAGGAAGTAGTTGAACGAGGCTTTGCGGTTTTCGGCGATGGACATGGGGGGCTATGTGGGGGCGCGGCTTCGCGCTTCAAGGCGGCTGGCGGGAGCGCGCCGCCGCCGCGGTGTGCCCGCGGCGCTGTTCCTACAATCGGTCATTTTACGAACTCCGCCCATGGCCCAGGTCCGCAAGTCCGTTCTCATCTGGTACAGCGCCCAGCAGATGTACGCGCTGGTGGCCGACGTGGCGTCGTACCCGCAGTTCCTGCCGTGGTGCGGAGGGGTGGAGGTGCACGAGTCCAGCGAGCACGCGATGCGTGCCACCATCCGCATCGATTTCAAGGGCGTGCGCCAGAGCTTCACCACCCAGAACCGGCAGGAGCCGGGGCGCGAGATCCACATGCAGCTGGTCGAGGGGCCCTTCAGTCATCTGCAGGGGCGCTGGCATTTCTCCCCGCTGCAGGACGGGCAGGCCTGCCGCATCGAGTTCGAGCTCGAGTACCACTTCTCCAGTCGCGTGGTCGACGCGGTGATCGGGCCGGTGTTCGGGCATATCGCCAAGACCTTCGTCGAGTCCTTCGTGCAGCGGGCCGAGCAGGTCTACGCAGGAGCGAGCTGACCATGCCCGGTCTGCGTTGCAGCGTGTACTGGAGCGATGGCGACGGCGGGGCCTGGCTGCGCGAGCTGGAGCTGCCGGCCGGGGCCACGCTGGCCGATGCGGTGCTGGCCAGCGGCCTTGGCGCCATGCTGCCCGATGCCAGCTGGCGCCAGCCGGGAGGTGCCCTGCGCCTGGCCGTGTGGGGCCGCCTGCGCGACCCCGGCGAAGCCCTGCGCGATGGCGACCGCGTGGACGTGACGCGCGCGCTGCGCCTCGATCCCAAGGAGGCCCGGCGCCTGCGCGCTCGCCTCAGGCAGGCTGAAGGGTCGGCAGGTCGGTCGGATCGCGCGGCAGCCAGACCCGCACGAGCAGGCCGCCCCCGGGAGCGTTGAGCAGTTCCACGCGCCCGCCCATGCGGGCCACCGTGCGTTCGACGATGGACAGGCCCAGCCCGGTTCCCTTGGCCGAGGTGCGGGCGGCATCGCCGCGGAAGAAGGGACGTGTCAGCAGCGACAGCTGTTCCTGGGGAACCCCGGGGCCGTGGTCGCGCACGGTGATGGCCACCTCCCCCGTGCGCCGCAGGAAGCCGATGTCCACCTCCGCCGCGTCCTGATCCGGGTGGCGGGCGTATCGCCGCGCGTTCTCCAGCAGGTTGGTCAGCACGCGCCGCATCTCCAGCTCGTCGGCCAGCGCCGAGGCGGGGGTGCCCGGGTCGATGCGGATGCGCAGGTCGCCCCATTTGTCGAGGTCGCTGCGCACCCGGGCCGCCAGCTCCGGAAGATCCACCCGCTGGCGCACCGGGCTGGCCGAGCGCGCGTACTCCATGAACTTGCTGATGATGGAGTCGGCCTGCTCGATGTCGTCGATGATGTCGCGCCGCGCCTGTTCCTCGGGCACGCTGAGCTCGGCCTCCAGGCGCAGCCGGGCCAGGGGCGTGCGGATGTCGTGGGAAATGCCCGCCAGCATGAGGGTGCGCTCCTCCTCGATCTCCTGCAGCGCGCGCGCCATGCGGTTGAAGCCTCGGTTGACGTCGCGGATTTCCTCGGTGCCCGAGCTTTCGTCGAGCTGGTGCGAGAAATCGCCCTCGCGCACCCGCGCGGTGGCGATGCTCAGGTCCCGCAGCGGGCGGTTGACGAAACCGGCGATGACGGCCGCGCCGATCAGGGCCAGCAGCGTGGCCAGCACGCCCCCGATCACCCAGGTCTCGCCCAGGGACTCGTCGATGCGCGAGGGGTCCAGCAGCAGCCAGTAGCGGTCGGTGTCGATGCGAAAGCCGATCCACAGGCCCGACTCGCCGTTCACCGAATCGGCGAAATTCAATCGCTCGTGCAGGCGCGCGCCCACGCTGGCCGCCAGGCGCCGCGTGAATTCATTGCGCTCCATCGGGGTCCAGCGGTCGTCGCTGCGCCTGGGGTAGATGTAGATGTCCTCGCGGCGCACCAGCTCGTCCAGCAGGGCGTTGCGCGCCTGCGGCGCCGAGTGCACCAGCGCGATGCGGGTGAGGTCGATCAGGCTGGTGATCTGCCGCGCCGTCTGCTCGATCTGCTGGTCGGTCTGCTGCACGCGGAAGCTCTGGAACCAGGCCGCCAGGCTCACCGAAAGCAGCGCGACGATGAGCACGAACGTGCGCCAGTACAGGCGGCCCGAGAGCTGCCCGAAGAACTGGCGTGCGCGGGATTCGCGCGGAAGCGCGGGATTCGCAGGCATGCTGGCCGCGGCGTGGTGGACGCGCCGCACCTGGCGCGCGCGTGCTGGCTCAGGCGTCCTTGGTGTCCGGCACGAACACGTAGCCCACGCCCCACACGGTCTGGATGTAGCGAGGATGGGCGGGGTCGATCTCGACGATCTTGCGCAGGCGCGAGATCGCCACGTCCAGGCTGCGGTCGAAGGCCTCGTAGTCGCGGCCGCGCGCCAGTTCGGCCAGGCGATCGCGCGACAGCGGCTGGCGCGGGTGGCGCACCAGTGCCTTGAGCATCGCGAATTCGCCGGTGGTCAGGTTGATCAGTTCGCCGTTGCGGGAGAGCTCCCTGCGCGCGAGGTCCAGGCTGAAGGGACCGAACACCACGGTTTCGTCGTCGCGCGCCGGCGCGCCGGGCAACTCCGGGTTGGGCTGGCGTCGCAGCACCGCGCTGATGCGCGCCAGCAACTCGCGCGGGTTGAAGGGCTTGGGCAGGTAGTCGTCGGCGCCGACCTCCAGCCCGATGATGCGGTCGACGTCCTCGCCCTTGGCCGTGAGCATGATGATGGGCGTGAAGTCCTTGGAGGCGCGCATGCGCTTGCACACGGTCAGGCCGTCCTCGCCGGGCAGCATCAGATCGAGCACGATCAGGTCGAAGCGTTCCTTGACCATGACGCGCTGCATGGTCTTGGCGTCCTCGGCGACGAACACCTCGTAGTTCTCCTGCGTCAGGTACCGGCGCAGCAGGTCGCGAATACGGGCGTCGTCGTCGACGACCAGGATCTTCTTCGGCTTGTCTTGTTGCATGGCGAATCCGTCGGTGCCCCGCGACGGCCGGAAAGACAGCTTCCGGATCGCGCAGGACGGGCCCCGCAGTGGGTACCGGTTAAATGTAACTGCGTTGCCGCGGGCTCGACAAGTTTCCAAAAGTCTCCGTCCAGGCTGCCCGGAAACGCGCGACTGCGTATAGTTCCGGGAATGACAGCGAGCGAACCGACACCCGCACACGAGCCCGGCAGCATCGAATTGCGCGGGGCGCACCAGAACAACCTCAAAAATCTCGACCTGTCGATTCCCCTGGGGCGAATCGTTGTCGTGACCGGCGTGTCGGGCTCCGGCAAGAGCTCTCTGGCCTTCGACACCGTCTACGCCGAGGGCCAGCGGCGCTACGTCGAGACCTTTTCCCCCTACGCGCGGCAATTCCTGGACCGCATGGACCGGCCGCGGGTGGACCATATCGGCGGCATCCTGCCAGCCATCGCCATCGACCAGACCAATCCGGTGCGCACGTCGCGCTCGACGGTCGCGACGATGACCGAGCTGGCCGACCACCTCAAACTCCTGTACGCCCGGCGCGCCCGGTTGGTATGCCGACGCTGCGCGGGCGAGGTGCGCCGCGACGATGCATCCAGCATCGCCTCCGATCTGCGCAGCCGGGCCGCCGAGGCGGGGGATCCGCGCCTGGTGCTCAGCTTCCCGGTGACGGTGCCCGACAGCCTCGAGGAGCAGGTGGTGCTCGACGGGCTGGCCGCGCAGGGCTACACGCGCGTGCACGCGCGTGTCGGGGCGACCCTGTACGTGGTGCAGGATCGCTTCCGTGCCGGCAAGGTGGAGAATGCCCGGCTGCTCGAGGCCGTCGAGGCCGCGCTGCAGCGCGGCCAGGGCCGCGTGGCCGTGTGGGCCCTGGCCGACGGCGAGGGGGCGGCGGACGAGGCCGGCCCGCCCGAGGCGGACCCCGCGCGGGCCTGGAGGTATTCCGCCGATCTGCATTGCGCGCGCTGCGATATCGCCTACCGCGACCCCAGTCCGGGGCTGTTCAGCTTCAACTCGGCACTCGGCGCCTGCGAGACCTGTCGCGGCTTCGGGCGCACCCTGGGCGTCGACTGGGGCCTGGTGATTCCCGACGGGTCCAGGACCCTGCGCGGCGGCGCGGTCAAGCCCTGGCAGACGGCCAGTTTCAAGGATGCGCAGCGCGACCTGGAACGGCACGCCGCGGGCGCCGGAGTGCGCCTGGACGTGCCCTGGGGCGAGCTGGAGCCGCGGGAACGCGACTGGGTGATCGACGGCGATCCCAAGTTCAGCGGCAAATGGGAGACCCAGTATTACGGCGTGCGCCGGTTCTTCGAGTGGCTCGAGACCCGCACCTACAAGATGCACGTGCGGGTGCTGCTGTCCAAATATCGCAGCTCCAGCCTGTGCCCAGCCTGCGGTGGAGCCCGCCTCAAGCTCGACGGCCTGCTGTGGCGGGTGGGCAGCGCGCAGGCGGCGCGGGCCAGCGCTGCGCAGCGCCTGCGCCCGAAGGGCGTGGAGTGGAGCGAGGAGCAGATGCAGGGCCTGGCGGGGCTGAACCTGCATGAGGTGATGCAACTGCCCGTGTCGCGCGCCTTCGAGTTCTTCGGGGCGGTGGAGCACGAGGCAGGCGCCGACGCCGCCACGCGCCTGCTGCTCGACGAGATCCGCGCGCGCCTGCGCTACCTGCTCGACGTGGGCCTGGGCTACCTCAGCCTGGACCGGCAATCGCGCACCCTGTCCGGCGGAGAGGTGCAGCGCATCAACCTGACCACCGCGCTGGGCACCTCGCTGACCCAGACCCTGTTCGTGCTGGACGAACCCTCGATCGGCCTGCACCCGCGCGACCTGCACCGCCTCAGCGCCGTGCTGCAGGGCCTGAAAAGCGCGGGCAACAGCCTGCTGGTGGTCGAGCACGACCCGCAGATCATGCTGGCGGCGGACCATCTCATCGAGCTCGGCCCCGGCGCCGGCGAGCACGGCGGGCAACTCGTGTTCCAGGGCAGCCTGGACGCGCTGCGACGCGCCGACACCCTGACCGGAGCCTACCTGCGCGGCGAGCGCACGGTGCGTCAGGCACGCGCGCCGCGGCGCCTGCGCCGCGACGCCGAGGGCCGGCTGCAGGCTCCGCGCCTGATCCTCGAGGGCGCGCGCCAGCACAACCTGCGCGATCTCACGGTCGAG
>JAKBBK010000004.1:17314-20408 GCA_021808525.1 Pseudomonadota bacterium
TGCAGGCCGTGGGCCTGGACTACCTGCGCCTGGGCCAGCCCACCCCGACCCTGTCCGGCGGGGAGGCCCAGCGCCTGAAGCTGGCCGCCTTCCTGGCGGAGGCTCGGCGCAGCGCCGGGCGCGGAGCCGCGCGGGGCTCGTTGTTCCTGCTCGACGAGCCGACCACCGGGCTGCATTTCGACGACATCGCGCGCCTGCTGCGCGCCCTGCACGAACTGGTCGATGCCGGCCACAGCGTGGTGCTGATCGAGCACAACCTGGACGTCGTCGCCGCCAGCGACTGGGTCATCGACCTGGGCCCCGAGGGCGGGGACGCGGGAGGCATGCTGGTGGTGGCCGGCCCGCCCGAGGAGGTGGAGGCCTGCGCCGCCTCGCACACCGGCCAGGCCCTGCAGGCCTATCGCGCCCAGGTGGGCGCCGAGGCGGCCGAGGCGGCGGCCGTGCGGGCAGCCGGCGGAGTGCCGGCGCAGGCAGCCGCCAACGACGCGCAGATGCTGCAGGTGGCCGAGGAGGGCGGCGCCTACCTGGCGCAGGCGCTGCGCCGCGGGCGCGAGGGTTTCATCGCCATCCGGCGCGCGCGCGAGCACAACTTGCGCAACGTGGACGTGGACCTGCCGCGCGGCGGCATGACCGTGATCACCGGCGTGTCCGGTTCAGGCAAGAGCTCGCTGGCCTTCGACGTGTTGTTCAGCGAGGGCCAGCGGCGCTACCTGGAATCCATCAACGCCTATGCGCGCCAGTTCGTGCAGCCTCCGCCGCGCCCGGACGTGGACGCCATCTTCGGCATTCCTCCCACCGTGGCGATCGCGCAGCGCACCAGCCGTGGCGGACGCAAGAGCACCGTGGGCACGCTCACCGAGGTGCACCCCTTCCTGCGCCTGCTGTACGCCAAGCTGGGCACCCAGTACTGCCCCGATTGCCAGGTGCCGATCGCCCCGCAGACCGAGGAGGCCATCTGCGCCCAGCTGATGCGCGAACTGCGCGGCCATGCGGTGGGCATCATGGCGCCGCTGGTGGTGCAGCGCAAGGGCGTGTACACGGAGCTGGCCCAGTGGGCGGCCCGGCGCGGGCACGGCCACCTCTGGGTGGACGGGGCCTTCCTGCCCACCGAGCCCTGGCCGCGTCCGGACCGCTTCCGCGAGCACGACATCTCGCTGCCCCTGGGCGAGATCGAACTGCAGCCCGAGCATGCCGATGCGCTGCGCAAGCTGGTGCACGAGGCCGTGCAGCTGGGCAAGGGCGTGGTGCAGGTGATCTGGCCCCTGCAGCGCCTGCGCCAGGCCATGGCCTCGGGCGACGTGATCGGCGCCCACGCGTCGCTGGAACTGCGGCGCTTCAGCACCCTGCGCGCCTGCCCCTCCTGTGCTCGCAGTTTTCCCGAGCTGGATCCGCGCCAGTTCTCCTACAACTCCTCCGCCGGCTGGTGTCCCGCCTGTTTCGGCACCGGGGCCCAGCTCGCCGGCTTCCAGGCCGAACACAGCGGGGAGGAGGGCGGCTGGGGCGACGTGCACGATGCGGCCGCCTGCCCCCAATGCGCCGGCGCGCGCCTGAACCCCGTGTCGCTGGCCGTGCGCTGGCGCGAGCGCCCGATCCAGGATCTGTCCGCGCTGGCCGTGGACCAGGCGCTGCAATGGTTCGGGGACCTGAGCCTGCAACTGCGCGAACAGGCACTGGGCCGCGACCTCGTGGCGGAAATTGTTTCCCGCCTGCATTTCCTGCAGCGCGTCGGGCTGGGCTACCTGGCGCTGGACCGCGCGGCTCCCACCTTGTCCGGCGGCGAGGCGCAGCGCATCCGGCTGGCTGCGCAGCTGGGCAGCAATCTGCGCGGCGTGGCCTACGTGCTCGACGAGCCGACCATCGGCCTGCACCCGCGGGACAACCTTCGCCTGCTGGATGCGCTGGACGAGCTGCGCGCGCGGGGCAGCACCCTGGTGGTGGTGGAGCACGACGAGGACACCATCCGGCGCGCCGACACCATCCTGGACATCGGCCCCGGCGCCGGGCGCCTGGGGGGAACCGTGGTGGCCATGGGCAATCTGCAGGAGCTGATGCGCCACCCCGACTCCCTCACCGCCCGCTACCTGCGCGAGCCCCTGCGTCACCCGCTGGTGCCGCGTCCGGCCACCGGCGCGCGCTCCGCCGCGCTCGAAGTGCGCGGCGCACGCCTGCACAATCTGCGCGACGTGGACGTGCGCTTCCCGCGCGGGCGCCTGTCGGTGCTCACCGGGGTGTCGGGCTCGGGCAAGTCCAGTCTGGCGCGCGGGGTGCTGTTCGCCAGCGCGCGCGCGCTGCTGTCCGGCGAGGGGGCGCCCGTGGGCTGCAAGGCCCTGCTGGGGCTGGAGGGCATCGAGCGCGTGCTGGAGGTCGACCAGTCCCCGATCGGCAAGACCCCGCGTTCCTGTCCGGCCACCTACGTGGGCATCTGGGACGACATCCGCAAGCTGTTCGCCGACACCGTGGAGGCGCGCATGCGCGGTTTCACGGCGGCGCGGTTTTCCTTCAACACCGGCGCCGGCCGATGCCCGACTTGCGAGGGGCAGGGCGCCGTGCGGGTGGAGATGAACTTCCTGCCCGACGTGGTCCAGGCCTGCGAGGACTGCGGCGGCCTGCGATTCAACTCCGAGACCCTGCAGGTGCGCCTGCGCGGGCTGTCGGCCGGCGAGGTCCTGGATCTCAGCGTGGACGCGGCGCTGGAGTTCTTCGCCGCGCATCCTCGCATCACCCGCGCGCTGCAGCTGCTGCACGATGTCGGCCTGGGCTACCTGCACCTGGGTCAGCCCAGTCCGCAGCTTTCAGGTGGCGAGGCGCAGCGTCTCAAACTGGTCACCGAGCTGGCCACGGCAAGCGCGCGCCCCACCCTGTACGTGCTGGACGAGCCCACCGTGGGCCTGCACATGGCCGACGTGGACAAGCTGATCCGGGTGCTGCTGCGCCTGGCCGACGCCGGTCACACGGTGGTGGTGATCGAGCACAACCTGGACCTCATGGCCTCCAGCGACTGGATCGTCGATCTCGGGCCCGAGGGGGGCTCGGGCGGGGGCACGCTGGTGCGCCAGGGCACGCCCGCGGACTTCCTGCGCCACGCCGATTCCGG
>JAKBBK010000004.1:20508-92290 GCA_021808525.1 Pseudomonadota bacterium
AGCACAACCTGGACCTCATGGCCTCCAGCGACTGGATCGTCGATCTCGGGCCCGAGGGGGGCTCGGGCGGGGGCACGCTGGTGCGCCAGGGCACGCCCGCGGACTTCCTGCGCCACGCCGATTCCGGTGGGCATACCGCACTGGCGCTGGGGCGCTTCATGCGCGAGCATGGGCGCGCCGCGCCGGCCGAGCCGCAAGCCTGAGTGCCCCGGAGGACCCGGAGTGAGGTAGCCCGGAGGGCCGAAGCGCCCTCATGGGCCCTTATGCGCCCTCATGCGCCTCGAGCAGCCGCTCCACCGCCCGCGCCGCGGCGTCGGCGGCGCAGCAATCCACCACCAGGCGCTGCGGCATGGCGCGCAGCCAGGTGAGCTGGCGCTTGGCCAGCTGGCGCGTCGCGGCGACGGCGCGGGCCTCGAATTGCGCCGCGTCGCAGGCCCCTTCCAGATAGTCCCAGCCCTGTCGGTAGCCCACGCAGCGCATGGAGGGCAGCTCGGCATGCAGGTCGCCGCGCGCGCGCAGCGCCCGCAGCTCGTCGACGAAACCGGCCCGCAGCATGGCGCGCAGGCGTTCGGCGATGCGCGCGTGCAGCCAGGCGCGGCTCGAAGGCTCCAGCGACACCAGGTGCAATTCCGGGCCCCGCGCCTCGGGTGCCACGTCGAAATGGCTGGACAGCGGGCGGCCGCTGAGTTCCCACACCTCCAGCGCGCGCTGGATGCGTTGCGCATCGCCCGCTTCGATGCGCGCCGCGCTGCGTGGATCCACGCGCGCCAGTTGCGCATGCAAGGCCGGCCAGCCCTCGGCACGCGCCCGCTGCTCCAGGCGAGCGCGCAGCTGCGCATCGGCGCCGGGCAGCGGGTGCAGGCCCTGCTGCAGCGCGCGCAGGTACAGCAGGGTGCCGCCCACCAGCAGCGGCTCGCGGCCCCTGGCGCGGATGTCGGTGATCAGCGCGCGGGCCTGCTCGGCGAAGCGGGCCGCGCTGTAGCTCTCGGTCGGCTCGACCACGTCGATCAGATGGTGCGGCACCTGCGCGCGTTCCTCGGCCGAGGGCTTGGCGGTGCCGATGTCCATGCCCCGGTACACCAGGGCCGAATCCATGCTGATGATCTCCAGGTCCAGGCGGCGCGCCAGCAGCAGCGCCGCGGCGGTCTTGCCGGAGGCCGTGGGGCCGGTGAGCACGCGCACCGGCGCGTCGCGCCGCTTCGGATCCCGGGACATCGTGGGATCAGCGGCCGCGCAGGAACAGCGCGTCGAGCTCGGCCAGGGTCAGCTGGCGCCAGGTCGGGCGCCCGTGGTTGCACTGGTCGGATCGCTCGGTGACTTCCATGTCGCGCAGCACCGCGTTCATCTCCGCCAGGCTCAGGCGGCGGCCCGCGCGCACGGCGCCGTGGCAGGCCATCGTGGCCAGCAGGCTGTCGCGCTTGCGTTCCAGGCGCTGGCTGCTGCCCACGGCCGCCAGTTCGGCCAGCACCTCGCGCGCCAGGCGCACCACATCCCCGCGTGCCAGCAGGGCCGGCACCGCGCGCACGGCCAGGCTGGATGGGCCTGTGGCCGCGATGTCCAGCCCCAGGCGTTCCAGTTCCTGCGCGTAGTCCTCCACCGCGCCCATCTCGACCTCGGTGGCGGCGAAGCCGGCCGGGATCAGCAGCGGCTGAGCGGCCAGGGCCTGCTGCTCGCTGGCCTGCTTCAGGCGCTCGTACACCACGCGCTCGTGCGCCGCGTGCATGTCCACCACCACCAGGCCATGGCGGTTCTGGGCCAGGATGTAGATGTCGTGCAACTGGGCGATCGCATGGCCCAGCGGTGTTTCGTCGGGGACGGCCGCGGACTCCGGGAACCTGGAGGCGCCGGGCTCGGCGCCGGAGGCGGGCGCCGCGGGGTCCGCGGGCCGGGTCGCGCGAGCCGGCTCCCCGGGGTGGGCGTCGTCGCGCTGCGCCAGGCCGGACCGAGCAGCAGGCTCGCGCATGAGCGCCGTGGCACCCTGGGCCAGCGGCGCGTAGGACTGCATCAGGCTGGCCAGCGGCAGGGAGTCCTGGCGCGCCTGCGCGCGCAGCCACGGGGCCTGGGAGCGCGGCGGAAGTCCGGGCGCCGCCCGCGGGCTTGCCGGCGGGGCCGTGTCGGACGGCTCCCGCGGGGGCACGGCATCCCCGGGGGCCGCGCGCGAACCCAGCGCGGGCGCCAGCGCCTGCTGCACCGCGTGGCGCACGGCCTGGTGCACGGCCTGGGATTCGCGGAATCGCACCTCGCTCTTGGCCGGATGCACGTTCACGTCCACGCGTTCGGGCGGCAACTCGAGCAGCAGCACGTACTGGGGTTGCAGATGGCCGTGCAGCACGTCCGCGTAGGCAGCGCGCACCGCATGGCCGAGCATGCGGTCGCGCACCCAGCGCCGGTTCACGAACAGTTGCTGGACCTCGGCCCGGGCGCGCGCCGCGGTGGGGCGGCACACGAGCCCGGACAGGCGCAGCGGGCCGATGTCGTGGCGCAAGGGCAGCGCGTCGGCGGCGAAGGACTTGCCCAGCACGTCGGCCAGGCGCCGAAGCGGGTCCTCGACGGCTTCCACCCTCAGGGTCTGGCGCCCGTCCTGCCACAGCGCGAAGGCCACGCGCGGATGGGCCAGCGCGGCGCGGCGCACCATCTCCACGCACCAGCCGCCCTCGGTGGCGGCCGACTTGAGGAAACTGCGTCGCGCGGGGATCTCGTGGAACAGCCGGCGCAGGCTCACGCAGGTGCCCGGCGGCGCGGCCGCGGGGGCCACCGCGTGCACGCGGCCCAGTTCGGCGCGCACGCTGGCCGCCGGCGCGGCGCCGCGCCGGCTGACGATCTCCAGCTCGCCCACCGCCGCCATCGAGGCCAGCGCCTCGCCGCGAAATCCCAGGCTCCGAGCCTGCTCGAGGTCCTGCAGCGAGGCGATCTTGCTGGTGGCGTGGCGCGCCAGGGCCAGAGGGAGTTCGTCGGCGGCGATGCCGCAGCCGTCGTCCTCCACGCTCAGCAGATCCAGTCCGCCCTGCTGGAGGCGCACGGTGATGCGCATGGCCCCGGAGTCCAGCGCGTTGTCCAGCAGTTCGCGCAGGGCCGAGGCGGGACGCTCCACCACCTCGCCGGCGGCGATCTGGGAAACCAGGGTGTCGGGCAGCGCCCGGATCGGCGCCGGGCGCTCGCTGGCGGCATAGGGGCCCGCGCCGGAGAACTCTCGGGCAGGGGCGTCGCCGTCATGCGCGGCGACCTCGTCGGGGTCGGTCAGCGGGGCCTGCAGCGGGCCTTCGGGGTGCATCGGCCCAGTATACTTTCGCGCTTTCGAACGGAGGCGGGCACCGCGGGAGGCGGGTACCGCGCACGATGCACCAGATCCTCGAACTGATCCACCTGCTGCTGCATTTCGACGCCGAGCTGACCCGCCTCATCGGCGTGTACGGCGCCTGGATCTGGGCGCTGCTGTTCGGCATCGTGTTCCTCGAGACCGGGCTGGTGGTGACTCCCTTCCTGCCCGGCGACTCCATGCTGTTCGTGGTGGGCGCGCTGTGCGCCTCGGGCAGGCTGCAACTGGGCACGGGGCTGGCGCTGCTGTGGGCAGCGGCGGTGCTGGGGGATTCGCTGAACTACAGCATCGGCGCCGCCGTCGGGCATCGGGTGTTCGCGTGGCGGCACAGCCGCTGGTTCAACCGCCGCGCCTTCGATCGCGCGCACGCCTTCTACGAGCGCTATGGCGGCATCACCGTGGTCAGCGCCCGCTTCATTCCCATCGTGCGCACCTTCGCGCCTTTCGTCGCCGGCGTGGCGCGCATGTCCTATGCGCGCTTCCTGGGTTTCAATGCGCTGGGCGCGGCCCTCTGGGTGGGGCTGCTGATGGGGGCCGGATACGCCTTCGGCAACCTGCCCTGGGTGCGCGCGCACCTGCCGGCCATGAGCCTGGCCGTGGTGGTGGTGTCGCTGCTGCCCCTGGGCCTGGGCTGGCTGCGCGCTCGCTCGCGCCGCGCCTGAGGCGCCGGCGCGGCCTCAGACCATCGTGCGTCGCCGCGCCAGCGGCGGACGGGTGCTGAGGTAGTCGCGGATGCCTTCCAGGATCGCGCGGGCCACCTTGCGCCGGTAGGCCGGCGTCTGCAGTCGCGCCTCCTCCTCCGGATTGCTGATGAAGGCGGTCTCCACCAGCATCGAGGGCACCGTGGGCGACTTGAGCACCACGAAGCCGGCCTGCTGCACCTGGCGCGAGTGCAGGTGCACGATGGAGCCCATGCGGCGCAGCGTGGGACCCGCCATCTTCAGGCTGGCGTCGATCTGCGCGGTGGTCGACATGTCCAGCATGACCTTGGCGACCTGGTAATCGTGGGCCTGGATGTCGATGCCCCCGATGGCGTCGGCGGCGTTCTCTCGCTGGGCCATGAGCCGCGCCTCCACGCTCGAGGCGCCGCCCTCGGACAGGCAGAACACCGAGGCGCCGCGCGCCTGCGGGGTGTACCAGCCGTCCGCATGGATGGAGGTGAACAGGTCGGCGTTGGCGCGCTGGGCCTTTTCCACGCGCATCCACAGGGGCACGAAAAAGTCGCTGTCGCGGGTCATGCCCACCCGCAGATTGGGGGTGCGCTGCACCATTTCCCGCAATTCGTGCCCGATCAGCAGCACCATGTCCTTCTCGTGCACGCCGCTGGGCCCGGTGGCGCCGGGGTCCTCGCCACCATGGCCGGGGTCGATCATCAGCAGCACGCTGCGCTCGGGGCGGCGGTCACGACGCGGGGCATCCTGCCTCGCCACGGTCGGCGGGCGCTGCGCCTGCTCCCGCGCCACCTC
This sequence comes from Pseudomonadota bacterium, assembly GCA_021808525.1. GTDB lineage: Bacteria > Pseudomonadota > Gammaproteobacteria > Burkholderiales > Burkholderiaceae_C > Thiomonas_A. Next base: position 25,291 of record JAKBBK010000004.1, read on the forward strand.
GGGCGCACTGGGCGCATCCAGGCTGGAGCGGTGCTGCTGCAGCCACTCGCCCAGCGTGTCCTCGCGCGGGCGGGTGAGCGAGGTGGGCTCGGCCGTCGCGCGGCGCGGCTGCTGTTTCGCCAGGGCCAGCAGGGAGTTCGGGCCCTCGGGGTAGAGATCGAAGACCAGGCGATTGCGGTAGGCCGCCACCGGCGGCAGGCTGAACACCTGCGGGTGCACGGGCTGTTTCAGGTCCAGCACCAGGCGCACCACGTCGGGGGCGAACTGGGCCACGCGCACGTCGCGGATGAAGGGGTCGTCCGGGCGGATCTTGCCGACCAGCTCGCGCAATTGCGGGTCCAGGTTCAGGCCCTTCACGTCCACCACCAGGCGCGGCGGATCGGGAACCAGGAAATGGCTGGCGCTGAGCGCCTGGTCGGACTCCAGGGTGACCCGGGTGTACTCGGGGGCCGGCCACACGCGCACCGCCACGATGGTCGCGCCGCGCGCGATGCTCGGCGCGCTCAGCAGCAGGGCGATGCTGGAGCTCTGGTACAGGAACCTGCGACGGTCGACGGTCATGTCGGGCTCTCCCTTGCGCGGCGCGCCGGGCGGGCCCGGCGCGTCATCCGGCGTGCGCCTGCGCGCGCGCCCAGCCTTCGATCACGGCCTCCCCGGCGGGGCTGCCGCTGTGCAACGAGACCTCGCGGGAGTCGCCCCGCGCGGCGATGCGGATGTCCAGATCCGCCCTCGGCAAGCCCGGCGCCCGCTCGGGCCACTCCACGAAACACAGGGACTTGCCGTCGAGTACATCCCCCAGACCGGCCTCCAGCCATTCCTCGGGAGATGAAAATCGATAAAGATCAATATGATAGGCCGTAATCTGGACAGACCGCTTCAATTCTAGGTCAAGTTTTTCCAGGCTGTAGGGTTCTACCAACGCATAACTGGGGCTTTTGATCCGTCCCGTCACTCCCAGGGCCCGCAGGGTTGCGCGCACCAGCGTGGTCTTGCCGGCGCCGAGTTCGCCATGCAGGGTGATCAGCAACGGGGGCAGGCCGCGGGCGCGCAGCGCGCGGCCCAGCTCGGTGCCCAGCTGCGAGGTGGCGGAATCGTCGGTGCAATGCCGGTGGAGAAGGGCGGTCATGGACTCGGGCGTGGGGAATGGGGGCGCGCGGGCCGCGCGCATTGCGTAGCATGCCGGCATGGCCCCCGAGCATGCAAATCCGGCCCCGGAACAAGGTTTCGACGGCGCGCGGCTGCTGCGCGACATCCGCGAGCGCGCACAGGCGCTGGGATTGTCCCAGATCGCCGTCAGCGACCTGCAGCTGGGCGATACCGAGGCGCACCTGGCGCGGTGGCTGGAGCAGGGCATGCACGGCACCATGGACTACATGGCCCGTCATGGCATGGCGCGTGCGCGGCCCTCGGAGTTGCTGCCCGGCACGCTGCGGGTGATCACCGCTCGGCTGGACTACCTGCCCGAACAGGCGCCGCCGGGCTGGCGGGCGATGGAGTGGCAGCGCCTGGGCCAGCCGCAGCAGGCCGTGGTGTCGCTGTACGCCCGCGGACGGGATTACCACCGCGTGCTGCGCCAGCGCCTGGCCCGGCTGGCGGAATTCATCGCCCTGCAGGCGCGGCCGCGGGTGTTGCGCGCCTTCACCGACTCCGCGCCCGTGCCCGAGGTGGCGCTGGCCGCGCGCGCCGGCCTGGGCTGGCGCGGCAAGCACAGCCTGCTGCTGCACCGGGACGCGGGCTCGATGTTCTTCCTGGGCGAGATCTACACCGACCTGGAGCTGCCGGTGGACGCGCCGCTGCAGGGGCACTGCGGAAGCTGCACGCGCTGCCTCGAGGTCTGTCCCACGCGGGCCATCGTGCGCCCCTACGTGGTCGACGCGCGGCGCTGCATTTCCTACCTGAGCATCGAGCTCGAAGGGCCCATTCCCGAGGACTTGCGCGCCCCCATGGGCAATCGGGTGTATGGCTGCGACGACTGCCAGCTGGCCTGCCCCTGGAACCGCTGGGCGCGACGCTCGCCCTTGCCGGATTTTGTTCCCCGCAATGCGCTGGACCGGGCCTCGCTGCTGGAACTGTGGGCCTGGGACCAGGCCGCGTTCGAAGCCCGCACCGAAGGCAGCGCCATCCGTCGCATCGGCTATGCGCGCTGGCGCCGCAACCTGGCGGTCGCGCTGGGCAATGCGCGCCGTGCGCTGGCGCCGAGCGACCCGTTGCAGCCCCTGCTCGAAAGGGCCTTGCGCGCGGCCCTGCCGCAGGCCGGTGCGCTGGTCGGCGAGCATGTGCAATGGGCGCTGGACCAGGAGCCCGGGGGGGACGCGGGCGCCCCCGCGGCGACGGGGACGCCCGCCTGCCCGTAGCATGGGGCCATGATGTCCCCGCCTCCTGATCCGCTGGGGCGCGCCGAGCCCTGGGACGCCGTGCTGGAGCTGCCCTTCGGCCGGCTGGGCGTGCGTTGCACCGAGCATGCGCTGCTCTACACGGAGTACCTGGTCGGCCCTGGCGCGTCCGGTGCGCTCGCGCCTGCGCGAACGCCGCTGCTGCGCGAGCTGCAGGAGCAGCTGCGCGCGTATTGCCGCGACCCGCGCCTGCGCCCCGAGGTTCCCCTGGCCCCGCGGGGCAGCGCCTTCCAGCGCCGGGTGTGGGCAGCCCTGTGCGACATCCCCGCGGGGAGCACCCGCAGCTATGGGGATCTGGCACGCGAACTGGGCAGCGCGGCGCGCGCGGTCGGCCAGGCCTGCGGCGCCAATCCCTTCGCGCCGCTGGTGCCCTGCCACCGCGTGATCGCTGCCGCGGGCCTGGGCGGTTTCGCCCATTCCACCGACACCGGCGGGGAATTGCTGCGCATCAAGCGCTGGCTGCTGCGCCACGAGGGCGCGCTGCCGGCGCGGGCGCCGGGCCTGTTCGATGCCTGAGGCGCGGGCTCCGTCGTCGGCCCCGGCGCGCCGCGGGCGCCCCCGCCCCAGCGACGCCTGGCCGCCGCCGCGCGGAGCCTGCCAGGCGGCCATCGACGCCTTTTGCGATGCGCTGTGGCTGGAGCAGGGGCTGGCGGCCAACACCCTGGCCGCCTACCGGGGCGATCTGGGCCTGTTCGCCCGCTGGCTGGCCTCCAGCGGGCGCTGCGGCCTGGAGCAGGTGGGCGAGGCGGAGGTGATGGCCTATCTGGCTGCTCGCTTCGCCGGCAGCAAGGCCAGTGCCTCGAACCGTCGCCTGGTCGCGCTGCGGCGGTTCTACGCCTGGCTGGTGCGCGAGGGCCGGCGTGCGGACGACCCCACGCTCAAGCTCGAGCGGGCGCGCCAACCGGCCCGGCGTCCCTCGACCCTCAGCGAGGCCCAGGTGGAGGCGCTGCTGGAGGCGCCCGCGCTCGACCAGGCGCTGGGCCTGCGCGATCGCGCCATGCTCGAACTCCTGTATGCCAGCGGCCTGCGGGTGAGCGAGCTGGTGGGCCTGCGCATCGCCGACCTCAGCCTGGACGAGGGGGTGGTGCGGGTGTTGCGCGGCAAGGGGGGCAAGGATCGCCTGGTGCCCTTCGGCGAGCAGGCCTCGCAATGGCTGCGGCGCTACCTGGATACGGCGCGCGGCGAGCTGCTGCACGGGGCCCCCAGCGATTTCGTGTTCGTCACCGCGCGCAGCGCCGGGCGCGGGCGCGGCGCCTCGGTGGGAATGACCCGCCAGATGTTCTGGACTCGTCTGCGGGCGCTGGCGCTGCGCGCGGGCATCGATTCGCCGCTGTCGCCGCATACGCTGCGCCACGCCTTCGCCACGCACCTGCTGGACCACGGCGCCGACCTGCGCGTGGTGCAACTGCTGCTGGGCCACGCGGACATCTCCACCACCCAGATCTACACCCACGTGGCGCGCGAGCGCCTGCGCCAGTTGCACGCCCGCCACCATCCGCGCGCCTGAGCCCCGCGCGGGCGTGCTGCGCTTCCGATCTCCGTAGCCGAGGCCACGATGCTCCCCAGCCATGATTTCTGGTCCACGCTGATCCTGCTGCTGCTGATCCTGGACCCCTTCGGCAACATGCCGGTGTTCCTGGCGGTCACGCACGATCTGCCATCGCGCCGGCGCGCCTGGGTCACCCTGCGCGAGAGCCTCATCGCCTATCTGGTGCTGCTGGCCTTCATGGCCGGAGGCCGCGGCTTCCTGGAGCTCCTGGGCCTGCGTCAGGCCTCGCTGGAAGTGGCCGGCGGGGTGATCCTGCTGCTGGTGGCCATCAAGATGATCTTTTCCGGCTCGGAGACCATGTTCGGCCAGGGCGCGCAGCGCGAGCCGCTGATCTTTCCCCTGGCCGTTCCGCTGCTGGCGGGGCCGTCGGCGCTGGCCGCGGTGTTGTTGCTCAGTTCCGCGAATCCCGGTGCCGTGGCGTTGCGCGTGGGCGCGCTCACCGCGGCCATGGCCATCACCACCGTGCTGCTGCTGCTGGCCGAGCAGATGTTCCAGCGCCTGGGGGACGCGGTGATGCGCGCGGCCGAGAAGCTCATGGGCCTGATCGTCTCCGCCATCGCGGTGAACATGCTGCTCGAAGGCCTGCGCAGCTACTTCCTGATGCGCTAGCGCGGAGGCATCAGCAACCCTCGAACACGCCTCCCCGCCCATGGGCGCCGCCGAAAGGCGCGGTGCCGTAGACATGCCCGTCGGCGCCTTGCACCAGGTTGCCCGAGGGCACGGAGACGTCCCCGGGGCCGAAGGCATGCATCACCGAGACGTTGCCGTCGCCACCGCCCAGGGCCAGCAGCGCGCCGTCGCCATGGGTGGAGCCCAGGCTGCTGGTGAACAGCAGGCGCCCTTGCGCGTCCTCCAGGGGCAGGGAGGCCGGCTGCGCGCCATCCTCGCCGCCGGTGAAATGGTGCAGCACCCGAAGGCTTCCGTCCGGCTGTGCCGCGAACACGCAACCCGCATTCATGGGGCCGCCCGCATAGCCGGTGCCGACCAGCCTGCCGTCGCGAAGCTGCATCACTCCACCCATGGGCAGACTGCAATCGGTCTCGGCGCGCAGGGAGAGCAGCACGCGTGGCTCCGCGCTTCGTGGTGAGTAGGCGAACAGGCCGCCGGAACCGGTGCCGCCGCCGTCGATGCCGGCGCCGTAGATGGTGCCATCCCGGGCCTGCACCAGCGGACCGGTCGGGTGTGCCAGGTCCCCCGCGGCGCCGAAGGCGTGCAGCAGCTCGAAGCCGCCCGACAGGGTGATACGGTAGAGAACGCCCCGGCCGTGGCTTCCGCCCTGCAGCGTGGTGCCGTACAGGGCACCGTCGCGCGCCGACAGCAGCGGCGCGTCCGGGTTGGCTCCATCGTCGCCGGAGAAGGAATGCAGCAGGCTGAGCGCACCCGAGGCGTCCAGCCGGTAGACCGTGCCCTGGCCATGGGCGCCGCCCAGGTAGGTGGTGCCCACCAGGCCGCCCGCCGGGTCGGCGATCGGCGGCGTCGTGGGGTCGGCGCCGTCGCCGGTGCCCGCGGCGAAGTCGTGCAGGATGGTCTCGGTGCCGTCGGGGGAGAGTTCGAACACGGTGCCGTAGCCGCGGGAGCCGCCGCCGGTGGTCACGCCGAACAGGTGGCCGTCGCGCCCCAGGAACAGCCCGTCGCCGGGCTGGGTTCCGTCCACGCCATCCGGGGCGAAGGCGTGCAGGGCTCGCACGGTGCAGGCGGCCTGCCCGGGTGCGGTGGGTGCGGTAGATGCGCTTGCCAGTGCCGGCAGCGGGCTGGCCGCCGCTAGGGCGCACAGCGCGCGGAGCAAGGTTGGGGGCATGGCGGGTGTCCTCCTGCGTGCGAAACGCATCGAGCGCGACGCGACATTGCGCCGCGGTGCCCGCATCTGAACACGCCAGCCCGCCAGGCTGCAGGAGTCGCCGCCAAGCCCCTGTCGCGGCCGGGGCGGCAAGGAGCCCGCGGGGCTGCGTGCGCCCGCCGGCCCCTTTTCAGCGCGCGGCGCGCGCTTCGACGCTGCCCGCGCCGGTCTTCCACACGGCCATCGCGGAGGCGATCAGGCCGGCGGCCTGGCTCATGTCCCCGGGAACCACCAGGGTGGTGCTGGACTTGGCCAGGCGGCCGTAGGCATCGAGCGCCTGCTGCGCGACCTTGAGCTGCACCGCGTCGCTGCCGCCGGGCTTGCCGATGGCCTGCGCGACGAGTTCGATGGCATGGGCGGTGGCGGCGGCCACCGCCTCGATGGCAGCGGCCTCGCCCTGCGCGCGGTTGATGGCGGCCTGGCGCTCGCCCTCGGAACGCTCGATGGCGGCCTGGCGCTCGCCCTCGGCCTGGTTGATCTGCTGCTGGCGCGTGCCCTCGGACGTGGCGATGACCGCGCGCTTCTCGCGCTCGGCGGTGATCTGGCGCTGCATGGCGTGCAGGATCTCGGCCGGCGGGGTCAGATCCTTGATTTCGTAGCGCAGCACCTTGACGCCCCAGTTGGCCGCTGCCTCGTCCAGCGCCGACACCACGCTGTGGTTGATGAAGTCGCGCTCCTCGAAGGTCTTGTCGAGCTCCAGGCGGCCGATCACCGAGCGCAGCGTGGTCTGCGCCAGCTGCGAGATGGCCACCACGTAATTCGAGGAACCATAGCTCGCGCGCATCGGGTCGGTGACCTGGAAATACAGGATGCCGTCGACCGTGAGCTGGGTGTTGTCGCGGGTGATGCACACCTGGCTGGCGATGTCCATCGGCACCTCCTTGAGCATGTGGCGGTAGGCCACGCGCTCGATGAAGGGCACGATCAGGCTCAGGCCGGGGGCCAGGGTGCGGTCGAACTTGCCCAGGCGCTCCACCACCCAGGCATGCTGCTGGGGCACCACCTTGATGCCGCGCGATACCACCAGCACGGCGATGACCACGAGGATGACGGCGAATTCCATGACGGGGCTCCGGGTTCAGGAAGGGTGGGAGGGGGCCTGGTCCAGCGCATCCAGCACCAGGGTGTTGGCGTCGACCGCGGCGATGCGAAAGCGCCCGGGCAGCGCCCGACCGCGCCCCAGGCGCGCCTGCCAATCGGTGCCGCGCCAGCGCACCCGCGCATTGCCGGCCTCGTCCCAGAGCCGGACTTCCACCACCGAGCCGATGTCCAGGTTGATGTCCCGGTTGGACTGGATGGCGCGCCTCGGCGCGCGCCGGCGCCTCAGGTAGAGCAGGCCCACGGCCCCGACCCCCACCAGCGCGGCCACGCTCCATTGCAGGGCCGGGCCCAGGCCCAGGTGGGCCGCCAGCGCGGCGGCGGCGGCGCCCACCGCCAGCATCAGCAGGTAGAAGCTGCCGCTGCCCAGTTCCAGGGCGACCAGCACGGCGGCGGCGATCCACCACTGCAGCGGAGTGCTCGGCATGGCGTGGGGCGAAACGGGTAGCTGCGACGACGCCATCATAGACAAGGCCGCGCCGACGCGGCGGGGGCTGCTCGCGCCAACCCTACGGGCCTGCTCTACACTTGCGCGCGCAGGCCCGGTGGCGGGCCCCCCGCGACGGCACGGCTCCACCATGCGCTTTTGCTTTCCGATCGTCATCATCGACGAGGACTTTCGCTCCGAGAACAACTCCGGGCTGGGCATCCGCGCGCTGGCCGCGGCCATCGAGGCCGAGGGCAGCGAGGTGCTCGGGGTGACCAGTTTCGGCGACCTGGCCAGTTTCGCGCAGCAGCAGTCGCGCGCCAGCGCCTTCATCCTGTCCATCGACGACGAGGAATTCGCCTCGGTGGAGCCGGGCGAGGAAGCGCCGGTGATCAAGACCCTGCGCCAGTTCATCGGCGAGATCCGGTTCCGCAACGCCGAGATCCCGATCTATCTGTATGGCGAGACCCGGACCTCGCGGCATATCCCGAACGACATCCTGCGCGAACTCCACGGCTTCATCCACATGTTCGAGGACACGCCGGAGTTCGTCGCCCGCCACATCATCCGCGAGGCCAAGTCCTACCTGGACTCGCTGGCGCCGCCCTTTTTCCGCGCGCTGGTGGGCTACGCGGCCGATGGTTCCTATTCCTGGCACTGCCCCGGTCACTCCGGAGGCGTGGCGTTCCTGAAAAGCCCCGTTGGCCAGATGTTCCACCAGTTCTTCGGCGAGAACCTGCTGCGCGCCGACGTGTGCAACGCGGTCGACGAGCTCGGCCAGCTGCTCGACCACACCGGCCCGGTGGCCGCCTCCGAGCGCAACGCCGCGCGCATCTTCCACGCCGACCATCTGTTCTTCGTCACCAACGGCACGTCCACCTCCAACAAGATGGTGTGGCACTCCACGGTGGCCCCCGGCGACGTGGTGGTGGTGGACCGCAACTGCCACAAGAGCGTGCTGCACGCGATCATCATGACCGGCGCGCTGCCCGTGTTCCTCACGCCCACGCGCAACCACTACGGCATCATCGGGCCCATCGCGCGCGAGGAGTTCCAGCGCGAGAACATCGAGCGAAAAATCGCATCCAACCCCCTGACCGCCCACCTGGCCGGCAAGGTCAAGCCGCGCGTGCTCACCATCACCCAGTCGACCTACGACGGCGTGCTGTACAACGTCGACACCATCAAGCAGATGCTCGACGGCTACATCGACACCCTGCATTTCGACGAGGCCTGGCTGCCGCACGCCACCTTCCACCCCTTCTACGCCGGCATGCACGCGATCGGGGAGGGCAGGCCGCGCACCCGCGAGTCCATGGTGTTCTCGACCCAGTCCACCCACAAGCTGCTGGCCGGCCTGAGCCAGGCCTCGCAGATCCTGGTGCAGGACTCGCAGACCCGCAGCCTGGACCGGCCGCGGTTCAACGAGGCCTACCTGATGCACTCCTCGACCTCTCCGCAATACGCCATCATCGCCTCCTGCGACGTGGCCGCGGCGATGATGGAGCCGCCCGGCGGCACCGCGCTGGTGGAGGAAAGCATCGTCGAGGCGCTGAACTTCCGCCGCGCGATGCGCAAGGTGGCCGAGGAGTTCGGGCACGACTGGTGGTTCCGCGTCTGGGGCCCCGAGGAGGAACTGGCCCCCGAGGGCATCGGCGCGCGCGAGGACTGGGTGCTGGGCAGCGGTCACGACTGGCATGGTTTCGGCGAGCTGGCCCCGGGCTTCAACATGCTCGATCCGATCAAGGCCACGGTGATCACCCCGGGGCTGGACCTGCACGGCAATTTCGCCGCCACCGGCATCCCGGCGGCGGTGGTCACCAAGTACCTGGCCGAGCATGGGGTGATCGTCGAGAAGACGGGCCTGTACAGCTTTTTCATCATGTTCACCATCGGCATCACCAAGGGCCGCTGGAACACCCTGCTGACCGCGCTGCAGCAGTTCAAGGACGACTACGACCGCAACCAGCCGCTGTGGCGCATCCTGCCCGAGTTCGTCGCGCAGCATCCCATGTACGAGCGCGTGGGCCTGCGCGACCTGTGCCAGCGCATCCACACCGCCTACCAGGGACATGACGTGGCACGCCTGACCACCGAGATGTACCTGTCGAGCCTGCAGCCGGCGATGACCCCCACCGAGGCCTACGCGCGCATGGCCCACCGCGACATCGAGCGCGTGGCCATCGACGAACTCGAGGGGCGTATCACCACGGCCCTGCTGACCCCGTATCCGCCGGGTATTCCGCTGCTGATTCCAGGGGAACGTTTCAACGCGAAGATCGTGCGGTATCTGCAATTCGCCCGCGAATTCAATCGCCAGTTCCCGGGTTTTGCCACCGATATTCACGGACTGGTCGAGGAAGAGGACGGCGACGGACGCAAGCGCTATTGCATCGACTGCGTGCGGACCCCCCGCTGAGGGCCCGTGGCCCGGCATCGTCAGGGTGCGATGCGCGAAAATGAATCCGCCATGAGTTTCCGGTTTCATCGCGCAAACCGCTGAATCATTCGAGCCTATTCTCCCTATATTGCTCCTCCATATCGCATAAACCTGCGATTGCCCGTCGCGACCGACGACCCGGAATCCGGACCACGTCGATGATCCACGGATCCTCGGGTCCGTCTCGGGCAATCCGCCAGGAGCGACCGGCTTGGGGGAGCACCGATGGCGAGATTCGTTTCGATCGCGTGGCGCGGCGGCTGGCTGTCGCTGCTGCCCGGGCGGCTGGGCCTGGCGCTGGCGCTGGCCCTTGTGCTGGGGGGGTGCGATTGCGGCTGCGGATCCAGCGGCAGCGCTTCGAGCTCGGGAGTCGGCTACACGGTCAGCGGCACCCTCAGCGGACTGGCGGCGGGGCAGACCCTGACCCTGCTGGACAACGGAACGGACTCGCTGGCGGTGCTGGCGAACGGTACCTTCAGCTTCGCCACCCCCATCGCGCCGGGTGGGTCCTACTCGATCACGGTGGGCAGCCAGCCCCTCGGGCAGACCTGCACCCTGAGCAACGCCAGCGGCAGCGGGCTGGGCGCCGACGTGAGCAATGTCAGCGTGGTGTGCCAGAACAGCGGCTTCACCGTCGGCGGCACCCTCAGCGGGCTGGTCAGCGGGGTGCAGGTCACGCTGGCGGACAACGCAGGCCAGCCCCTGGTGCTGGGGGCCAACGGCAGCTTCACCTTTCCCCAGCTGCTCGCGCCCGCCTCGAACTACCTGGTCACGGTGAGCAGCCAGCCGGTCAACGGACAGACCTGCAGCGTCAACCGCGGCGTGGGCTACGCGATGACCGCCAACGTGAGCAACGTGGCGGTGGTGTGCGCCTCGCCCACGTACACCGTGGGAGGCACGCTCAGCGGCCTGGCCAGCGGCGGCACGGTGACCCTGACGGACAACGGGGGCGATGCGTTGACCCTGTCCGCCAACGGGGCCTTCAGCTTCCCCACCCAGGTCGCCAGCGGCGCCTCGTACACCCTGCGGGTGCAGACCCAGCCGACGGGGCAGGTGTGCACCGTCAGCGCCGGCACGGGCACCTCGGCCACGCCCGACACCAGCACCGTTCTGTGCGAGACCAGCACCTACACGGTGGGAGGCACGCTCAGCGGGCTGGCCGGCGGCCAGCAGCTCACGCTGCTGGACAACGAGGGCGACCCGCTGACCCTGACGGGCAACGGGAGTTTCACCTTCCCCACGCCGGTGGCCGCCGGCAGCTCCTACATGGTCACGGTGGGCACCCAGCCCACGGTCCAGGTCTGCGCGGTCAGTGCGGGCGCGGGCTCCGCGGTCCAGGCCAACGTGAGCAGCATCGTCGTGGCCTGCCAGGGCGCCCTGCATGTGTACGCGGTGGATTACGCGTCGCAGTACGTGTCGCAGTACGCCATCGGCAGCAACGGGGAGCTCACGCCCCTGAATCCGGCGAGCGCCCCGGCCCAGCTCGCGCCCACCTACATCGTCGCGGACCCTGCCGCCTACTACGTCTATGTGGCCAATGGCCAGAGCAACACCATCTCGCAATACGCGATCACCAGCAACGGCGCGCTCAGTCCCCTCAGCCCGGCGGCCGTGGCGACGATCAGCTCTCCTGAATACCTGAGCATCGACCCGCAGGGGCACTACCTGTATGCCTCGGGGATCAACGGCGCGGACATTGCGCAGTACACCATCGGCAGCAATGGGACGCTGACTCCGATGACCCCCTCCTCGGTGAATGTGTCGGGCGTGGACGAGGTGATCGGCATGTCGCCGACGGGCAGCAGCCTGTATTCGGCCGACAGCACCAACCATGTCATGCACCAGCTCAGCATCGGCAGTGGCGGCCTGCTCGGTCTGATGACCCCGAGCAGCGTCGGCGGACTCGGAAGCGTGACCGCTTATGTCGAGGTCGATCCGACGGACCGCTATGTGTACGCGGCGAATGCCCAGAGCGGAACGATTTCCGAGTACACGGTGGGCAGTGGCGGGGCGCTCAGTCTCCTGCCCTCGTCGCCGGTGGGCACGGCGAGCTCCCCTGAGGCCATCAGCATCGATCCCACGGGCCGTTACCTGTACGTCACCTGCAAGGGCTCGCATGAAATCCAGGAATTCGGGATCGGCACGGGTGGGGCGCTGGTCCCGCTGAGTTCCACGGCCCTCCCGAGCCTGTCCATGCCGCTGGACGTGCTCGTCGATCCCACGGGGCACTACGTGTACGTCGCGGAATACAACAACCTGGCCATTGCCCAGTACAGCATCGGCAGCGGAGGAATACTCAGTCCCCTGCCAGCGGCCAGCGTGGCCGCCGGCACCGAGCCGGCCGCCCTGGCCGTGAAATGATGCGAGGGACCTCCGACGGACTCGGAGCGCACGGCCGCGGGGAGCTCAGCGCCGCTGGCGCCGGTACTGCTCGAACAGACGCTGCTGCTGCTGGGGAGACAGGCGGCGATAGCGCCGCTGTTCGCGCAGGATGTCCTGCCGGCGTTGCGCGGGCAGGCGGTCCCAGCGCTGCACCCGCTGCTGCCAGTGCGGGCCGCCGGGGCGGCCGCGCGGCACCTGGGCCTGCGCCAGCGTGCCCAGGCAGGCCAGCGCGGCCAGCGCCGCGCCGATCAGCAAGTTGCGCAGCTCAGGCCGCACCGCCATGGCCATCCTCCGTGCCCAGGGCCTGCGGGTGCGAGGCCAGCCATTCGTAGAAATCCAGGTTCTGCACCGCATCGGCCACCTGCGGGCTGGACGGGGTCGCCGAACTGCTCGGCGCTGCGCCCGGCGCGTCGTGCAGCAAGGCGGGCAGCAGCCCGAAGCTCAGGCCGGCCAGGCTGGCGGTGACCATGCCGGCGGCCAGCACGCGGCCCCAGCGCAGGCGCCGGGTGCGCGTGCCGCGCCGCGCGGCCAGGCGCGGGAGCCCCTGCAGGGACTGCGCCAGTTCGCGTCCGTAGCGGGCATGGCCCGCCAGGGCCGGATCGGCGGCCATGGCCTGTTCGAAGCGCCGTGATTCGGCCGCGTCCAGGCAGCCGGCGCGCCAGCGGTCCGCCGTGGCGCGCGGGTCGGCGCCGGCAGATTCGATTCCCGGGATGTGTTCAGCATGCATGGTGTTCGGGCCCCCCCGATGCCGGATTATCGTCCTGCAGCCACTCGCGCAGGCGAGTGAGCGCGCGCAGGTGGTGGGTTTTCACGCTGCCTTCGCTGATGCGCATGGCACGCGCGGTGTCGGCGATGGTCATGTCCTCCATCTCGCGCAGCAGGAATACCTGGCGCTGGCGCGCGCTCAGGCGGGCCAGCGCGTCGGCGATGCGCCCGGCCAGTTGCAGGCTGCCCACACGCTGCTCGGGTCCCGGCGTCTCGTCGGCCAGGCTTTCCCAGCCGGGCGCCTCGCCGTCGGGATCCTCGTCGCTGGCGAAGAAGAAGTCGAACACGCGTTCGACCTTGCGCCGGCGATGCCAGTCGGTGATGCGGTTGCGCAGGATGCCGTAGAACAAGGGCGCCCATTCGGCCTGCGGCTTGTCGGGATAGCGCGCGACCAGTCGCTCCAGGCTGTCCTGCACCAGATCGGCGGCCAGGTGGCTGTTGCCGGCGGTCTCGAGCAGAGCCAGGCGCATGGCGCGTGGGCGCACCTCGACGCAGAAGCGATCCAGCGCGGAGCGGGCGGTCACGGACGGGACGTGGTCGGCTCGGACATGCGTGGGAGCATAGGCGGTCAGGGACATGGGCGGTAGCGGCGTGGCGCGTCGGACTGGGCCGTACGTGGCGATAACGCCGCGGCCCGCGGATTGCGCGACAGGTCCTATGTAATATTGTGTAACCGTGCAGGAATTCGCGCGCATGCGCGGCCCCCTTCCTAGAATGCAGCGTTTTGATCCCCGCCCACACCGTGAACCCGCTGCTCGACCGACTCCGCCCCTATCCCTTCGAAAAGCTGCGGGAACTCACGCGCGATCTGCGCCCCAACCCCGGGCTGCGACCGATCAGCCTGGGCATCGGCGAGCCGCGTCATCCCACGCCGGCCTTCATACGCCAGGCCCTGGTCGATCATCTGGACGGGCTGGCGGTGTATCCGGCCACGCTGGGCAGCCTGGAGCTGCGCCAGGCCTGCGCACGCTGGGCGCAACGCCGCCACGGCGTGGAACTCGACCCGGCCACGCAGCTGATCCCGGTCAACGGCTCGCGCGAGGCCCTGTTCGCGCTGGCGCAGACGGTCATCGACCCCCGGCGTCCCGGCGCGCTGGTGCTCAGCCCCAACCCCTTCTACCAGATCTACGAGGGCGCGGCGCTTCTCGCCGGAGCCGATTGCCGCTTCGTACCCGCGGACCCGGCGCGCAACTTCGGGCTGGACTGGGACGTCGTGTCCGAGGACGAATGGCGACGCACCCAGCTGGTGTACGTGTGCACCCCCGGCAATCCCACCGGAGCGGTCATGGGCCTGGCGGAGTGGAAGCGCCTGTTCGAGCTGTCGGACCGACACGGCTTCGTCATCGCCAGCGACGAGTGCTACGGCGAGATCTGGTTCGGCGACCATCCGCCCCTGGGCGGACTGCAGGCGGCGCGCGAACTGGGGCGCCACGACCTGCGCAACCTGGTCATGCTCAGCTCCCTGTCCAAGCGCTCCAACGTGCCCGGCCTGCGCTCGGGCTTCGTCGCCGGCGACGCGCGGGTGCTCAAATCCTTCCTGCTCTACCGCACCTACCATGGCAGCGCCATGGGACCGGCGGTGCAACAGGCCAGCATCGCGGCCTGGAACGACGAGCAGCACGTGGAGGACAACCGGCGCCTGTACCGCGAGAAATTCGCTCGCGTGCTGCCCATCCTGCAGCCGGTGCTGGACGTGTCGTTGCCCGACGCGGCCTTCTACCTCTGGGCGAAGACTCCCGGCGACGACGTCGACTTCGCCCGAGGTCTGCTCGAAAACTACAATTGCACGGTTTTGCCGGGAAGCCTGCTGGCGCGCGAGCAGGACGGGCGCAATCCCGGCGCCGGCCGCGTGCGCCTGGCGCTGGTGGCCGGCGTCGACGAATGCGTCGAGGCGGCCGAACGCATCGCGGCGTACGCACGCGGTCTCTGATCCACGAAACCAAGCAACCATCCATGAGCAAGCAACTTCAGACCATCATCGACCAGGCCTGGGAAAAGCGCGCCGAATACGGGCCCCAGTCGGCGCCGAGCGACCTGCGCGACGCCGTCTCGCAGGTGCTGGCCGAACTCAACGCCGGGCGCATGCGCGTGGCCGAGAAGATCGACGGCGAGTGGGTCACGCACCAGTGGGTCAAGAAGGCCGTGCTGCTGAGTTTCCGCATGACCGACAACGAGATGATGCGTGCCGGGGACCTGCATTTCTTCGACAAGGTGGAAACCAAGTTCAGCCGCCTGGGCGAGGACGAGATGCGCGCCACCGGCGTGCGCGTGGTGCCTCCGGCGGTGGCGCGCCACGGCGCCTACCTGGCCCCGGGCGTGGTGCTGATGCCCTCCTACGTGAACATCGGCGCCTACGTGGGCGAGGGCACGATGGTCGACACCTGGGCCACCGTGGGCTCCTGCGCGCAGATCGGGCGCAACGTGCACCTGTCGGGAGGCGTGGGCATCGGCGGCGTGCTCGAGCCCATCCAGGCCAACCCGACCATCATCGGGGACAACTGTTTCATCGGCGCGCGCTCGGAGATCGTCGAGGGCGTGATCGTCGAGGACAACTGCGTGATCTCGATGGGCGTGTACATCGGCAAGTCCACCAAGATCTACGACCGTTCCACCGGCGAGGTGATGTACGGTCGCGTACCCGAGGGCTCGGTGGTGGTGTCGGGCAACCTGCCCAGCGCCGATGGTCGCTACAGCCTGTACTGCGCGGTGATCGTCAAGCGCGTGGACGCGCAGACCCGGGCCAAGACCGCGATCAACGAACTGCTGCGCGACTGAGCCGCGGCGTCGGCGCAAGCGCACACCCACCCGGCGGAGGATCCCGATGTCCACCATGGAACGGTTGCTGCAGTTGATGGCCGAGAAAAAGGCCTCGGACCTGTACGTCAGCGCCAACGCGCCCATCCAGATCCGCATCAACGGCCAGTCGGTGCCGATCAATCGCCAGGTGATCTCGGCGCAGGACCCGGCCAAGCTGCTGGGAGAGATCATCGACGAGCCGCGCATGCGCGAGCTGCACGAGCGCGGAGAGCTCAACCTGGCCGTCGCGCGCGAGGGGCTGGGCAGTTTCCGGGTCAGCGCCTTCCTGCAGCGCGGCACCGTGGCGGTGGTGGTGCGCTACATCCCCGGAGACATTCCCGCGCTGGACAGCCTGAACCTGCCGCCGGTGCTGGCCGATCTGGTCAAGCAGCGCCATGGGCTGATCCTGGTGGTCGGCTCCACGGGATCGGGCAAGAGCACCACCCTGGCCGCCATGCTCGACCATCGCAACCAGCAGATGAGCGGGCATATCCTCACGCTGGAGGAGCCGATCGAGTACCTGTTCCGCAACCGTCGCTCCATCGTCAACCAGCGCGAGATCGGCATCGACGCGCGCGACCTGGCGATCGGCCTGAAGAACGCGTTGCGCCAGGCCCCGGACTGCATCATGATCGGCGAGATCCGCGATCGCGACACCATGGCCGCGGCGCTGAGCTATGCCTTGTCGGGGCACCTGTGCCTGGCCACGCTGCACGCCTCGAACAGCCACCAGGCGCTCAACCGCATCCTGGGCCTGTTCCCGCTGGACATGCGCCCGGCGCTGTTGTCCGACCTGGCCGCCGGACTGCGCGCGGTGATCTCGCAGCGCCTGCTGCCGGCGCAGTCCGGCGGTCGCATCCCGGCCGTCGAGGTGCTGCTGAACACGCAGCTGATTCGTGAGCTCATCGTCAAGGGCGACCTTGGCGGAGTGCGCGAGGCGATGGAAAAATCCATGGCCGAGGGCTCGCAGAGCTTCGAGCAGTGCCTGGCCGAGATGGTGCGCGACGGGCGCGTGGCGCGCGATGAAGCGCTGGCCGCCGCCGATTCGCCCACCAACCTGCTGTGGCGCCTGCAGAACGACTTCTCCGCCCGACCGGCGGCGCAGGCCGCCGCGCCCGAAGCCGACGAACCCTCCTTCCGCGACATCTCGCTCGACCTCGAAGGGCAGTGACTCCACCCATGCCATCCCCAAGCCCCGTGCCCGCGCCGACCCCGACGCTGGACCTGGTGCGCGAGCTCATCCGCCGCCCCTCGGTGAGCCCGGCCGACGCCGGATGCCAGGAACTGCTGGCCGCGCGCCTGCGCGCCTGCGGTTTCGCCTGCGAAACCA
Source organism: Pseudomonadota bacterium (assembly GCA_021808525.1). GTDB lineage: Bacteria > Pseudomonadota > Gammaproteobacteria > Burkholderiales > Burkholderiaceae_C > Thiomonas_A. Next base: position 42,308 of record JAKBBK010000004.1, read on the forward strand.
TCGCCAGTGGCCCCGACGACTGGCGGGTCGACAACCTGTGGGCGCTGCGTCCGGGCAGCGCCGGGGCCGACTCCCCGGTGCTGGTGTTCGCCGGGCATACCGACGTCGTTCCCACCGGTCCGCTGAACGCCTGGAGCAGCGACCCCTTCGAGCCCAGCCTGCGCGACGGGCGCCTGTACGGGCGCGGCGCGGCCGACATGAAAAGCTCCCTGGCGGCCATGGTCGTGGCCGTGGAGCAGTTCCTGCGCGCCCACCCGCAGCCGCGCGCCTCCATCGCCTTCCTGCTCACCAGCGACGAGGAAGGCCCGGCGCGCGACGGCACGGTCAAGGTCTGCGAGGAGTTGCACCGCCGCGGCCAGCGCCTGGACTGGTGCATCGTCGGCGAGCCGACCAGCACCCGGACCCTGGGCGACGTGATCAAGAACGGGCGCCGTGGCTCCCTGTCGGGCAAGCTGACGGTGCACGGGGTGCAGGGCCATGTCGCCTACCCGCAACTGGCGCGCAACCCCGTGCATCTGCTGGCGCCGGCGCTGGCCGAGCTCGCCGCCACGGTCTGGGATGAAGGCGACGAGCATTTCCCGCCCACCACCTGGCAGGTGTCCAACCTCCACGCCGGGACCGGCGCGGGCAACGTGATTCCCGGCGAGCTGGAACTGACGTTCAACTTCCGCTTCAGCCCGGCGTCCCCGGCGCCGCGACTGCAGCAGCGCGTGGTCGAGCTGCTGCAGCGCCACGGCGTGCCGCACACCCTGCAGTGGACCCTGGGCGCCGAACCCTTCCTGACCCCCGTGGGCGAGCTCTCGCGCGCCCTGGTCGAGGCCATCGAGCGGGAAACCGGAGCCCGCGCCGAGCTGTCGACCACCGGCGGCACCTCGGATGCCCGCTTCATCGCCAAGGTCTGCCAGCAGGTGGTGGAGTTCGGTCCGCCCAACGCGAGCATCCACCAGATCGACGAGCACATCGAATTGCGCCATCTCGAGCCCCTGGCCGGCGTGTACCGGCGCACCCTCGAGGCGCTGGCGGCCTGATGCCCGGGCTACGTTTCTCGCAGGCCTGGCGCGAAGCCGAGCAGCGCCTGCTGGATGCCGGCCTGAGCTTCGGGCAGGGCACCGAGGACGCGGCGCAGGAGGCCGCCTGGATGCTCCTGCACTGCCTGGGCTGGCCCTTGCTGGAGAGCTTCGCGCGCCTGCCCGCGCTGCAGCGCCGCGTCGTGCCCGAGGCGGCGCTGCTACGCCTGCGCGAGTTGCTGGAGCAGCGCGTGCGCACGCGCCGCCCGCTGGCCTACCTGCTGGGCGAGGCCTGGCTGCACGGCCAGCGCTTCCTGGCGGACGAGCGCGCCATCGTGCCGCGCTCGCTGATCGCGGAACTGCTGGACGAGGGCCTCGACCCCTGGCTGCGCGCCGAGCCCGCGCGCATCGCCGACCTGTGCACCGGTGGCGCCAGCCTGGCCATCCTGGCGGCGCGGCGCTGGCCCGGCGCCCAGGTGACGGGTGGCGACATCTCGGAGCCGGCGCTGGAGCTGGCGCGCGCCAATGTCGAACTGCACGGCCTGGGCGGCCGGGTGCGCCTGCTGCGCTCGGACCTGTTCGAAGCCTTCGAGCCCGGGCCCCGCTTCGACCTGGTGCTGTGCAATCCCCCCTACGTGAACGAAGCCTCGATGCGCGCATTGCCCCGCGAATTCCAGCACGAACCCCGGCTGGCGCTGGCTGGCGGGGGCGATGGCATGGACCTGGTGCGCCGGCTGCTGCGCGAGGCTGCCCGCCACCTGGATCCCCGGGGCGTGATGGTGGTGGAGATCGGCCACGAGCGCGCGCACTTCGAGGCGGCCTTCCCGCGCCTGGAGGTGCACTGGCTGCCGGTCAGCGCCGGCGACGACGCGGTGTTCCTGGTCGAGGCCTCCGCGCTGGAACCCGGCGCATGATCCGCCTGCAGGGCCTGAGCCTGCGCCGCGGCGCCAAGGTGGTGCTCGACGGCGCCGACCTGAGCGTGCAGACCGGCGAGAAGGTCGGCTTGGTGGGCGCCAACGGAGCCGGCAAGTCCTCGCTGTTCGGGCTCCTGCTCGGCCAGCTCATCGAGGACGGAGGCACGCTGGAGTTCCCGGCCCATTGGCGTGTCGCCTCGGTGGCGCAGCAGGTGCCGGACGAGGATTGCGAAGCGGCGGAATTCGTCTGCCGCGGCGACCGCGCGCTGCAGGAGGCGCTGCGCGCAAGCCGCGAGGCCGAGCGCGAGGGCGACGCCCAGCGCATCGCGGCCGCGGCCGAGGCCCTGGAGCTTGCCCAGGCCTACAGCGCGCGCGCGCGCGCCGAGGCCCTGCTGCTCGGCCTGGGTTTCGCGCAGGGCGCGCTGCAACAGCCGGTGCGCGGTTTTTCCGGCGGCTGGCGCATGCGCCTGGCGCTGGCGCAGGCCCTGTTCCAGCCCAGCGATTGCATGTTGCTGGACGAGCCCACCAACCACCTCGATCTCGATGCGCTGGTGTGGCTGGAGAGCTGGCTGGCACGCTACCCCGGAACCCTGCTGGTGATTTCGCACGACCGCGAATTCCTGGACGCGGTCACCCGCGTGACGGTGCACCTCGAGCAGGGGCGCCTGACTCGCTACGCCGGGGGCTACACGGCCTTCGAGCAGCGGCGCGCGCAGGCGCTGACCCAGCAGGCGCAGGCCTATGCGCGCCAGCAGTCCGACATCGCGCGCCTGAACTCCTTCGTCGAGCGTTTTCGCGCCAAGGCCACCAAGGCGCGCCAGGCGCAAAGCCGGCTCAAGGCGCTGGAGCGCATGCAACTGCTGGCTCCGGTGGTGCTCAGCCACCCCTTGCAGTTCGAATTCCTGCAGCCGCAGCGGCAGCCCCAGCAGTTGCTGCGCGGGCGAGGGCTGGATTGCGGATTCGCGCCCGGCGCGCCTGTGCTGCGCGAGGTCGAGCTCGACGTGCTGGCCGGCGCGCGCATCGGCGTGCTCGGTGCCAACGGGCAGGGCAAGTCGACCCTGGTGAAGACCCTCGCGGGAGTGCTGGAGCCGCTGGCCGGCAGCCTGCATCCGGGCGAAGGGGTGGTGCTGGGCTATTTCGCGCAGCAGGAAATGGACGTGCTGCGCCCGGACGAGACGCCGATGCAGCATCTGCAGCGTCTGGCCCAGGCCAGCGAGCGCCCGGGCACCACGCAGGACTGGCGCGACTGGCTGGGCCGGTTCCAGTTCAGCGGCGAGCTGGCGGCGCAGCCCGTGGGCACCATGTCCGGGGGCGAGCGCGCCCGGCTGCTGCTCGCGCTGCTGGTGTGGCAGCGCCCGAACGTCCTGCTGCTCGACGAGCCCACCAACCACCTGGACCTGCCGACCCGCGAGGCGCTGAGCCTGGCGCTGCAGGAGTTCGGTGGCGCCATGCTGCTGGTGTCGCACGACCGCGCCCTGTTGCGCGCCGTGTGCGACGAATACTGGCTGGTGGCCGACGGGGGCCTGCGCCCCTTCGACGGCGACCTGGACGATTACCAGCGCTGGGTGCTCGAGCGCGCGCGCCAGGCCGCCCGCGAACCCGCTGATCCGGCGTCCGCGGACGAGGGCGAGGGTGCGCAGGCCACGCCGGAGAATCGCCGCGAGCAGCGCCGCGCATCGGCGCGCCAGCGCGCCGAGCGCGATCGCCTGCTGGCGCCGCTGCGCCAGGCCCAGGCGGCCGCGCAACGGCGTCTGGAAACCCTGGAGGCCCGGCGCGGACAGCTCGAGCAGGCGCTGGCCGCGCCGTCCCCGCGTCCGGCCGAACGCGCCGAGGCCGGGCGCGAGCTCAAGCAGCTGTTGCAGGACATCGAGGCCTGCGAGCAGGAATGGCTGGAGCTGGAGCAGCAGATGGAAGGCCTGCAGGCCTGAGCTCAGGCGGCGGCCAGCTGACGTCGCGTGACCCGCAGCAGCAGCGAGGCGATGCCGGCCGCGGCCAGAGCCAGCCCGGCGCAATAAGCGGCCCAGAATCCCGCCGCGCCCTGCAGCGCCGGCGGGCTCAGTCCGCTGAGGTCCAGGCCCACCAGGCATCCGCCGCCCAGCCCCACGCCCCACAGGGCCAGCGCATACAAGGCGCCGGGCAGGGCGGCCACGTGCCAGGAGCGCAGCGCGAAGGCGCTGCAGGCCTGCAGCGCATCGAAGACCTGGTAGGCCGCCACCAGTCCGAGCAGGCGCGCGGCCACCCCCGCCACGCGGGGATCGCTGCTGTACCAGGAGGCGACCGGCGCGCGCAGCAGCAGCAGCGCCAGAGCCGCCGCGGCCGACACCAGCATGGCCGCGCCCACCCCGCTCCAGGCCGCGCGCACGGCGCCAGCAGGGCGGGCCGCTCCCAGCTGGCGCGCCACCATCGAGCCGGTGGCGATGGACATGGACAGCGGCAGCATGTACAGCACCGTGGCCACGCTGATGGCCACCTGGTGCGCGGCCAGTTGCACGTTGCCGGTGCGGGCGATGAACAGTGCCATGCCGGTGAAGGAGGACACGTCCACCATGACCGTCGCGCCGATGGGCAGACCCAGGCGCAGCAGGGCCAGCAACTGACCGGCTTGCGGAGCATCGAAGCGACCCAGCGCGCGCAAGGGCCGCAAGACCGCATCGCGCCCATGCTGGCGCCAGGCGCCGGCCAGCAGCAGCCACTGGGTGATGGCGGTGGCCGCCGCGCAGCCCAGCACGCCGTGGCCGGCCAGCCCGTGCAGGCCGAGGCTCGCGGGCGCCACCAGCAAGGCGTTGAGCAGCAGCTTGCAGCCCAGGCCCAGCGCCTGCTGCACGGTCACCAGCATCGGTCGCCCGATGGCCTGGCCCAGCGCCACGTGGATGCGGTAGAGCATGGCCGCCGGCAGTCCCAGCGCCAGCACGCGCAGGTACTCCACGGGCAGGCCCGCGTCGTGCTCGCCGGTCAGGCGCAGCAGCGGCTGCGGCCACAGCAGCAGCAGGCAGCCCAGCACGGCGAGCATCGCCGCCAGCCACAGCCCCTGGCGGAACACGGCGGCCACGCGGTCGACCCTGGCGGCGCCGGCCTCGCGGCCCAGTGCGGGAAGCAGGGCCTGGGTCACGCCGTCCAGCGCCAGGTAGGTGGTCATGTACACGGCCTGTCCCAGCGCCAGCGTGGCCAGGCCCAGGGTATCGCCGCCGCGGCCCAGCATGACCGTGTCGGCCACGCCGAAGCCGACCACCGCCAGCTGCCCCACGAACACGGCGCCGGCCAGGCGCAGCAGTTCGCGCAGCGGCCCCCGCGCTTCAGCGCCCCGTGTCATCGCGGCGCCACAGGCGCAGCAACTCGTCGTTCTCGCCGGGGCGGTGGCCGCTCCACAGCACCTGTCCGTGCACCGGCCAGGGCAGATAGTCTCCCCGCGTGAGGGTGAGGACGTAGGGAGCTCGCCAGGACTGCGGCCATGCGCCCGGCACGAAGCGGGCGTCGCTCCAGTAGCCGAGCAGACCTTGCTGCGAAGGGTTGAGCCCGAGGGTCTGCACGCGCGGCGCATGGCCGGCTCCGTGCTCGTGCAACGCCAGCCGTACCTGTTCGCCCAGGCTGCGATAGCTGCTGGCATAGTCGAGCACGGGCAGCCACAGGGTGCCGACCAGCGCCCACACCAGGGTCACGCCGCCGGCCGACAGCACCATGCCCTTCCAGATCGGATGCCGGTGGCGCCCCGCGCGCCAGGCCGCCACGGCCGCCCAGGCCGCGGTGGCCAGCAGCGCCAGCAAGGTCGGCAGGGGTTGCAGCCGGGCATGGAAGCCCGGCGCAAGGCGCGCGATATTGGCCGCCGGATGCGCCGGCTCGCCCGTGAGCAGGGCGATCCACAGCAGCCAGACCACGAAGGCCAGCAGGCTGAAGAACATGAGGGCGAACCAGTCCAGCGCGGCCAGGCTGCCGCGACGCATCACCGGAAGCGCCAGCGAAGCCAGCACCGCCGCGGCGGGCAGTACCAGGAGCAGCGGCGCGCTGCCCGAACTGCTGAGGAAGGCCGAGAACAGGCAAAGCGTGCCCAGCGCCACGGGCGCCAGCACATGCCAGGCACCCAGCGAGGCGCGCCAGCGCCAGATGGCCCAGCCGGCCAGCGGCCAGGCCGGCCACAGGAACCAGGCCAGCACGCCCAGCAGATGCTGCGCCGAGCGCAGCGTGGGAAGCCGGGCCTCGGTGGCGCCGTGCAGGTGCCACAGCACGGCCGCGCAGGCCGCCCCGCAAAGCACAAGGGTCAGCGCGGCCGCCACGCGGCTGCCGCGCAGGGCCGGCGCGGGCAGCAGCGCCGCGCTGAGCAGCGCCGCGAACAGCGCCAGCCAGGGCGCGCCGCACAAGGCCAGCGCCAGCAGGCCCCCGGCCAGCGCCAGGCAGGCGCGCAGGCGGTGCCTGGGCAGCAGCGCCAGCCCGAGCAGCACGCTGCCGGCCCCGGCCAGCTGCACCAGGGCCGGCGTGGTCTCGTGGCCCCGCACCAGCAGGCCCAGGCAGGCCAGCAGGCTCAGCAAGGCGCCATCGGCCATGGCGCGCGCATAGTCCTTGCGGGCGATGGCTTCGCCGAAGGCCGGCTGCACGGGCTGGGCCTCGTCGCGCAGGGCCAACTGGTAGGCGGCATGCCACACCTCGGCCAGGCAGGCCGCCAGCAGGAGCATGAAGGGCAGACGTGTGGCCGTCGGCGCGCCGAACCAGCCGGCGAAGGCCTTCAGGGCCAGCGCGCCCAGCCAGTAGGCGATCCAGCCGCCGCCGACGGCATGGCCCCACAGGGTCGGCTGCAGCCAGCCCGAATGGCCCTGCGCGATCTGCCAGGCCACGCCGAAGGTCTGCCCGTCGCCGGTCCAGGGGTCACGGCCGAGATAGCCCGGAAGCACGTAGGCCACGCACAGCAGCCAAAGCGGCCAGCGCGGCAGGCGCGCCACGCTTTCGCTGCTCACCACCGGGCGGGGCGCCGGCGCGCGCGAGGTTTCGGCGCGAGAGTTCATCGGGTCGGGCTGCGAGGGTCGATCGGCCAAACAAAACGGGCAGCCATGCTGCCCGTCGGATTCCCCAGGGGGACGGGCCGGCCAGGGCCGGTCCCGCGGTACCTCACTTCTTGGCGCCGGCCGACGCCGCGCGGGCGAACTTCTGGCGGAACTTGTCGACGCGACCGCCCAGCGAGTCGATGCTCTTCTGGGTGCCGGTGTAGAAGGGGTGCGACTCGGAGGAGGTGTCCAGCTTGAACAGCGGGAGCTCGCGGCCGTCGTCCATCTTCACGGTTTCGCGCGTGGTCGCCGTCGAGGGAATGACGAACTTGGTGCCGTTGGACAGGTCGACGAAGCACACGTCGCGGTATTCGGGGTGGATGCCAGGTTTCATGGTGGATTTCCGGAAAATGCGGCCAGCCGCAGCGCAACCGTACCTTGTTGCCGCCCTTGTCGAGGAATCCTCGCAAGCCCTCGCGCCTTGACGCGCGGACCTGACGGACTCGGGGCGGGGCGGTCGCTGTACTTAGCCAAAGACGCACATTATCGCACGAACGGGCGCGAACTCAGCCCCCCCGACGCATCAGATCGAAGAACTCCGAGTTGCTCTTGGTCTGCTTCATCTTCTCCAGCAGGAACTCCATCGCCTCGATCTCGTCCATGGGATAGAGCAGCTTGCGCAGGATCCATGCCTTTTGCAGGATGTCGGACTTGAGCAGCAGTTCCTCGCGCCGGGTTCCCGAGCGGTTGAGCAGGATCGCGGGGTACACGCGCTTTTCCGCCAGGCGCCGGTCCAGGTGGATCTCCATGTTCCCGGTACCCTTGAATTCCTCGTAGATCACCTCGTCCATGCGGCTGCCGGTGTCGGTCAGCGCGGTGCCGATGATGGTCAGCGAGCCCCCTTCCTCGATATTGCGGGCGGCGCCGAAAAAGCGCTTCGGGCGCTGCAGCGCATTGGCGTCGACGCCCCCGGTGAGCACCTTGCCCGAGGCCGGCACCACGGTGTTGTAGGCACGCGCCAGCCGGGTGATCGAGTCGAGCAGGATGACCACGTCCTTTTTCAGTTCGACCAGACGCTTGGCCTTCTCGATGACCATCTCGGCCACCTGCACGTGGCGCAGCGCCGGTTCGTCGAAGGTGGAACTGACCACCTCGCCCTTCACGGAACGTTGCATTTCCGTGACTTCCTCCGGGCGCTCGTCGATCAGCAGAACGATCAGCACGACTTCGGGGTGGTTGGCCGTGATCGCGTGGGCGATCGACTGCAACATCACGGTCTTGCCGCTCTTGGGCGGTGCCACCAGCAGGCCGCGCTGCCCCTTTCCGATGGGGGCGATCATGTCGATCACGCGGCCGATGATGTTTTCCTCGGCGCGGATGTCCCGTTCGAGTTTCAGGTGCTCCGTCGGAAACAACGGAGTCAGGTTCTCGAACATGATCTTGTTCTTGTTCTGCTCCGGTGTCACGCCGTTCACGCGGTCCACCTTCACCAGCGCGAAATAGCGCTCGCCGTCCTTGGGCACGCGCACCTCGCCCTCGATCGAGTCTCCCGTGTGCAGGTTGAAGCGGCGGATCTGGCTGGGCGAGATGTAGATGTCGTCCGGCGAACCCAGGTAATTCGATTCCGGGGCGCGCAGGAAGCCGAAACCGTCGGGCAGCACTTCCATCACGCCATCGCCGAACACCTGCTCGCCGGTGCGCGCCCGGCGCTTGAGAATCGCGAACATCAATTCCTGCTTGCGCAGGCGGCTGGCGTTTTCGATCTCCAGGGCGGTTGCCATCTCGAGCAACTGGGAGACGTGCATCGCTTTGAGTTCGGACAGGTGCATGGCAGGGGTGGGCGGGGAAATGGCGATGGAAAGCGGCGACAGGGACCGGGTGCGCGAGCGGGAATCGGCTGCGGGTTCCGGGGATCGCGCTGCGCGGCCTGAGGGGCGCGACCTGCGGATCCGGGAGGGACTGGCTATCGGGGAAAGGGAGGCTGCGGCTTGCGGGCCGCACGCAAAGCGGAGGTTGTTCGCTTCGGGTGCACCGCCGGTTCGTGCGCCATGTCGTGCATGGGCAGCCTTGCCGGCGTCTTCGGGATTGTGGGGCTCCGGCCCGCGCCTGGCGGGTCGCGCGTTGCGAGGCCGGGGTACCCGCCCGCATCGGCGGGGGGGCTGCGGCTGCTACGCCGCGGCCGTTACGGGTCCGTGGCCGCGGACCCGGTCGGGTCGAAACCCGCCGGCGTCCGCGTCTTGCTCGGAATTATATATTCGCGTCGAGGAAGGAGGTCAGCTGCGACTTGGACAGCGCGCCCACCTTGGTCGCGGCCACCTCGCCGCCCTTGAACAGCATCAGGGTGGGAATGCCGCGAATGCCGTACTTGGCCGGCACGTTGCGGTTTTCGTCGACGTTGACCTTCATGATCTGGAGCCGGCCCTGGTATTCACCGGCGATTTCGTCCAGGATCGGCGCCACCATGCGGCAGGGGCCGCACCATTCCGCCCAGTAGTCGATGAGCACGGGGGTCGACGACTTCAGCACGTCCTGCTCGAAGGACGCATCGGTGGTGTGTTTGATCAGGTCGCTCATGAAAGTTCCAGGTCTCGCCACGATTCCGTCCGCTACGGCGCGACGAAACTCGGCAATGGGGTGACGAGCCGTACCCCCGGCACTTGCGGGAAACGGCTGTGGCTGCTCCGTTCCCGGCCTGACCAGGTTCACCGCGCCGCAATGCGGGGCGGCCCGTCGGGGTCTATTGTAAGCACGACCCGCGGCTGCGTGCCGCGGGGGCCCCTTACAATCCCTCCCATGTCGAGTACCGTGCTGGCGCGCAAATGGCGCCCCAAGACCTTCGCCACCCTGGTCGGGCAGGATCATGTGGTGCGTGCGCTCACCCATGCGCTGCAGCGCCGGCGACTGCACCACGCCTATCTGTTCACCGGCACCCGCGGCGTGGGCAAGACCACGATCGCGCGCATCCTGGCGAAGTCGCTCAACTGCACCGGGGCCGACGGGCAGGGCGACATCACCGCCGAGCCCTGCGGCCGATGCCCCTCCTGCGTGGAGATCGACGCCGGGCGCTTCGTCGACTACATCGAACTGGACGCCGCCTCCAACCGCGGCGTGGACGACATGACCCGCCTGCTCGAGCAGGCCGTCTACAAGCCCACGGCGGGCCGCTTCAAGGTCTACATGATCGACGAAGTGCACATGCTGTCCAACCACGCCTTCAACGCCATGCTGAAGACGCTCGAGGAGCCTCCGCAGCAGGTGATGTTCGTGCTGGCCACCACCGACCCGCAGAAGGTGCCCGTGACGGTGCTCAGCCGCTGCCTGCAGTTCGCGCTCAAGTCGGTGCCTCCGGCGGCCGTGGCGCAACACCTGCAGCAGGTGCTGCGGGCGGAGGGCGTGGAGTTCGAGGCCCCCGCGCTGCAGGCGCTGGGCCGCGCGGCCCGCGGTTCGATGCGCGATGCGCTGTCCCTGGCCGACCAGGCCATCGCCTTCGACGCCGGGCGCGTCAGCGCGGACGGCGTGCGCCAGATGCTGGGCGCGGTCGATTCCGGCTATCTGTTCGATCTGCTGCGCGCGCTGGCTCGTGCCGACGCGCAGGCGCTGCTCGGTCTCGCGGAGACCATGGACCAGCGCTCGCTGTCGCTGCCGCAGGCGCTGGAAGACCTGGCAGCCTTGCTGCAACGCCTGGCCGTGCTGCAGGTGCTGCCGCAGAGCCTGGACGAGAACGACCCCGACGCGGCCGCCTTGCGCGAGCTCGCCGCCGCGCTGCCGCCGGAGAGCCTGCAACTGGCCTACAGCATGGTCCTGCAGGGACGCGGCGAACTGGCCCTGGCGCCCGACCCGCTGTGCGGCTTCAGCATGGTGATGCTGCGCCTGCTGTCCTTCGTGCCCCTGGCCACCGCCTCGGCCGCGCGCGGTCTGGATGCGATGGAGCGCCACTCCGCGCGCGCGGACGGCGGCGAAGCCCTGCCGCGCCCGGCCCCATCCGCAGCAGTTCCATCCGCGCCGGTTCCATCCGCGCCGGTTCCATCGGCGCCCGTTTCATCGGCGCCCGTTTCATCGGCGCCAGTCCTCCAGGCAGGGCGTTCGGCGCCGGGCGAGGATGCTCCCGGGCGAAGGGCAGGGCCCGCTGCGGGCACGACGGACGAAGCCGGCGTCGAGCCGGAGCCCGAGCCCGAGCCTGCGCCTCGACCCGCGCCAGGCTCCGAATCCCCGGTCGCCGCGGGCCCGCGGGGCGGCCAGGACCCATGCGAGCTCGGGGACTGGCCGGAGCTGGCTCGCGAGCTGCCGCTGGTGGCCCTGGCGCGCAGCCTGGCCTTGCAAAGCGAATGGGTCGGGGTCCGCGAAGGCGCATGGGTGCTGCGCGTGCCCAGCGAGCAATACACCCGTGCCGGTGCCCTGGAGCGCGTGCAGGCGGCGCTGTCCGAGCGTCTCGGACGCGAGCTCGTGCTGCGCGTGGAAGTGGGTGCGGTGCGCGACACCGCCCAGCTGCGTGCTGCGGCCGTTCGCGCGCAGCGCCAGCAGGAAGCCGAGCAGACCATCGCGGCCGATCCGCTGGTGCGCCAGCTGGTCGATGAACTGGGCGCGCAGATCGTGCCCGGCTCGGTGCGCCCGTTGGACGCCTGATGCACATGGCGCCGCCCCGGCACGCCGGGGCGGTATTTCGCGGCGCCCGGCGCCGCATGGAACATTCACCACGCAGGAGCTTTCATGTTCAACAAGGGACAACTGTCGGGCCTCATGAAGCAGGCCCAGGCCATGCAGGACAACATCAAGCGGGTGCAGGAGGAACTCGGGCGCATCGAGGTCGAGGGCCAGTCCGGCGCCGGGCTGGTGAAGGTGCTGATGAGCTGCAAGCACGAGGTGCGCAGGGTCAGCATCGACCCCAGCCTGCTCGGCGAGGACCGGGACATGCTGGAGGACCTCGTGGCCGCCGCCTTCAATGACGGCCTGCGCCGTGCCGAGGCCACCGCGCAGGAGAAAATGGCCGCGGCGACCGCGGGCATGCCGCTGCCCCCCGGCATGAAGTTGCCGTTCTGAGCCCCCTTCGAGCCCGGAGAGTCTGGTGAACCACCCGCAGGCCCCCACGCGCGTGCCGGCGTTGGACGCGCTGGTCGACGCGCTGCGCGCATTGCCCGGGGTCGGCCCGAAGACGGCCGCGCGCATGGCCTACCACCTCTTGCAGCATGACCGCGAGGCGGCCGAGGCCTTGCAGCTGTCGCTGCAACGCGCGCTGCAGGCCATCCGTCGCTGCGGTCTGTGCAACACCTACACCGAGTCGGATCTCTGCAGCACCTGTTCCGACACCCGGCGTGATCGGCGCCTGCTGTGCATCGTCGAGACCCCGGCCGACCAGGCGGCGGTGGAGCAGTCGATGGGCTACCGCGGCCTGTATTTCGTGCTGATGGGCCGGCTCAGTCCGCTGGACGGCATGGGGCCGAAGGACATCGGGCTGGATCGCCTGGTCGAACGCCTGCGCGCGGATACGGTGGAGGAGATCATCCTGGCCACCAATTTCACCAACGAAGGCGAGGCCACGGCCCATGTGATCGCCGAGACGCTGCGACCGCTGGACCTGCGCATCACCCGCCTGGCGCGCGGCGTGCCCTCCGGGGCCGAGCTCGAGTATGTCGATCTCGGCACCATCGCGCGCGCGCTGGTCGATCGCCGTGGGGCCTGATTGAACCCTTCCCGGGCCGGCTTCGCGCCGGATGCGCCGGTGCCGCGCCCCAGCCACGGCGCCTTGCCCGCGCTGTACCTGATCACACCCCAGCCCGAAGGCGGGGATGCCGCATTCCTGCGCGCCCTGCGCGCGAGCCTGGCGGCGCAGGCACCTGGTTCGCTGCTGGTGCAGTTCCGGGCCCACGGCCTGGAGCCCGGCCATTGGCATGCGCTGGCCGGGCAGGTGCTGCGTTGCTGCGCCGCGCGGGGCGCGCCCCTGCTGCTCGGAGCCGGGGGGCTGGCGGAAGCGGCTCCGGCAGGGCTGCTGCGCAGCTTGCGCGAGCTCGGCGCCCAGGGCCTGCACCTGCCCTCGCGCATGCTGGATCAGCCGGCCTGGCGCGAGGCCTGCGGCGACGTCGCGCGGGAGATCCTGCTGGCGGCTTCCTGCCACGACGCGGCGCAGCTGGACGCGGCGGCCCGGCTCGGCGCGGCGCTGGCCACGGTCTCGCCGGTGCTGCCGACGGCCAGCCACCCCGGAGCGCCCGGCCTGGGGTGGGAGGGGTTGCGCGACTCGTGCCTGCGGGCGCGCCTGCCGGTGTATGCGCTGGGGGGCCTGGAGCCGGGACATCTGCCGCTGGCGCGCGCGGCCGGCGCCGTGGGCGTCGCGGCGATTCGCGGCCTCTGGCGGGGTGGATCCCGGGAGCCGTGAAGTCCCGCGTGGGCAGGGTAATATCCGAGCATTCGCATCTACGCAAATAAATGCAGCCATGAGCCTGCGTCGCCGCCAGTTCCTGCAAGTCGCCTGCACCGTCGCCGCCGGTGGTGTCGCGCCCTGGTCCGCCACGGCGTGGGCCGCGCCGGCGGGAAGCCTGAGCCTGTGGGCGGGCGATCCGCGCCAGCACGGGCATGTCGATGCGCAGGGCGTCGCGGCGCGCTTTTTCGATCCCCGAGGCCTGTGCGCCGACCCCCGCGGAGGCGTGCTCGTGGCCGACGCCGCCAACGCCATGGTGCGGCGCATCGCGCCCGACGGCATGGTGAGCAGCCTGGCGGGCGTGCCGGAACTGCGCAAGACCGTGGAGGGCCCTGCCGCCCAGGCGGGTTTCGTCGGTCCCGACGCGCTGGCGGTGGGGGCCGACGGCAGTGTCTACGTGGCCGATTCCTACGCCAACACCCTGCGGGTGTTGCGCGACGGGGTGGTGAGCCTGCTGGCGGGCGCCGATCAGCTGCCCGGCTACGCGGACGGCGCCGGCGCGCAGGCGCGATTCAACCATCCGGTGGGCATTGCCGCGGACCCGCGCAGTGGCGACCTGCTGGTGGCCGACGCCTACAACCACACCATCCGTCGCGTGGGTCGCGACGGCCTGGTGTCCACGCTGGGCGGCACCCCCGGGATCAACGAGCACCGCGACGGGCCCCTGCGCCACGCGCTGTTCAACACCCCCGTGGGAATCGCCGTGCATGCGGACGGCAGCATCTATGTCAGCGAGTACTTCAACCATGACCTGCGGCGCATCAGTCCGCAGGGCCAGGTGAGCACGGTGGCGGGGGTCGCGGGACGGCCCGGCGACCTCGATGGTCCGGGGCCGCGCGCGCTTCTGCGCCGGCCGCAGCAGATCGCCTTCGACGCCGCGGGCGTGCTCTACATCGCCGACGCCGGCAATCACAAGCTGCGCGCGCTGGGGCGCGATGGCGTGCTGCGCACGGTGGCCGGGCGCGCCGACGGCGAACTGCCCGCGCCGGGCCCGTTGCCGGCCGCGCTCGGCGCCCCCTACGGCGTCGCCCCCGGCCCCGGCGGCAGCATCGCCGTGAGCAGCGGCCAGGCGGTGCTGCTCGTGCGCAGCGCCGGTTGAGCCTGCCGGCTCAGCGCCCGGACTGCGGCAGCGCGGGCTGGGCGGTGGCGAAGCGGCTCAGGTCCACCGTGGGGGCCTGCTTCCAGCCGCGCTTGCGATGCTCCACCACCACGTTGGTGTAGATGCCCCCGCGTACGTACCACTGCGCGGTCACGCGCAGGTAGCGCGGCGCGATGGCCTTCACGATGTCCTCCAGGATGGTGTTGGTCACCTTCTCGTGGAAGGCTCCTTCGTTGCGGTAACTCCACATGTACAGCTTCAGGCTCTTGAGCTCGATGCAGGCACGGTCGGGGATCATGTCCAGGTCGATGCGCGCGAAGTCGGGCTGGCCGGTCAGCGGGCACAGGCAGGTGAATTCGGGCACCTGCATGTGGATGTGGTAATCCCGCTCGGGCGCCGGGTTCGGGAAGGTCTGCAAGGCCTTGCTGGGCTGGGTGACCACCGACGGGGCGCGCGGGCTTGCGGTGCCGGCGGGATGGGCGGCGCTGCCGGCTCTCGCAGGACTCTTCGGACTCTTGGGACTCTTGGGATTCTTGGGATTCTTGGGATTCTGGGTGCTCATGGCGGCGGGCGGCCCTGGTCAGCGGCCTTCGCAAAGTGGGACATCGAGGAGCCGGGCATTATCCCGCAGCGGGCGAAGCGGCGCAGGCCAGCGGCCGCAGGCGATGCCCGCCGCGGCGCGGGTGCTATCATGGGCCGATGCGGCTGGAGCCGCATATTTTTCGTTTGAAATCAGCTATTTAAACCAAGTTTCAGCAACGTGCGACTGTCCACCATCAAGCTCGCCGGTTTCAAGTCCTTCGCCGAGCCGGCGTCCTTCAACCTGCCGGGGCGGCGCGTGGGCGTGGTGGGCCCCAACGGCTGCGGAAAGTCCAACATCATCGACGCCGTGCGCTGGGTGCTCGGCGAATCACGCGCCGCCGAGCTGCGCGGGGATTCGATGCTGGACGTCATCTTCAACGGTTCCGGCACGCGCAAGCCGGCCGGACGCTGCAGCGTGGAGCTGGTGTTCGACAACAGCGACCACCGGGTCAGCGGCAGCTTCGGCCAGTACACCGAAATCGCCGTCAAGCGCGTGCTCACGCGCGACGGCGGTTCGAGCTATTTCATCAACAACCAGCCCGTGCGCAGGCGCGACGTGCAGGACATCTTCCTCGGCACGGGCCTGGGCTCTCGGTCCTACGCCATCATCGGCCAGGGCACGATCAGCCGCATCATCGAGTCACGCCCCGAGGAACTGCGCGTGATGCTGGAGGAGGCCGCCGGCGTCTCCAAGTACAAGGAACGCCGGCGCGAGACCGAGAATCGCCTGCACGGCACGCGCGAGAATCTGCAGCGGGTGCACGACATCCTGCGCGAGCTCGGCGGCCAGCTGGACAAGCTCGAGCAGCAGGCGGCGGTGGCGCAGCGCTACCACGAGCTGCAGCAGCAAAGCCAGTTCAGCCAGCACGCGCTGTGGCTGCTGCGCCTGCGCGAGGCCGAGCAGCGCCAGACGCGCCTGCGCGAGCAGGCGGGCCGCGCCCAGCTGGAGCTGGAGCAGCACACCGCGCGCCTGCGCGCGACCGAGGCCGAGCTGGAACAAGTGCGCCAGGCGCAGTACGCATCGGCCGAGACCCTCAACGGCGCGCAGGCGGAGTTGTACGCCGCGCAGGCGGAGGTGGCGCGCCTCGAGGCCGAGATCCGTTTTGTCGTGGAAGCCCGCGAGCGCGCGCAACGCGGTCACGCCGAGCTGCAGCAGCAACTGGAGCAATGGCAGCAGCGCCAGCAGCAGGCGCGCGCCGATGCCGAGACCGCGGCCATCGAGATCGAGACCGCCGAGCAGTCGCAGCAGCTGGCCAGCGCGCGCGTGCAAGAGCAGGGCGAGCTGATTCCGGCGCTGGAGGCTCGCCTGGCCGATGCGCAGATGCGCGCGGCCGAGTGCCGCGCGCAGGCGGCGGCGGCGCAGCAGCGTCTGCAGGCCGAGGCCGAACGCCAGCGCAACCTGGGCCAGCAGCGCCAGGCGGTGGAGCAACGCATGCAGCGCCTGCAGACCGAGCGCAGGCAGCTGGCCTCGCCGGACGGCGCTCGCCTGGCCGAGCTGGAGCAGCAGCAGCTGGTGCTCGGCACGGCCTGCGAGCGCGCCCAGGCCGCCTTCGACGAAGGCCAGCAGCGCGTGCCGCGCCTGCAGGCCGAGCGTCAGCAGGCCCAGCAGCAGGCCCAGGAAGCCGCGGCCACGCTGACCGCCACCACCGCGCGCATGCAGGCCCTCAAGGCGCTGCAGGAAAAGGTCCTGACCGAGGGGCGCCTGCAGCCCTGGCTGGCCCGCCACGGGCTGGATTCCATGGCCCGGCTGTGGAGCCGCATCCAGGTCGAGCCGGGCTGGGAGGACGCGCTGGAAGCGGCACTGCGCGAGCGACTGGCCGCGCTGGAGCTGCGTGCGCTGGAGGGTGCCGGCGCGCTGGCCGCCGATCCGCCGCCGGCCAAGCTGAGTTTCTTCTCGCCGCCCCAGGGCGCCGCGCCGCCGGCCGCTCCGGCGGGCATGCGCCCGCTGGCTTCCCTGTTGCGCGTGGGCGACCCCGGGCTGCGCGCCGTGCTGGAGGACTGGCTGGCCGCCGTGTACACAGCCGAATCCCTGCCCCAGGCCCTGCAGCGGCGCGAGAGCCTGGCGCCGGGGGCCGTGCTGGCCACTCCCGAGGGCCACATGGTCGGGCGCCACAGCGTCAGCCTGTACGCGGCGGACAGCGAACAGGCCGGGTTGCTGGCACGGGCGCAGGACATCGACAACCTGGAACGCCAGCAGCGCGCGCAGCAATTGCTGGCCGAGCAGGCGCAGGACGCCGCGGCCCTGGCGGAGGCGGAGTTCGCGCGTGCCCAGGAGCAAATGTCCCAGGTCGGGCGAGACCTGCAGTCCCTCACCCAGCAATCCCACGGCGTGCAGGTGGAGCGGCTCAAGCTGCAGCAACAGCAGCAGGAGACCACCGCCCGCGCCGAGCGCCTGGACTCCGACCTCGCGGAGTCCGCGGCGCAGGAGGAGGAGCTGCAGATGCAGCTGGCCGAGAGCGAGGCGCGCTTCGAGCAGCTCGACGTGGAGCTGGGCAACAGCCAGCAGCAGCACGCGGATCTGGATGCCGCGGCCTCGCGCGAGCAGTCCGAGCTGGCGCAGGCGCGCGCCACCTTGCGCAATCTCGAGCAGGAGCAGGCGGAGAGCGCCTATGCGGTGCGCAGCCTGCAGCAGCGCATGGCCGATGCCCAGCGCATGGACGCCACCGCCCAGCAGCAGATCGATTCCGCGCTGGAGCGCCTGCGCGCGGCCGCCGAGGAGCTCGATCGCCTGCACGACGAAAGCGCCCGCGCCGGGCTCCAGGACGCGCTGGAAGCGCGCGAGCAGGCGCAGCAGCGCCTGCATGCGCGGCGGGCCGAACACGACGAGCTCAGCGCCAGGGTGCGCGCCATCGAGGAGCAGCGCATCCTGCTGGAGCGCGAGCTGGAGCCGCTGCGAGCGGCCATCGGCCAGCGCCAGCTGGACGAGCAGGAGGCGCGCCTGCAGGCCCAGCAGTTCGAGCAACAGCTGGCCGAGGCCAAGGTGGACCCGGCGCTCGTGCAGCAGGAGCTGGAATCGCGCAGCGATCTGACGCCCGAGCAGCTGGCGCGCGACGCCCAGCGCCTGCAGCGCGAGATCGCGGCGCTGGGAGCCGTGAACCTGGCCGCGCTGGACGAGTTGCAGCAATCGCGCGAGCGCAAGGGCTTCCTGGATGCCCAGAGCGCCGACCTGGAGCAGGCCGCGACCACCCTGGAAGACGCGATCCGGCGCATCGACGCCGAGACCCGTACCCAGCTGCGCCAGACCTTCGACGAGGTCAACGGCCACTTCGGACGCCTGTTTCCCGAGCTGTTCGGAGGGGGCTCGGCACGCCTGATCATGACCGGCGAGGAAATCCTGGATGCCGGGGTTCAGGTGATGGCCCAGCCTCCGGGCAAGCGCAACAGCACCATCCACCTGCTGTCGGGCGGGGAAAAGGCCTTGGTGGCCATCGCGCTGGTGTTCGGGATTTTCCACCTGAACCCGGCTCCGTTCTGTATCCTGGACGAAGTGGACGCGCCGTTGGACGACGCCAACACCGAACGTTTCGCCCGCCTGGTGGAGACCATGTCCGACGCCACCCAATTCCTGTTCATCTCGCACAATAAGATTGCGATGGCGATGGCCGAACAACTCGTGGGCGTGACCATGCAGGAGCAGGGTGTTTCCCGCCTGGTGGCGGTGGACATGGACACCGCCACGCGCATGGTCGCGGCCTGAGGCGAGCTTCGCGGAACCATCGCGGCACATTACCCGTATCGAGAGGAAGGCATACCCATGGGTCCCCTGCAGGAAGCGCTGGCGGCGGTCGGAGTCGTGATCATCGCCGCGGTGCTGGGCGTCAACGGCTGGCAGTCCTGGCAGCTGCGGCGCCGGCGCGCCGGCGTGGAGCGTGACGAGCGCGGCGAACGTGGTGAACCCGGCCCGGTGGATGCCTTCCCGGCCACGGCGCCGCAGGAGCGAATGGAGCCCGGCCTGGACGACGGCGCCGAGGCCTCGGGCTCGGATGGGCGGGTCGAGGTGCAGCCCGAGGCCAGTCGCGCGCGCAGCTCGACGGCGCGTATCGATCCCTTGATCGACGCGATCGCCTGTTTCGTGTTCGAGCAGCCCGTGCCGGGCGAGGCCCTGCAGCAGCGCCTTCCGCGCACCGCGCGCGCGGGCACCAAGCCGCTGTTGTTCGAGGGACGCAATGCGCACAGCGGGGCATGGGAAGTCCTGCAACCGGGGGAGCGTTACGCCGAGTTGCAGGCGGCCGTGCAGATGGCCAGCCGCAGCGGGGCGCTGAACGCGATCGAGTATTCCGAATTCGTCACCAAGTGCCATGCGCTGGGCGAGGCCCTGGGCGTGGCGCCCGACCTGCCCGACATGGCCGAGGTGCTGGAACAGGCCCGCGAGCTCGACGGCTTCGCCGCCGGCAACGACGCCCAGCTGTCCATCAACCTGCAGGCCCAGGGCGTGGCCTGGGGCCTGGACTTCCTGCGCCAGCAGGCGCAGGCCTGCGGCTTCACGACCAACCTGGCCGCGGGGCGCATGGCCCTGGTGGAGAGCCTCTCCGACGAGTCCGACGCCCAGGCCGAGCCTCGGCGCTACGCGGTGGTGCAATTGCAGTTCGATGCCCACGCGGAGCTGGCCGACGACCCGGCCATGCCGGTGGCCCGGGCCACGCTGCTGCTCGACGTGCCCCATGTGGCGCCGGCGCTGCGTCCCTTCGCGCGCATGCGCGAGGCCGCGCGCCAGCTGGCGCAGGCGCTGGGCGCGCGCCAGGTGGACGACAACGGCGCCCCCCTGTCGCCGGCCGCGCTGGACCAGATCGAGCTGCAGCTGCAGCAGCTCTACGCATCGCTGGAGACCCGCGGCCTGGGGGCCGGCACGCCGGCCGCGCAGCGCCTGTTCGCCTGAACGCCATCCCGTGCGCGCCCCGCGCACTCCGAGTTCCATGACCGAAGCCCCGATTCCCGCAGCGCCGGCCGAGGCCGCCGCGCGCGTGCAGCGCCTGCGCGAGGACATCGCCCGCTACGACCGGGCCTACTACCTGCTCGATGCGCCGCTGATTCCCGACGCCGACTACGACGCGCTGTTCCGCGAGTTGCAGCGACTCGAGGAGCAGTGGCCGGCCCTGCGCAGCGCGGATTCGCCCACCCAGCGCGTGGGCGGTGCCGCGCTGCCGGAGTTCGCTCCCGTGCGCCACCGCGTGCCGATGTTGTCCATCCGCACCGAGACCGACACCACGCCCCAGGGCGCACTGGCCTTCGACCAGCGCCTGCGCAATCGGCTCGGGCTGGATCCGGAGGCCCCCGCGCTGCACTACCAGGCCGAGCTCAAGTTCGACGGCCTGGCGCTGAGCGTGCGCTACGAGCGCGGGGTGCTGGTGCAGGGCGCCACCCGCGGCGATGGAGAGACGGGCGAGGACGTGACCCTCAACGTGCGCACCATCCGCAACCTGCCGCTGCGCCTGCAGGGCAGGGTGCCGGAAGTGCTGGAGGTCCGCGGCGAGGTGCTGATGAAGCGCGCCGACTTCCTGCGCTACAACGAATCCCAGCGGGCGAAGGGACTGCCCGCGCTGGTGAACCCTCGAAACGGCGCCGCCGGCAGCATCCGCCAGCTCGATCCGCGTCTGGCGGCGCAGCGCCCCTTGTCCTTCTACGCCTATGGCTGGGGCGAGATCGTGGGCTGGCCCGACCGTCCCGACTCCCAGCATGCGATGCTCGACGCCTTCGCCGCCATGGGGCTGCCGGTGGCCGCGCAACGGGTGCACGGTGCCGGAGCGCAGCTGCTGGTGGACTTTCATGCGCGCATCCTGGCCGAGCGCGATGCATTGCCCTTCGACATCGACGGCGTGGTCTACAAGGTCGACAGCCTGGCCCTGCAGGCAGAACTGGGTTTTCGCAACCGCGAGCCGGTGTGGGCGGTGGCGCACAAGTACCCGGCGCAGGAACGCAGCACCCGGCTGCTGGCCATCGAGGTGCAGGTGGGCCGCACCGGCAAGCTCACCCCGGTGGCGCGCCTGGAGCCGGTGTTCGTCGGCGGCGTGACCGTGACCAACGCCACCCTGCACAACGAGGAGGAAGCCCGACGCAAGGATGTGCGCGTGGGCGACACGGTGATCGTGCGCCGCGCCGGCGACGTGATCCCCGAGATCGTCGGGGTGGTGGCCGAGCGGCGCCCTCCCGGCACCGAGCCCTTCGACCTGCAGGCGCTGCTGCACGGGGCCTGCCCGGTGTGCGGCTCGCAGATCGTGCGCGAGCCCGAGGAGGTGGACTGGCGCTGCAGTGGAGGCCTGTACTGTTCCGCGCAACGCAAGCAGGCGCTGCTGCATTTCGCCAGCCGCCTGGCCATGGACATCGAGGGCCTGGGGGACAAGGTGGTCGAGCAACTGGTCGACCTCGGCCTGGTGCGCTCCCTGCCCGATGTGTACGGGCTGCGCGCGGAGCAACTCGCCGAGCTTCCTCGCATGGCCGCGAAAAGCGCCGACAACCTGGTGCGGGCGATCCACGCCAGCCTGCGCACCACCCTGGCGCGCTTCATCTACGCGCTGGGCATTCGCCATGTGGGCGAGGCCACCGCCAAGGAACTGGCGCGGCATTTCGGGGGCCTGCAGGCCTTGCTGGACGCCGACGTCGAGCGCCTGGAGCAGGTCAGCGACATCGGCCCCGTGGTGGCCGCGAGCATCCATACCTTTTTCGCGCAGGAACACAACCGGGAAGTGGTGCAGCAACTGCTCGCCGCCGGCGTGCACTGGGACGAGACCGCGGCGCAGCCGGTGTCGCGCCACCTGGCGGGAAGCAGTTTCGTGCTCACGGGCACGCTGCCCACCCTCAGTCGCGAGCAGGCGCGCCAGCGCATCGAGGCCGCCGGGGGCAAGGTCAGCGCCTCGGTGTCGCGCAAGACCCGCTACGTGGTGGTGGGCGAAGAGGCCGGCAGCAAGCTCGAGCAGGCGCGCCAGCTGGGGGTGGAACTGCTCGACGAGGCCGCGTTGCTGCGCCTGCTGGAGCCGCCGCGGGAAACGGAGGAATCGGCATGAATTCCGTGCTGCGCCTGGGAGTGGACCTGGGCGGAACCAAGATCGAATGCGCCGCCGTGCGCGACGACGGCACCATCGAGCTTCGGCGGCGCCTGGCCACGCCGCAGGGGGACTACGCGGGCACGCTGCGCACCATCGCCGAGTGCGTGGCCCAGGTGGAGCGCGAGCTGGGGCCCTCGCGGCCCTGCGAGCGCGCGCTGGGGGTGGCCATTCCGGGCTCGGAATCGCCCGTGGACCGGCGCATCCGCAATGCCAATTCCGTGGTGCTCAACGGGCGCCCGCTGCACGCGGACCTGGAGAGCCTGCTGGGTCGCCCGGTACGCCTGCGCAACGACGCCAATGCCCTGGCGCTGAGCGAGATCGCCCCCGACGGGGCGGCCGCCGGCTGCGACGTGGTCTTCGCGGTGATCCTGGGCACCGGCGTTGGCGGCGCGGTGGCCTGCGGCGCGCGCGTGCTCGACGGCCACAACGGCCTGGCCGGAGAATGGAGCCACAACTCGCTGCCCTGGCCGCGCATGGCGCCGGCCTGGGGCGAACTGCCGGGGCCGCGATGCTGGTGCGGCCAGCGCGGCTGCATCGAGACCTTGCTGTGCGGCCCGGCGCTGGCCGCCGACGCGGGCATGCCCGACGCGGCCGCCGCGCTGCGCGAGATGCGCGCCGGCCACCACGGCGCGCGCGCCGCCTTCATCCGCTACTGCGATCGCCTGGCGCGCGCCTTCGCCCAGGTGATCAATCTGCTCGACCCCGACGCCATCGTGCTGGGCGGGGGGCTCAGCAACGTGGAGGAGCTCTACACCGAACTTCCGGCGCGATGGGGGGCCTGGGTGTTCAGCCCGCAGGCCCCGCGCACGCGACTGCTGCGCGCGCGCCACGGCGACTCCTCCGGGGTGCGTGGAGCGGCCTGGCTCTGGGGCCGCGAGCCGGGGCAGGCCTCAGGCGCGCAGGTGCCGGGCGGGCAGGGCGCGCGGCCCGCTCAGGCGGCCAGGCGCTCGACGTAGCTGCGCACGCCCCGCGCCACGTCGGCGAAGGCGTGGTCGCAGCCCACCGAGCGCAGGCCGTGCAATTCGGCCTGGGTGAAACATTGGTACTTGCCGTGCAGCGCGGCCGGGAAATCGATGTAGGCGACCAGTTTTTCGTCGACCATCTGGCGCAGGCTCAGCGCCTCCTGCCCCGAGCGGGCGCGCAGCGCGTTGACCACCGCGTGGGCGATGTCGTTGAAGGGCTGCGCGCGCCCGCTGCCCAGGTTGAACACCCCGCTGTGGCGCGGGTTGTCGAGGAACCACAGGTTCACCGCCACCACGTCGTCGACGAAGACGAAGTCGCGCATCTGCTCGCCGGGCCCGTAGCCTCCGTAGGCGCCGAACAATTCCACGCGCCCACGGTCGCGGAACTGGTTGTAGTGGTGCCAGGCCACCGAGGCCATCCGCCCCTTGTGCTGTTCTCCAGGGCCGTAGACGTTGAAATACCGGAAACCGGCGACCTGGCTCCGTGCCCCGTGCAGGCGCCGGCGCACCAGCTGGTCGAACAGCAGCTTGGAATATCCGTAGACGTTGAGGGGGCGCTCGTATTCCGGGAGTTCCGCGAAGCGTTCGCTGGCGCCGTAGGTCGCCGCGCTGGAGGCGTAGAGCAGGCGCGTGCCCTGTTCCAGGCAGGCCTCCAGCAACGCGCGGCTGGCGGCATAGTTGTTGTCCATCATGTAGCGCCCGTCGTGCTGCATGGTGTCGGAGCAGGCGCCTTCGTGGAACACCGCCTCGACGGTGCCGAAGCGGCCTTGGACGAAGGCCTCGTAGAAGGCCGTCTTGTCCAGGTAGTCGCTGATGCGCAGGTCCACCAGGTTGCGGAACTTGTCGGCCTGGGTGAGGTTGTCCACCGCGATGATGTCGGTGATGCCGCGGGCGTTGAGCCCGCGCACGATATTGCTGCCGATGAACCCGGCCGCGCCGGTGACGATGTAGCGATGGGACATGATGAAGGGCTTCCTGGAGGCTTGCGAATGGCGTGTGGCTCAGGCCGGGTCGGGCCACAGTTCGGCGGGGCTGACCGCGGCGGTGCCCAGCTTGCCGACCACGATGCCGGCGGCGCGATTGGCCGTGCGCACGGCCTCGTCGAGCCCGGCGCCTGCGCCCAGCATCACGGCCAGCGTGGCGATCACCGTGTCGCCGGCGCCGGAGACGTCGTAGACCTCCTTGGCCTGCGCGGCGACGTGCAGGTGGCCGGCCTCGCTGAACAGGCTCATGCCTTCGTCGGCGCGTGTGACCAGCAGGGCCTCGAGCCGCAGCTGCGCGCGCAGCGCCTGCGCACGCTGCTCCAGCTCGGCCTCGTCGCGCCAGTCGCCGCCGGTGGCGAGCGCGAATTCGGCGCGGTTGGGGGTGATCAGCGTGGCCGAGGAATAGCGCGAATAGTCGCGCCCCTTGGGGTCGACCAGCACGCGGCGCCCCTGCGCGCGCGCGAGCTGCACCATGCGCTCGACATGGCTCAGTCCCCCCTTGCCATAGTCGGACAGCAGCACCACGTCGTGGAAGGCCAGCTCCTGCTCGTAGCGGTCCATGAGGTCGAGCAGCACCTCGTGGTCGGGCGTGGCCTCGAAGTCCAGGCGCAGCAACTGCTGCTGGCGCGACACCACGCGCAGCTTCATGGTGGTGCGCAGCCCCGGAACCTGGCGCAGCGCGCTGCGGATGGGCGTGTCGGCCACCAGGTGGGCCAACCTGCGCCCGGCGTCGTCGCTGCCCACCACGCTGAGCAGCGTGGTCTGCGCGCCCAGGGTGGCGGCGTTGAGGGCCACGTTGGCGGCCCCGCCCAGACGATCCTGTTCGCGCTGCACCAGGGCCACCGGCACCGGAGCCTCGGGGGAGATGCGATCCACGCTGCTGAACCAGTAGCGGTCCAGCATCACGTCGCCCACCACCAGCACGCGCGCCTGGCGCAGTCGTTCGGGACTCATCGATGCCATGCTCAGACGCCTGTGAGGGAGAGTTCTTCGCTGCGCCGCGGCGGATAGGTATCCCACCCCATGCAGGCCGGGCAATGCCAGGTGTAGCTGCGCGCCTCGAAGCCGCAGGCGGCGCAGCGGTAGCGCTGGCGGTTGGTCAGGGCGCGGTCCAGCGCCTGCTCGACGGCGCCGCGCAGGCCCTCTTCATCGGGCGAGGCCGCCGCCTGCTCGACGGCGCGGCGCGCCGCCAGCAGGCTGCCGTGAGCCTGCAGGTATTGCAGGCTCAGCCGCCTGCGCTGGTCGGCGTCGGGCTCCAGGGACAGCACCGCGTCCAGCAGTTCGATGGCGGGGCTTTCCTGCAGTTGGGTGCGCAGCCACTCCAGCCCGGCCTGCTGCTGGCCCGTGTCGCGGAACAGGCGTGCCGCGTCGGCCGCCAGCACCGCGGCGAATTCCGGGCGCAGCGTGGCGGCGCGACGCAGGTGGGCCAGGGCCTGCGCCGCATCGCCCTGCTGCTCGGCGATGGCCGCGCGCAATTGCCAGGGGCGCACGGCCTGCGCATCCGCGGCGCCGGCCTTGTCCAGCGAGTCCAGCGCCGCGGCGAAGTCGGCGTCGCGTCGCTGGCGCAGGGCGATCTCGCACCAGTAATGGGCGATCTGGCGGCCCCAGCTTCCCGCGCCCGTTCGCTCCAGGCGCTGGGCGATGTCGATGGCCGAGTTCCACTCGCGGGTGCGCTCATGGATCTGCAGCAGCGCGGCCAGGGCTTCGGACTGGTAGGCGGTACCGGTCAGCGCCGTGTACACCGCCTCGGCGCGATCGAGCAGTCCCGCCTTGAAAAAGTCCTGCGCCAGCGCCACCTGCGCGCGCTGGCGCTCGGCGGCGGCCAGGTCGGCTCGCGACAGCAGGTTCTGGTGCACGCGCACTGCGCGCTCGTATTCGCCGCGGCGCCGGAACAGGTTGCCCAGCGCGAAATGCAGGTCCACCGTCTCCGGATCGGCCGTCACGGCCTCGATGAAGGCGTCGATGGCCTTGTCCTGCTGCTCGCTGAGCAGGAAGTTCAGCCCGCGGAAATACGCCGCCGAGGCGTCGCGCCGATGCTGCCCGTCACGCCGCAGTTGCAGCAGGTCCAGTCTCGAGGCCAGCCAGCCCAGCGCGAAGGTGGCGGGCAGAGCCAGCAACCACCAGAGTTCAAACTCCATCGGGCGTCCCATCGATCACCCCCGGAGCCGGCGGATTCGGCGCGGGGGCTTGCGCGGGCGGGGTGGCATCCGCGCGCGGCAGGCCGGAGTTCGCGGCCAGGCTGCGTTGCAGGCGACGCGCCCGCAGCCAGCCCGGCAGCATGACCGCGATACCCAGCAGCGCCCCCAGGGCGAAGGCGGCCAGCAACAGCACGAACAGCGGCGCGCGCCACTGCGTGCCGAACAGCAGGTGCAGCACGGTGGGCTCCAGGTTGTTCAGCGCCAGGCCGAACAGCAACAGGAACAGGATCAGGCGGACGAACCAGTTGAAGGCGCGCATCGGGTGGGGACGTCGAAGGGCGATCGACCCGGAGGCTCCGGGGGGCTTGCTGCGGGATTCTAGTGTCCTGTCCCGCGCGACCCTGCCATTTCGCTGGGCCGTATCCGGGCGCAGGTTCGGCGCCGCGACCGCGGCGGCCATGGGCTCAGTCCTGTGCGCCGTCGTGGTCGACCAGCTGGCGCAGGGTCTTGCCGGGCTTGAAGTGGGGCATGCGCTTTTCCGGCACCACCACGCGCTCGCCGGAGCGGGGGTTGCGGCCGATGCGGGCCGGTCGATGGCTGACGGAAAAACTGCCGAAGCCGCGGATCTCCACGCGGTGGCTGTTTTCCAGCGCGTCCGACAACGCATCCAGGATGGTCTTGACCGCCAGCTCGGCATCGCGATGGGTGAGCTGGGCGAAGCGCGCCGCGAGCTGGTCGACGAGGTCGGATCGGGTCATGGTCGGTAGGGCTGGTACCCGGGCGGGCCGGGCAGAAAATCGGCGCCGCGGGCTCGGGGCCCCGGCGCCGTGTCGCTGCGTCGCGGACGGACCGCCAGGGCGGCCCGTCCGCGGGTCCTGCTTACTCCTGGCCCTGATTGTCCAGCTTGGCGCGCAGCAGGGCACCCAGGCTGGTGGTGCCGGTGGCTTCGCGCTGTTCGCCGGCCAGTCGGGTGAGCGCTTCCTGCTGGTCGGCGCTGTCCTTGGCCTTCACCGACAGCTGGATGCTGCGGTTCTTGCGGTCGATGTTGATCACCAGCGCGGTGACTTCGTCACCGTCCTTGAGCAGGTTGCGGGCGTCCTCGACGCGGTCGCGGGAGATCTCGGAGGCACGCAGGTAGCCCTCGATCTCGTTGCCCAGGTCGATCACCGCGCCCTTGGCATCCACCGACTTGACCGTGCCGGTCACGACCTTGCCCTTGTCGTTGATGGCGGCGAAGTTCATGAAGGGGTCGCCCTCCATCTGCTTGATGCCCAGGGAGATGCGCTCGCGCTCGATGTCGATGCCCAGCACCACGGCCTCGACTTCCTGGCCCTTCTTGTAGTTGCGCACCGAAGCTTCGCCGGGCTCGCTCCACGACAGGTCGGACATGTGCACCAGGCCGTCGATGCCGCCGGGCAGGCCGATGAACACGCCGAAGTCGGTGATCGACTTCACCGGGCCGCTGACGCGGTCGCCGCGGTTGTGGTTGGAGGCGAACTCCTCCCAGGGGTTCGGACGGCACTGCTTCATGCCCAGGCTGATGCGGCGACGGTCCTCGTCGATCTCCAGCACCTGCACCTCGACCTCGTCGCCCAGCTGCACCACCTTGCTCGGAGCCACGTTCTTGTTGGTCCAGTCCATCTCGGACACGTGGACCAGGCCCTCGATGCCCGGCTCGATCTCGACGAAGGCGCCGTAGTCGGTCAGGTTGGTGACCTTGCCGAACAGGCGGGTGCCCGAGGGATAGCGGCGGGAAACGCCCACCCAGGGATCGTCGCCCATCTGCTTCAGGCCCAGCGACACGCGGTTCTTCTCGGCGTCGTACTTGAGCACCTTGGCGTCGAGCTCCTGGCCCGGGGTGACCACCTCGCTGGGGTGGCGCACGCGGCGCCAGGCCAGGTCGGTGATGTGCAGCAGGCCGTCGATGCCGCCCAGGTCCACGAAGGCGCCGTAGTCGGTGATGTTCTTGACCACGCCATGCACGATCTGGCCTTCCTTCAGGCTCTCGAGCAGCTTGGCGCGCTCCTCGCCCTGGCTGGCCTCGACCACGGCGCGGCGCGACAGCACCACGTTGTTGCGCTTGCGGTCGAGCTTGATGACCTTGAATTCCAGGGTCTTGCCCTCGAAGGGCGTGGTGTCCTTGACCGGACGGGTGTCGAGCAGCGAACCCGGCAGGAAGGCGCGGATGCCGTTGATCATCACGGTCAGGCCGCCCTTGACCTTGCCGGTGACGGTGCCGGTGACGAATTCGCCCGACTCGAGCGCCTTCTCCAGGGACATCCAGGAGGCCAGGCGCTTGGCCTTGTCGCGCGACAGCATGGTGTCGCCGTAGCCGTTTTCCAGCGCGTCGATGGCCACCGAGACGAAATCGCCCACCTGGACCTCGACCTCGCCGTGGTCGTTCTTGAACTCGTCGATCGGGATGTACGCGTCGGACTTCAGCCCGGCGTTGACGATGACGAAGTTGGGGTCGACACCGACGACCTCGGCGGTGATCACCTCACCGGTGCGCATGTCGCGCGTCTTGAGCGATTCCTCGAACAGGGCGGCGAAGGATTCGCCAGACGTGCTGGCGCTGGGGTTGACAGACATGGATGACTTTCTCGTCCGCGGGGGGCCCCGCGGGGTTCGTGGCAAGGCCTGGGCACGCGCCTTGCGCGCCGTGCTCAGGTACGTTCGCGCCACCACTGCAGCACGCGGGCCACCGTCGCATCGACGTCCAGCTCCGCGTTGTCCAGCGGCAACGCATCCTGCGCGGCCGCCATCGCCGCGACGCTGCGCGAGGCATCGCGCGCGTCGCGCGATTCCAGGTCGCGCAAAACATCCTGTAGTGTAGTCGAAATGCCCTGGGAAATCAATTGCTTAACCCGGCGCTCGGCGCGCGTGCGCGCACTTGCCACCAGGAACACCTTCAGGCGGGCATCGGGAAACACCACCGTGCCCATGTCGCGGCCGTCGGCGACCAGGCCAGGGGCCCGGCGCTGCGCGCGCTGCAGGCCCAGCAGGGCCTCGCGCAGGCGGGGCAGCGGCGCGATGGTCGAGGCGGCGTTGCCCACCTGCTCGCCGCGCAGCTCGCGGCTCACGTCGACGCCGTCCAGCAGCACCGCGCCGTCGCGCCAGGCCACCGGCAGGCGCCGCGCCAGCTCGCTCAGGCGGGGCTCGTCGTCCAGGGCCACGCCCAGGCGCATCGCCCACAGCGCCGTGGCCCGGTACAGGCTGCCGGAATCCAGCACATGCCAGCCCAGGCGCTCGGCCAGGCGGGCCGCGAGGGTGCCCTTGCCGGAGGCGGTGGGACCGTCGATGGCCAGCACCGGCACCGGGCGGGCCACCCGGGAGAAGGCCTCGAAATACCCGGGAAAGGTCTTGCCCACGCAGGCGGGGTCCTCGATGCGCAGGTCGACCGGGCCGAAACTGGCCAGGGAGAAGCACATGGCCATGCGGTGGTCGTCGTAGGTGGCGATGCTGGCGCCTCGCCAGTCGGCGTCGGCCAGGGGCCACACACGCATCCAGTCCTCGCCGGCCTCGACCCGAGCGCCCAGTTTGCCCAGTTCGGTGCGCATGGCGTGGATGCGGTCGGTTTCCTTCACCCGCCAGCTTCCGATGCCCCGCAGCAGGGTAGGGGCATCGGCGAACAACGCCGTCACCGCCAGGGTCATCGCGGCGTCCGGGATGGCCACGCAGTCGACCTCGCCGCCGCCCAGGCGGCGGCGCCCCTCGCGCAGGCCGCGCGCCTCGATCCAGCCCTCGCCCCAGGCGATGTCGGCGCCCAGGCGCTCCAGCACGCGGGCGAACTCCACGTCGCCCTGCAGGCTGGTGGCGTCGACGCCGAGCACCCGCACGGGGCCGCCCTGGCCGTGCAGGCCGCCCAGGGTGCCGGCGGCCAGGAAATAGGAGGCCGAGGAGGCGTCGCCTTCGACCTGCAGGCGGCGCGGGCTGCGCAGCCGGCTGCCGGCCGGCACCACGAAGCGCTGCCAGTCGTGGTTGCGCACCCGCACGCCGAAGCGCTCCAGCAGCGCCAGGGTGAGGGCCACGTAGGGGCGGGAGATCAGCGTGCCCTCGACCTGCACCTCGATGTCGCGCTCCCCCGACAGCAGCGGCAGGGCCAGCAGCAGGGCGGTGAGAAACTGGCTGGACACGTCGCCGCGCACGCGCAGCGCTGCCTCGATGCGCGGGCGGCCGCTGCCGATGCGCAGCGGGGGGTAGCCGGGCTGGCCGAGATAGTCGACGGCGCAGCCCATGGCGCGCAGCGCATCGACCAGGTCGCCGATGGGGCGCTCGTGCATGCGCGGCACGCCCTTCAGCACGTAATCGCCGCCCAGCACGGCCAGCGCGGCGGTCAGCGGACGCACCGCGGTGCCCGCGTTGCCCAGGAACAATTCGGCCGGGCCGCGCGCCAGGCGCGCTCCGCCGCCGTGCACGACCACCGGGTCGTCCTGCGCGCCGGCGCGGCCCTCCACGCGCACCCCCAGCGTGCGCAGCGCCTCCAGCATCACGCGGGTGTCGTCCGAGTCCAGCAGGCCCGGCAGTTCGACGGGGCCTTCGGCCAGAGCCGCCAGCAGCAGCACCCGGTTGGAAATGCTTTTCGAGCCGGGCAGCTGCACGCTGCCGGCGGCGCCGATCAGCGGCGGGAGATCCAGGGTGTCAGGGTGCGTCATCGGCGGGAGTGGGGGAGGCCCAGTCCCGGCGCGACTGACTGGCCTGTCGGATGAGGGATTCGAGCACGGTCCAGTTTCCCTGGCGCAATTGCGCCTCGAAACCTGCGAGCGCCTGCTTGAACATCTGCAATTGTTGCAGCACTTCGGCCGAATTGGCCTGGAAGACGTCGCGCCACATGGTCGGGTCGCTGGCCGCGATGCGGGTGAAGTCGCGAAAGCCCGGGCCCGCCAGCTGCAGGAAACTCGAGCCCTGCGGCTGGCGCGCGACGGCGTAGACGAAGGCGAAGGCCAGCAGATGGGGAAGGTGGCTGACGGCGGCGAAGGCCGCGTCGTGTTCCTGGGGGCTCATGACCGAGACCACCCCGCCCAGGGCTTCCCAGACCTGGGTGGCCGCATCCACGAAGCGCGAAGGGTTGCTTTCCAGCGGCGTGACCACCACGCGCCGCCCGTCGAACAGGTCCACCTGCGCGTGCTGCACGCCGCTGCGCTCGCTGCCGGCGATGGGGTGGCAGGGCACGAACTGGCGAGCCGCCTCGCCCAGCATCTGCTGCGCCGCCTCGGCGACGTCCGCCTTGGTGCTGCCCACGTCCAGCAGCAGCGCACTGTCGGTCAGGCCCAGTCGGATCTGGCGCAGCAGCGGCCCGATGGCCGCCACCGGCACCGCCAGCACCACCAGGTCCGCGCCGGTGGCCGCCTGCAGCGCCGACTCGGCCCCGCGGTCGATCACGCCGGCCTTGATCGCCGCCTGGATGGTCGACGGCGACTTGCTGTAGCCCACCACCTCCTGCGCCAGCGCGGCACGCTTGGCCGCCAGCGCGAAGGAACCGCCCAGCAGGCCCACGCCGAGCACGGCGAGGCGGCGGAACTGCGGCCGCAGCGTGTCCGGCGCGCTTGCCGCGGCGCGCGCGGCGGGGGTTCGCGAAGCCACGGCCGGACTCAGCCCAGGGCCTTGCCAAGCGCGGCCAGGCAACGCCGGTTCTCCGCCTCGGTGCCCACGGAAATGCGCAGCCAGGGGCCGAGCCCGTAGTTGTCCACCGGGCGCGCGATCACGCCCTGGGCCAGCATGGCGCGGGCCACGCGGGCGCCCGCCTTGTCATCCTCGCCCACGCGCACCAGCAGGAAGTTGCCATGCGAGGGCACGCGCCGCAGCCCGAGCTGGTCGATGCCGGCCTCGAGCTGGCGCATGCCGGCCTGGTTGATCTCGGAGGAACGGCGCACGAATTCCTGGTCGCGCAGCGCCGCCAGCGCGGCGGCCTGGGCCAGGTTGCTGGTGTTGAAGGCCGAGCGCACGCGGTTGAGCACGTCGCCCAGCGCGGGTTGCACGGCGCAATAGCCGATGCGCAGGCCGGCCAGGCCGTAGGCCTTGGAGAAGGTACGGGAGACCACCAGGTTGGGATGGCGGCGCAGCAGTTCCAGGCTGGCGCCCTGCAGCGACGGGTCCAGGTACTCGACATAGGCTTCGTCCAGCACGATCACCACCCGCTCGGGCACGCTGCGCACGAATTGCTCGATCTGCTCCGGGCTGGCCAGGGTGCCGGTGGGATTGTTCGGGTTGGCCACGTACACCAGCCGGGTGGAAGGCTCGATGGCCGCCGCCATGGCCGGCAGGTCATGCGCGAAATCCCGCGCCGGCACGACGATGTGGCGCGCGCCGCGCTGTTGCACCGCCGAGGCGTAGACCACGAAGCCGTACTGGGAGTAGACGCAGGAATCGCCCTCGGCCAGCAGCGCGCGCGCCGCCATTTCCAGGATGTCGCTGGAACCGTGACCCAGCACGATCCACGACGGGTCGACGCCGAGGTGGCGCGCCAGCTCGCTGCGCAGCTCGAAGGCATCGTTGTCGGGGTAGCGCGGAGCTTCCAGCGCGGCGTCGAGCATGGCCTGGCGCGCGGCCGGGGACATGCCCAGCGGGTTCTCGTTGGAGGCCAGCTTGACGATCGAATCGGGGTCGAGTCCGAATTCACGGGCGACCTCGGAAATCGGCCGGCCGCCGACGTAAGGATTGATGCTGCGCACCGATTCGGTGCCCCAGTCGGTGGTGGAACGGGCGACGTTGGACATGGCGGATGCTCGAAACGGGTGGGTCGGACCGGGTCTCAGTCCTGGCGGATCGGGTAGGAACCCAGGTTCTTGAAAA
Source organism: Pseudomonadota bacterium (assembly GCA_021808525.1). Classification (GTDB taxonomy): domain Bacteria; phylum Pseudomonadota; class Gammaproteobacteria; order Burkholderiales; family Burkholderiaceae_C; genus Thiomonas_A. The sequence goes on from JAKBBK010000004.1 coordinate 75,204, forward strand.
AGGAGCAGTGCGCGCGCAGCGCCTTGAGCGCGGCGGCCACGGGCGGATCGTCGGCGTGGCCTTCCAGGTCGACGTAGAACATGTAGTCCCAGTCGCCCGAGCGCGCCGGGCGGGACTCGAAGCGGCTCATGCTCACGCCATGCTCGGCCAGCGGGCGCAGCATGGCCGCGACGGCGCCGGCGACGTTGGGCACGGAGAGGATCAGGCTGGTGCGATCTCGCCCGCTGGGCGCGGGAGTCTCGGCCCCCAGCACCACGAAACGCGTGCGGTTGCCGACCTCGTCCTGGATGTGCGAGGCGGCATGGCGCAGGCCGTACAGCCCGGCCGCGTGCTCGCCGGCGATGGCCGCCAGGCCTTCGTCCTGCGCCGCCAGGCGGGCGGCCTCGGCGTTGCTGGCCACGGCGCGGCGCTCCACGCCCGGGAGGTGGGCGTCCAGCCATTGCCGGCACTGGGAAAGCGCCTGCGGATGCGCCAGCACCGCGCGCACGCCCTGCAGGTCCTCGCGCAGGCGCAGCAGGTTGTGGTGGATGGGCAGGCTGATCTCGCCGCACAGGTGCGCCGGCTGCGACAGCAGCAGGTCGAGTGCGCGCGCGACCGCCCCCTCGGTGGAGTTCTCCACCGGCACCACGGCGTGGCTGGCGGCCCCGCCGAGCTGGCTGCGGAACACCTCGTCCAGGTCCGCGCAGGGCAGGAGCTCGCAGCTCGAGCCGAAGAAGCGCCGCGCCGCCAGTTCGGTGTAGGTGCCCTCGGGGCCCAGGTAGGCGACGCGTTGCCGGCCTTCCAGCGCGCGGCAGGCGGACATGATCTCGGTCCACACCGCCGCCAGCCCGGCGTCGAGCAGGGGGCCGGGGTTGGCCTGCTGCACCTTGCGCACCACCGCCAGCTCGCGCTCGGGGCGAAACACCGGCAGGCCCAGCTTGTGCTTGTGCGCGCCGATCTCCTGCGCCAGGCGCGCGCGCCGGCTGAGCAGTTCGAGGATCTCGCGGTCGATGGCGTCGATCTGGTCGCGAAGGGGGTGGAGGACGTTGTCGGAGCTCATGCTGGGACGGTTCGGCGCGGGCCCGCGCGCGGGATCAGTGGCTGCGCTCGAAATCGCGCAGATAGTCGACCAATGCGCGCACGCCGGCCTCGGGCATGGCGTTGTAGATGCTCGCGCGCATGCCCCCCACCGACTTGTGGCCCTTGAGTTGCAGCAGTCCGCGCTGGCGCGCGCCTTCGAGGAAGGCGGCGTCCAGGCCGCTCTCGCGCAACTGGAAGGGTACGTTCATGCGCGAGCGCGCGGAAGGGGCCACGCGGTTGACGTACAGCGACGAGGCGTCGATGCACTCGTACAGCATGGCCGCCTTGCGGCGGTTGCGCTCGGTCATCGCCGCCAGGCCGCCGAGCTCGCCCTCGCGCTGGCGCGCGATCCACTGCAGCACCAGCCCGGCCATGTAGATCGCGTAGGTGGGCGGGGTGTTGTACATGGAGCCGTTGGCATCGGCCACCGCGTAGTCGAAGGCGCTAGGGCAGGAGGGCAGCGCGTGGCCCAGCAGGTCGCGGCGCACGATCACCAGGGTCAGCCCCGCGGGGCCGATGTTCTTCTGGGCCCCGGCGTACACGCAGCCATGGGCCGCCACGTCCAGCGGGCGAGACAGGATGCTCGAGGACATGTCGGCGACCAGCGGCGGCGCGAAGCCCGTGGGCACCTCGGGGAACTCGACGCCGTCGATGGTCTCGTTGCCGCAGTAGTGCAGGTAGGCCGCATCCTCGCGCACCTGCCAGGATGCCAGCGGCGGAATGTCCACGAAACCGTCCTGGGGCATGGCCGCGACGTGCACGTCGCAGAACTTGCGCGCCTCGCGCTCGCTCTTGCGCGACCAGGATCCGGTGACCACGTAGTCGGCGCGCGCGCCGCGCGACAGATTCAGCGGGATCAGCGCGTTCTGCGCCAGCGCGCCGCCCTGCATGAACAGCACCGCGTAGTCGGAAGGCACCCCGAGCAGCCCGCGCAGGTCCGATTCGGCCTGGTGGATGATGCGTCCGAAGGCCTCGCCGCGATGGCTCATCTCCATCACGCTCATGCCCGTGCCCTGCCAGTCCAGCATTTCCTCGGCGGCCTGGCGCAGCACCTCCTCCGGCATGGCCGCCGGACCCGCGGAAAAGTTGTAGGGGCGTCGATCAGGCATCGGCCTCTCCGTTCGCGTCCGGCGCCGCGTCGCCCTCGGCCGGGGAGCCGGGCTCCGCGGCGTCGTCGGCGCCCACCACCTGCGCATCCGATTCGGCCACGCGCTGCACCCCGATGAGCAGCGCGCCCTCGTCCAGCGCGATCAGCGTGACGCCCTGCGTGGCGCGCCCGAGTTCGCGGATCTCGGCCACGCGGGTGCGCACCAGCACCCCGGTGTCCGTGATCAACATGATCTCGTCGTCCCCGCGCACCAGGCAGGCCGCCACCACCTTGCCGTTGCGCTCGGTGGTCTGGATCGCGATCATGCCCTTGGTGCCGCGGCCGTGGCGGGTGTACTCGGTGATGGGGGTGCGCTTGCCGAAGCCGTTCTCGGTGGCGGTGAGCACGCTCTGGGTCTCGTCCTCGGCCACCAGCATGGCGATCACGCTCTGGCCGCCCTCGAGGTTCATGCCGCGCACGCCACGCGCCTCGCGGCCCATGGGGCGCACGTCCTCCTCGTCGAATCGCACGGCCTTGCCGGCGTCGGAGAACAGCATGACGTCGTGCTTGCCGTCGGTGATGGCCACGCCCACGAGGTAATCGTCGTCGTCCAGCGCGCAGGCGATGATGCCGGCGCTGCGACGGTTGGCGAAGGCCGACAGCGGGGTCTTCTTCACCGTGCCCTGCGCCGTGGCCATGAACACGAAATGCTCCTCGTCGAAGGTCTTCACCGGCAGCACCGCGGTGATCTTCTCGCCCTCGGCCAGCGGGAACAGGTTGACCAGCGGGCGCCCGCGCGAGCCGCGCCCGCCCTGGGGCGCTTCGTACACCTTCATCCAGTACACACGACCGCGGTTGGAGAAGCACAGCAGCATGTCGTGGGTGTTGGCCACGAACAACTGGTCGATCCAGTCGTCCTCCTTGGTGCCGCTGGCCAGCTTGCCGCGCCCGCCGCGGCGCTGCGCGCGGTACTCCAGCACCGGCTGGCTCTTCACGTAGCCCACGTGGGAGATGGTCACCACCATCTCCTGCGGGGCGATGAGATCCTCGACGTCGAGTTCGGTGGCGTTGGGCTCGATGGTCGAGCGCCGGGGGTCCGAGAACTCGGTCTTCAGCGCGGTCAGCTCGTCGGCGATGATGCGGGTGATGCGTTCCGGCCGGGCCAGGATGTCGAGCAGATCGGCGATCTGGCCCATGACTTCCTTGTACTCCTGCACGATCTTGTCCTGCTCCAGCCCGGTCAGGCGCTGCAGGCGCATCTGCAGGATCTCCTGAGCCTGGGTCTCGGACAGGCGGTAGCCGTCTTCCCTCAGGCCGAAGCGCGGATCCAGGTCGGCCGGCTGGAAATCCTTGGCCGAGCCCTCGACGCGGGCGAGCATGGCGCGCGCCTCGCCCGGCTCCCAGACCTCGGCCAGCAGCTGCTCGCGCGCCACCGGCGGGGTGGGTGCCGACTTGATCAGCTCGATCATGCGGTCCAGGTTGGCCAGCGCCACCGCCAGGCCCTCGAGCACGTGGCCGCGCTCGCGCGCCTTGCGCAGCTCGAACACGCTGCGCCGCGTGATCACCTCGCGCCGGTGCTGCAGGAAGGCCTGCAGCATCTGGCGCAGGTCCAGCAGGCGCGGCTGGCCGTCGACCAGGCATACCATGTTGACGCCGAAGGTGTCCTGCAGCTGGGTCTGCTTGTACAGCTTGTTGAGCACCACCTCGGCCATCTCGCCGCGCTTGAGCTCGATGACCACGCGCATGCCGGACTTGTCGGACTCGTCCTGGATGTGGCTGATGCCCTCGATCTTCTTTTCCCGCACCAGCTCGGCGATGCGCTCGAGCAGGGTGCGCTTGTTCACCTGGTAGGGCAGCTCGTCGACGATGATCGCCTGGCGCTGGCCGCGGTCGATGTCCTCGAAATGGCAGCGCGCGCGCATCACCACGCGCCCCCGCCCGGTGCGGTAGGCCTCGCGCACGCCGCCCAGGCCGTAGATGATGCCCGCCGTGGGGAAGTCCGGCGCCGGGATGAACTGCATCAGGGTCTCGACGTCGGCGTCGGGATGGCGCAGCAGGTGCTGGCAGCCGTCGATCAGCTCGCCCAGGTTGTGCGGGGGAATGTTGGTGGCCATGCCCACCGCGATCCCGGCCGAGCCGTTGAGCAGCAGGTTCGGGATGCGCGCGGGCAGCACCAGGGGCTCCTGCTCGGAGCCGTCGTAGTTGGGGCCGAAATCGACGGTTTCCTTGTCGATGTCGGCGAGCATTTCATGGGCGATCTTCGCCAGGCGGATCTCGGTGTAGCGCATGGCCGCGGCGTTGTCCCCGTCGACCGAGCCGAAGTTGCCCTGACCGTCCACCAGCATGTAGCGCAGCGAGAAATCCTGCGCCATGCGAACGATGGTGTCGTACACCGACTGGTCGCCATGGGGGTGGTACTTACCGATCACATCGCCGACGATGCGCGCCGATTTCTTGTACGGGCGGTTCCAGGAATTGGACAGCTCGTGCATGGCGAACAGCACCCGCCTGTGCACCGGCTTGAGGCCGTCGCGCACGTCTGGCAGCGCGCGGCCGACGATCACGCTCATCGCGTAATCGAGATAGGAACGACGCATCTCTTCTTCCAGGCTGACTGGAAGGGTTTCTTTGGCGTAGACGGACATGCTGTACCTGGGTGGAGCGCCGAGCCGGCGCCCTGGGAGGCGTGCCGCGGGCGCGCGCTTCGAAAATCAAGCATTCCATGGTAACAGCGCGGCCTGCGCGCTCCCTGGGCGCCCGGGCAGCCGGCAACGAAACGGCGCGGACCGCGGGGATCGCGCTGGACGGCTGCATTTCCAGGGGGCGATGTGGCAGAATAGATACGCAGATGTGTCCGTGGACCCGCCACGGGCTGGGGTAATCCCTCGCATGCGCGGTTGCCGCCGGGTACGATAGGCAAGTGGTCCCAACTTTGGAGAGAAAGAACATGATCAAGACCCAAAAATTCGGAAAACTCCTGGTCGTCGCTGCGCTGGCCGCTTCCAGCAGCGCCGCCTTCGCGCAAGGCACCCCCGACGTGAACAACTGGGTCAGCCCCTTCGGCCAGACCTGGCGCGACGGTACCGGCAACCTGTGCTGGCGCGACAATTTCTGGACCCCCGCCACCGCCGCCACCGGCTGTGACGGCGCCATCGTGGCCAAGGCCGCCGCCCCGGCCCCGGCCGCCGAGCCGGCTCCCGCTCCGGCGCCGGCCCCGGCTCCCGTGCCGGTTCCCACCAGCGAGAAGGTCACCTACTCGGCTGACGCCTTCTTCAACTTCGACAAGGCCGTGCTGCTGCCCGCCGGCAAGCAGGCGCTGGACGAACTGGCCCAGAAGATCAAGGAAGTGAACCTGGAAACCGTGATCTCCACCGGCTACACGGACAGCTTCGGCAGCGTCAAGTACAACCTGAAGCTGTCGCAGCGTCGCGCGATGGCCGTCAAGGAGTACCTGGTGAGCCAGGGCATCCCGGCCGACAAGATCTACATCGAAGGCAAGGGCAAGACCGACTTCCGCGTGGATCCGAAGTCCTGCCACGGCACCTTCAAGGCGCGCGTGGAATGCCAGGCTCCGAACCGCCGCGCGGTGGTCGAGATCGTCGGCACCCACACCGTGATGAAGCAACCGGGCGCACAACAGTAATTCCCGGGCAAGACCACAGGGCCGCGCCGCGCGCGGCCCCTGCGACCCCGCCGTGGCGGGGTTTTTTTTCGGCTTCGCGGCGCCCGGCCCGATGCCGCGCCGCGGCATCGCCAGGCCGGATCGGTGCCACAATGCACCTTGCGAGAACCCGAGCAGGCCGGCGGGAGCGGCCAGCCATGACGGCAACGACCATGCACACCAATTCGGATGCGGCGGAACTGCAGAAGTTCGCCGCCGCGGCCCACCGCTGGTGGGACCGGGAGGGGGAGTTCAAGCCCCTGCACGACATCAACCCCCTGCGCGTGGAGTGGATCGCCTCGCATGCGCGCCTGGAGGGCGCGCGCGCGCTGGACATCGGCTGCGGCGGGGGCATCCTGTCCGAAGCGCTGGCCGGGCGCGGTGCGCGGGTCACGGGCATCGACCTGGCCGAACGAGCGCTGAAGGTGGCCCGCATGCACGCGCTCGAGGGCTCGCTGGATCTGAATTACGAGCTCATCAGCGCCGAACAGCTGGCCGAGGAACGTCCGGCCGGTTTCGACCTGGTCTGCTGCATGGAAATGCTGGAGCATGTGCCGCGGCCCGAATCCGTCGTGCGCGCCGCGGCGCGCCTGGTGCGACCCGGGGGCTGGGTGTTCTTCTCCACCATCAACCGCAATTTCAAATCCTTCGCCCTGGCCATCGTGGGCGCCGAGTACCTGCTGCGCCTGCTGCCGCGCGGCACCCATGAATACGCGCGCTTCCTGCGTCCCAGCGAACTCGCCGGCTGGGCGCGCGAGGCTGGACTGGATGCGGTGGAATTCCGCGGCCTCGAGCCCGAGCTGCTGCGTGGCGGCTGGCGCATGGGCTCCCGCGTGGACGTCAATTACTTCCTCGCCTGCCGGCGCCCCGAGCCGGCACAGGGGGAAGGCGCGTGATCCCGCGGGACCCCGGCGCGGCGACTCCCTCGCGCGCGCCCTATCGCAGCGTCCTGTTCGACCTGGACGGAACCCTGGCCGACAGCGCTCCCGACCTCGCCGAGGCCCTCAACCGCATGCGCAGGCAGCGCGGCATGGCGGATCTGCCGCTGGAGCAGTTGCGGCCGATGGCCTCGCACGGCGCGCGCGGGCTGCTGCAGGCCGGGCTGGGCGCGCGGCCCCAGGATGCCGACTGGGCTTCGCTGCGCGATGAATTCCTGGCCAACTACGAGGCCTCCATCTGTGTGTTCACCCGCCCCTTCGCGGGCATCGAGCCCCTGCTGCGGGAACTGGAGCGCCGCGCCATCCCCTGGGGCATCGTCACCAACAAGCTCGCGCGCTACACCGATGCGCTGCTGAGCCGCCTGGATCTGGGCGCCACGCCCGGCTGCGTGGTCAGCGGCGACACCGCCCCACGCGCCAAGCCGGCGCCCGATCCCTTGCTGCACGCCGCGGCGGCGCTGCGCATCGATCCGGCCGGCTGCCTGTACGTGGGCGACGACCTGCGCGATGTGCAGGCGGCTCTGGCCGCGGGCATGGACGCCGCGGCCGCCGCCTACGGCTACGGCGGTCCGCAGGCCTCGCGCCAGTGGGGCGCCCAGCACGTGCTGGAGCAGCCTGTCGAGCTGCTGGGCCTGCTCTGAGCCCCCCGGGGCCGGGCAGCGCCCGGCCGGCGCCTCAGGCGCGTGCCGGTCGCTGCGCCGACTTCGGGCGGAAGGCCCGGCACACCTCGGGATCGGTTTCCAGGTAGGGGCCGCCGATCAGGTCCACGCAGTAGGGCACGGCGGCGAACACTCCCTGCACCTGCAAGGCGCCGTCGGCCCCCCGCAGGCCCTCCAGGGTTTCGCGGATGGACTTGGGCTGCCCCGGCAGGTTGAGGATCAGCGCCTTGCCGCGGATCACCCCCAGCTGGCGCGAGAGAATCGCCGTGGGCACGAAATGCAGGCTGATGCGTCGCATTTCCTCGCCGAATCCCGGCAGCACCCGGTCGGCCACGTCGGCGGTGGCCTCCGGCGTGACGTCGCGCGGCGCCGGACCGGTGCCCCCGGTGGTCAGCACCAGGTCGCAAGCCTCCACGTCCACCAGCTCGCGCAGTGCCGCGGCGATGCCCTCGCGTTCATCGGGGATCAGGCGCTCGCTGAAACGCAAGGGATTGCGCAGGGTGCGCTGCAGCCATTCCCGCAGCGAGGGCAGGCCCTGGTCGGCGTACACGCCGCTGGAGGCACGGTCGCTGATGGACAGCAGGCCGATATGCACGGGCTCGGCGGGCGCCTGCGCGGCGTCAGTCGGGGAGGTGGGAGTCGTCATGGTCATCGGTCGGATCCTGCGCGGGGTCGGCGGCGGCCGCCTCGGGCAGCAGCAAGGACTTGAGGTGCTGGTAGAGCAGGCGAAACTGGCGCGGCGGCTTGCCGGCGGCGCGTTCGGCGCGAGCCGCGCGCAGGCACTGGCGCAGCTCCTGCACCGGGGCGCCGGGGTGCTCGCGCACCAGCTCGGCCAGCGCCGAGTCGTCGGCGAGCAGGCGCTCGCGCCAGTCCTCCAGCTGGTGCAGCCGGGCCACCGCGGCGCGGCTTTCGCCCGTGGCCTCGAGCAGCGCCTGGCGCAGCGGCTCGGGGTCGACCTTGCGCATGAGCTTGCCGATGTACTGGGCGTGCCGGCGCCGGCCCTCGAAACTGCGCAGCCGCGCCCACTCGCGCAGCGCGTCGCGCAGCGTGTCGGGCACGTCCAGGAGGTCGATGCGGGCGCGCGGAAGTTGCGCCAGGCTCTCGCCCAGCTGCTGCAGTTCCAGCATGTCGCGCTTGCGCTGGCTCTTGCTCGGCGACTCGGCCGGATCGTGGCCGGCGGGCTCGTCGGCGGACGGCGCGGCGCCGCGGGAGAATGTGGGCGATTTCATGGACCCGTATTATCAGGCGGCTCAGAGGACGCGGCGAGCCGCCGCGGCACGGGCGCGTCTCCAACCCTTACAACCGTCAGGTCTTCCGTGGGTCATTTCGCATACTCCCAATCCGATTTCCAGGAACTCGCGGCGCTGGCGCTGCGTGAAGCGCGCGAGGCAGGCGCCAGCGACGCAGCGGTCGAGGTCTCCGAAGGCCAGGGGCTGAGCGTCAACGTGCGCATCGGGCGCGTCGAGCAGGTCGAGCACAACACCGACAAGGGGCTGGACGTCACGGTCTACGCCGGGCAGCGCCGCGGGCATGCGAGCACCTCGGATTTTTCCGCCCAGGCCATTCGCAGCACGGTGCGCGCGGCCTTCGACATCGCCCGCTACACCGCCGAGGACGATTGCGCCGGCCTGCCCGAGGCCGAACTGCTGGCCGGCCGCACCCGCGACCCGGGCCTGTACCACCCCTGGGACCCCAGCGTCGAGCAGGCGGTGGAACTGGCGCGCCGCGCCGAAGACGCCGCCTTCGCCACCGACCGGCGCATCCGCAACAGCGAGGGCGCCTCGGTGTCCGCGCAGCACATGCATTTCCTGCTGGCCAACAGCCGCGGGTTCAGCAACGGCTACGCCAGCAGCCGGCACAGCCTGTCCTGCGTGCCCATCGCCGGGCGCGGCGACGACATGCAACGCGACTACTGGTGGAGCAGCCACCGCGACGCGGCCAGGCTGTCCGACCCCGAGGCCCTGGGCCGCTATGCCGCCGAGCGCGCCTTGTCCCGCCTGCGCGCGCGCAAGATTCCCACCGGCCAGTACCCCGTGCTGTTCGAGGCCCCGCTGGCCGCCGGCCTGCTGGGCTCGCTGGTGCACGCGACCAGCGGGGGCACCCTTTACCGCAAGGCCTCCTTCCTGGTGGACCAGCTGGGCAAGCCGGTGCTGGCCTCGCACCTGGACCTGCTGGAGGATCCGCGGGTGCCCGATGGCATGGGCAGCGCCCCCTTCGACGACGAGGGGGTGCGCACGCGCAAGCGCAGCGTGGTGCGCGGCGGGGTGCTGGAGGGCTATTTCCTGTCCACCTACTCCGGGCGCAAGCTGGGCCTGCCCACCACCGGCAACGCCGGCGGCTCGCACAACCTGAGCCTGAGCAGCCGGCTCACCCGCCCCGGCGACGACCTCGCGCACATGCTGCGCCAGCTCGACCGCGGGCTGTTCGTCATCGAGCTCATCGGCCATGGCATCAACTACGTCACCGGCGACTATTCGCGCGGCGCCATGGGTTTCTGGGTGGAAGGCGGGCAGATCCGCTACCCGGTGCACGAGATCACGGTGGCGGGAAATCTGCGCGACATGCTGCTGGGCATCCGCGCGGTGGGCGCCGATGTGCACGTGAGCGGCAGCCGCAGCACCGGCTCCATCCTGCTGGAGTCGATGACCGTCGCCGGCAGCTGAAGCGCCGCGGCCCCGCGACCGGCTCAGGCCGGGGCGCGGCGCTCGTAGAGCACGAAATCGAAGGCCGGGATGCCGGCCTGCGCCTCGTGGTGCTCGCGGCTGATCTGCTCGAAGCGGTCCCGCGGCCAGGCCGGGAACCAGGCGTCGCCTTGCGGCTCGGCATCGATTTCCGTCAGCCACAGGCGATGCGCCAGCGGCAGCGCCTGCTCGTAGATCTGCGCGCCGCCGATCACGAACACCTCGGGGGCCTCCACGCAAAGGCTCAGCGCCTCCTGCAGCGAAGCCACGGGCTCCGCGCCCTGCGCGTTCCAGGCCTCCTGGCGCGTGACCACCAGGTTGCGCCGGCCGGGAAGCGGCCGACCGATGGAATCCCAGGTCTTGCGCCCCATGACCACCGGGTGGCCATGGGTGATTTTCTTGAAATGCGCGAGATCGGCCGGAATGTGCCAAACCAGCGAGTTGTCGCGCCCGATGACCCGGTTGCGCGCGAGGGCTGCAATCAGGCTGACGCGGGTGCCTGGGGTGGAAGTGGACATGGCGTGGCCTCGCGGATGCGCGGGAGCTTCAGACGGCCACCGCGGCCTTGATGGCCGGATGGTGCTGGTAGTCGACGAGCTCGAAATCCTCGAGCTCGTAGTCGAACAGGCTGGCCGGGCGCCGGCGCAGGCGCAGGCGCGGAGGAGCGTAGGGCGGGCGCGACAGCTGCAGACGCACCTGCTCGAAATGGTTGTGGTAGATGTGGCAGTCGCCCCCGGTCCAGATGAACTCGCCCACCTCGAAGCCGCATTGCTCGGCCACCATATGGGTGAGCAGGGCGTAGCTGGCGATGTTGAAGGGCACGCCCAGGAACAGGTCGGCGCTGCGCTGGTACAGCTGGCAGCTCAGGCGCGGGGACTCGCCCGGCCGGGCCGGGGCCACGTAGAACTGGAACAGCACATGGCAGGGAGGCAGCGCCATGCGCGCGATCTCCCCCACGTTCCACGCGCTGACCAGGTGACGGCGCGAATCCGGCTGCTCCCGCAGGCCCCGGATCAATTGCGCGATCTGGTCCACGCGGCTGCCGTCGGCGGCCGGCCACGAACGCCACTGCACCCCATACACCGGGCCCAGCTCCCCCTGCGCATCGGCCCATTCGTCCCAGATGGAGACGCCGTGTTCATGCAGGTAGGCGATATGGCTCTCGCCCCGCAGGAACCACAGCAATTCCACGGCGATGCTCTTGAAATGCACGCGCTTGGTGGTCACCAGCGGGAAGCCCTCGCGCAGGTCGAAGCGCAGCTGGGCGCCGAAATGGCTGCGCGTGCCGGTGCCGGTGCGGTCGGGCTTGTCGACGCCGTCGCGCAGCACCATGCGCAACAGGTCTTCGTAGGGGGTGCGGAGCATGAACGTGGTTCTCGAGGGGGGGCGTGGAGGCCCCCGTGCGGGCCTAATATGCGTCCCATGCATCGTAGCTGCTCGCCATGACCGAAGCCCGCCAACCCCGACTCGAATTCGTTTCCTGCCTGCACCCCGGAGGCCTGCACCGCATGGCCTACTGGGAGTGGGGCGAGCCGGACCATCCCGATGTGGTGGTCTGCGTGCACGGGCTGTCGCGCCAGGGGCGGGATTTCGACCGCCTGGCCGCCGCGCTGAGCGGGCAGCTGCGCGTGGTGTGCCCCGACGTCGCCGGGCGCGGACGCTCGCAATGGCTGGCGCCCCAGCTCTACCAGGTGGCGCAGTACGCCTCGGACATGGTCACGCTGCTGGCGCGCCTGCGCGCACGGCGCCTGGGCTGGGTGGGCACCTCCATGGGCGGGCTCATCGGCATCGCGCTGGGCGGGCTGCAGGACAGCCCCCTGCAGGCCCTGGTGCTCAACGACATCGGCCCATCCATCGCCGAGCAGGGCCTGCGTCGCATCGCCGGCGGCCTGGCCCGTCGCATGCGCTTCGCCAGCCTGGACGAAGCCGCCGACTACCTGTGGTCGGTCTCGGAGGGCTTCGGCCCGCACAGCCGGGCCGACTGGCTGGAACTGTGTCGCCCCATGCTGGTGCAACAGTCCGACGGCAGCCTGCAGCTGCACTACGACCCGGGCATCCTGGAATCCTTCGCGCAACTCGGCGCGCCCGACGCAGCGGCCCAGCTGGCGGCGGGCGAACAGGCCATGTGGGCTCTGTACGACGCCGTGAAGGCGCCGACCCTCGTGCTGCGCGGCGAGCATTCGGACATTCTCAACGCCAGCACCGCGCAGGCCATGCGCGCGCGCGGACCGCAGGCTCGCAGCCTGGAGATCCCCGGCGTGGGCCATGCGCCCACACTGATGAGCCCGGAGCAGATCCAGCCCGTGCAGCGCTTCCTGCTGGACCACCTGGCCGGGGCCTGAGCCCCGGCGGCGCGCGATGAACCAGTCCGCGAAACCAGGCGCAGCCCGCGATGAGGCCGAGGCGCTGCCAGGGCGCGCCCGGGCCTTCAGCGCTCCGCTGCTGGCCGACGTGCTGCTCGACAGCGGCGAGCCCGCGCTGCAGCATGCCGATGCCGTGCAGGCCATCCTGGCCTCCATCGGCGCCGACGAGGCCACGCGCGCGGCGGCCTGGCTGAGCCTGGCCGCCGCGCAGTTGTCCAAGCCCGAGGAGCAGTTGTCGAAGGTCTTCGGGCGGGACAACGCGCGCCTGGCGCTGGAGAGCCGCAAGCTCATGGGCGTATTCACGCTGGCCCGCCAGGGCGGCGCCGGCAGCGCCGCCGACAGTTCCACCCGCCATCGCGAGATGCTGCGCCGGCTGCTGCTGGCGCTGTCGGAAGACCTGCGAGTGATTCCCCTGCGCCTGGCCTCGCGGCTGCAGTCCCTGCGCTATTTCACCCTGGCCGGCAGGGGCGCGCCCGAGGATTTCGTGCAGACCTCGCTGCAGATCTGGGCGCCCCTGGCCAACCGCCTCGGCCTGTGGCAGATCAAGTGGGAGATCGAGGACCTGGCCTTTCGCCTGGATCGCCCCGCGGACTACGCGCGCATCGCCGACTGGATGCATCGGCGTGGCGCCGAGCATGAGGCGCTGATCGCGCAGGCCGGCGCGCGGGTGCGCGAGGCTCTGGCGGGGCAGGGCATCGAGGCCGCGGTGAGCGGGCGGCGCAAACACGCGTACAGCATCTGGCGCAAGATGCAGGGCAAGTCCCTCGAGCTCGACCAGGTGATGGACCTGCTGGCCCTGCGCATCGTGGTCCATACCGTGGACCAGTGCTACGCCGCGCTGGGCCTGGTGCACGAGCTCTGGAGCCCGCTGGAAGCGGAGTACGACGACTACATCGCGCGCCCCAAGGCCAACGGCTACCAGTCGCTGCACACGGTGGTGCGCGGCCCCCGCGAGCTGCCTCTGGAAATCCAGATCCGCACCCAGGCCATGCACGAGCACGCGGAGCAGGGCGTGGCCGCGCACTGGGCCTACAAGGAGGCGGGCGCGCAGGGCTACAAGGGCGTGGTGGCCGCCTCCAGCTTCGATGCCAAGGTGGCGCTTGCCCGCCAGCTGCTGGCCTGGCGCGGCGAACTCGCCGGCGAGGCCGGCGACGGCGCGAGCCCTGCCCAGGCGGCGCCCGCGGCAGGCAACCCCTTCGATGACCGGGTCTACGTGCTCACGCCGCAGGCGCGCATTCTGGAGCTGGACAGCGGCAGCACCGCGGTGGACTTCGCCTACGCGGTGCACACCGACCTGGGGCACCGCTGTCGCGGCGCGCGCGTGGACGGCGCGCTGGTGCCGCTGAACACGCCCCTGCGCAGCGGCCAGACGGTGGAAATCGTCGCCGCCAAGCAAGGCGGGCCCTCGCGCGACTGGTTGAACCCCGAGCTCGGCTTCCTGCGCTCGGCGCGGGCGCGCGCCAAGGTGCGCGCCTGGTTCAATGCCCAGGCCCTGGAGCAGACCACCGCCCACGGCCGCGCCCAGGTGGACAAACTCCTGCAGCGCGAGGGACGCAGCGGCATGAGTCTGCACGAACTCGCCAGCGGCCTGGGCCTGCGCTCGCCCGAGCAGTTGTTCGAGCGCGTGGGCAGCGAGAACCTGCCCCTGCGCCAGGTCGAGACCTTCCTGCGCGGCGGCGAGCTCGCGGAGTCGGGGGGCGAGGAACTCGAGCTGCGCTCGGCCAAGGCCCAGCCCGGCGGCGTGCTGGTGGTGGGGGTCGACGCCTTGCTGACCCAGCTGGCCGGCTGCTGCAAGCCGGCCCCGCCCGATGCCATCTGCGGCTTTGTCACCCGAGGACGTGGTGTTTCCGTGCACCGCGCCGATTGCAGCAACGCGCGGAACCTGCGGCAGCGCCACCCCGAGCGCGTGATCCCGGTGACCTGGGGGGCGCGCGATTCCGGGGTCTACGCGGTCGACCTGATGGTGGAGGCCGCCGACCGCCACGGTCTGCTGCGCGACATCTCCGAGGTGTTCTCCAAGCAGAAGCTCAATGTCATCGGCGTGCGCACCCAGAGCCGGGGCGACACCGCCCACATGCTGTTCACCGTCGAGCTGCCGGGCCTGGAGGCGCTGTCGTCGGCGCTGGCGCAACTGCGCGAGGTGCGGGGCGTGCGCCTGGCGCGCAGGCGCTGAGGGCCCTCGCGCCGGGAGCCCGCGCCCCGGGCTTTGATGGGGCTTGGGCGGGCCCGGATACTTGCCTGAGAGCCGGGGTGTCGTGCTACCATTAGCGGTTTCCAGGCGGTTAGCTCAGATGGTTAGAGCGCTTGCTTGACATGCAAGAGGTCGTTGGTTCGATTCCAATACCGCCTACCAGGATTCCAGCGCCGGCACGCCGTGTCGGCCCCGCGCCCATGAAAGCCCTGCCACGTTTGCCGCTGCCCGAGCGAACTCGTCGCGAGCCCTGAACTCCCGACCAGGCTGTGCGGACCGTCGCGCGCGGACATCCCGACGCGTTGCAAGGACAGAAGTGCGGCTTGCCCGCACTTTTTTGTTGCCCGCTTCCAGCGCACCATGCCCCACATCACGCTTCCCGACGGATCGCGTCGCAGTTACGACCACTCCCTGAGCCTGGCCGAGGTGGCCGCCAGCATCGGCCCCGGCCTGGCCAAGGCCGCCCTGGCCGCCAAGGTCGACGGCCGCCTGGTCGACCTCAGCCATCGCCTGCAGGACGGGCAGGACGTGCGCGTGAGCATCGTCACCGCCAAGGACCCCGAGGGCCTGGACATCCTGCGCCACTCGACCGCCCACCTGCTGGCCTACGCCGTCAAGGAACTGTTCCCCGAGGCGCAGGTCACCATCGGGCCGGTGATCGAGGACGGCTTCTACTACGACTTCGCCTACAAGCGCCCCTTCACCCCCGAGGACCTGGCCGCCATCGAGCAGCGCATGGCGCAGATCGCCGCGCGCGACGAAGCCGTGCAGCGCCGCGTGGTGGCCCGCGACGAGGCCGTGGCGTTCTTCGAGGCCCAGGGCGAGCGCTACAAGGCCGAGATCATCCGCGACATCCCCGCCGGCGAGGACGTGTCGCTGTACACCGAAGGCGCCTTCACCGACCTGTGCCGCGGCCCCCACGTACCCTCCACGGGGCGGCTGCAGGTGTTCAAGCTGATGAAGGTGGCCGGGGCCTACTGGCGCGGCGACCACCGCAACGAGCAGTTGCAGCGCATCTACGGCACCGCCTGGGCGCGCAAGGAAGAGCAGGCCGCCTACCTGCATCGCCTGGAGGAGGCCGAGAAGCGCGACCACCGCCGCCTGGGACGTGAACTCGACCTGTTCCATTTCCAGGACGAAGCCCCGGGCCTGGCCTTCTGGCACCCCAAGGGCTGGCAGATCTGGCAGGCGGTGGAGCAGTACATGCGCCGCGTGTACCGCGACAGCGGCTACCAGGAGGTGCGCGCCCCCCAGGTGCTGGACGTGAGCCTGTGGAAGCGTTCCGGTCACTGGGACAACTACGCCGAGAACATGTTCTTCACCGAGTCGGAAAAGCGCCAGTACGCGCTCAAGCCGATGAACTGCCCGGGGCATGTGCAGATTTTCAACGCCGGCCTGCGCAGCTACCGCGACCTGCCGCTGCGCTACGGGGAGTTCGGCGGCTGCCACCGCAACGAGCCCTCCGGCGCGCTGCACGGGCTGCTGCGCGTGCGGGGCTTCACCCAGGACGATGGGCACATCTTCTGCACCGAGCAGCAGATCGAATCCGAAGTGGCGGCTTTCCACGGCCAGGCCATGAAGACCTACGCGGATTTCGGCTTCGCCGACATCGCGCTGAAAATCGCCCTGCGACCGGAAAAGCGCATCGGCAGCGACGAGGTGTGGGACAAGGCCGAACAGGCCCTGCGCGACGCGCTGCGCGGCAGCGGGGTGGACAACTGGACCGAGCTGCCCGGGGAGGGCGCCTTCTACGGCCCGAAGATCGAGTACCACATGAAGGACTCCATCGGGCGCGCCTGGCAGGTGGGCACCATGCAGGTGGACTTCATGATGCCCGAGCGCCTGGACGCCAGCTACGTGGACGAACAGTCCACGCGCCGCCGTCCCGTCATGCTGCATCGCGCCATCGTCGGCTCCATGGAGCGTTTCATCGGCGTGCTCATCGAACACCATGCCGGCGCCATGCCGCTGTGGCTCGCGCCGGTGCAGGCGGTGGTGATGAGCATCACCGACGATTCGGCCGACTACGCGGCGCAAGTGGCGCAAAGACTGCAAAAACAAGGCCTTAGAGTCGAGTCTGATTTGCGCAGCGATAAGATCGGTTATAAAATCCGGGAACATTCGTTGCAAAAGATTCCCTACCTACTCGTGGTCGGGGACAAGGAACGCTCCAGTGAGTCGGTCGCGGTGCGCGCGCGCGGCAACCAGGATCTGGGAGTTCTGAGCCTGTCCGCATTCGAGCAACGCCTGCGCGCGGAGCTCGAGGCGGTGCGGGGCAGCTGAAGCCAGGCAGGGCCTGGCCCCGGCTCGGCGTCCCATTCCACGAATTCATTGAAAGGCTGAACCATCGCTACGCTACAGAGCCGCAACGCCCCGGAGAAAAGGGCCCATCGCCTGAACCGTGAGATCAACGTGCCCGAAGTCCGCCTGAGCGGCGAGGAAAACGAG
>JAKBBK010000040.1 GCA_021808525.1 Pseudomonadota bacterium
ACAGGAATCACAATCCTGGACTCTACCAACTGAGCTACAGCCACCACGGGAAAGCCCGCCATTATAGGCATGTTCGCGGCTCAGCCGGAAGTGTTCTCTCCAGGCTTGTAGAAGATCTTCACGCCGTACTCCTTCTTGAGGGAGTCCACGTAGGCCTGTTCGTAGGCCTGGCCGAGGATCTGGTTCAGGGTGGCCTGCTGGGCGGCGAGCTCCTCGGCGCCGGGCTTGGCGTGGCTCACGGCGTCCACGCTCACGAGGGCGTAGCCCTGGCCGGGAAGCTTCACGCCCAGCAGTTGCGGCAGCTTGTCGGGGTTGGCGCGGAACACGGCCTCGAGCACGGACTGGGGCACGGTGCTCGCCTGGGCCTGGGCCAGCGAGAGTTGCTGGGTCGGGCCCCACTGGGGCTGGGCCTTGCCGGCGCGTGCCTGCGCCAGGGCCTGCTCGCCGGCCTGGATCGCGCGCTGGGCGGCCATCTGCTGCACCAGCATCTGGCGGGCGCGGTCCTGCGCCTGCGCGAAACTCAGCGTGGTGGCGGGCTGCAGGCTGACGATGCGCCCGGAAGCCAGCACGTCGGGGGCGATCTGCACGGCGGGGATGTTGCGGCGATCGCGCACGCTGAGCTTGCCGAACAGGGCCTTGACGAAGGCGGGGCTGGCCAGGGGGTCGGTGGCGGGGTCGCCGCTGCGCGGCTGCTCGGTCACGTCGGTGGCGGTCTGCACCTGCAGGTGCAGTTTCGCGGCCACCTTGTCATAGCTGCGGCTGTCCTCGTAGACCATCGAGCTGAACTTGTCCGAGGAGTCGTGGAACAGCTTGGTGGCCTGCTGCTTGCGCAGCGCGGCGTCGATTTCGGGCCGGGCCTGGGCCAGGGTCTTGGTCTCGGCGGGGCGGATGCCGGTGAGTTCCACCACGTGGAACCCGAACTGGGAGCGCACGGGCCCCGCGATCTGGCCGACCTTGTGCAGCGCGAACACGGCATCGGCCACCGGCTTGACCATGGCATCGGGGGTGAACCAGCCCAGGTCGCCGCCGGAGGCGGCGGTGCCGGGGTCCTGCGAGTCCTTGCGGGCCAGCTGGGCGAAGCCGGCCGGGTCCTTGCGCAATTGCGCGGCGATGGCCTCGGCCTTGGCCTGGGCCTGGGCCACCTGCGCGGGGGTGGGCTGGGGCGGCAGGGTGATCAGGATGTGGCTGGCGCGGCGCTGCTCGGGGCTGTTGAACTCGCTCTTGTGCGCGTCGTAGTAGGCCTGCTCCTGCTGCGGCGTGATCTGCGCGCCGGCCTGGAGCTGGGCGGCGCTGAACACCACATACTGGATGGTGGCCTTCTCGGGCACGCGGAACTGGTCGGCATGGGCCTTGTAATAGGCCTGCACCTGCGCGGCATCGGGGTTCAGGCCCTTCTCGAAATCAGCCGCCTGGAACCGGGCCAGGCGCACGCTGCGGGTCTGGGTGCGCCAGTCGATCAGCTGGGCCGCGACCGCGCGGCTGCCCAGGGCGTTGTCGGCCAGGCCGCCCTGCGCCTGCTGCAGCAGCAGCTGGGCGCGCACGCTGGCCTCGAACTGGCCGGTGGTCATGCCCTGCTCCTGGATCAGCTTGCGGAAGGCGGCGACGTCGAAGGTGCCGTCCTTGTTGCGCAGCGCGGCGACCTGGGGGATCTGCAGGATGGCCTGCTGCAGCGCGCTGTCGTCGACCTGCAGGTGCTGCTTGTTCACCGCGACCTGCAGCAGGGCCTCGCGCACCATGGCGTCGAGGGTGCGCATGCGCATCTGGGGCGTGTCCAGCGCGGCGGCGTCGGCGTTGCCGCCCAGCGCCTGCTGCATGCGTGCCACCTGGTCGCGCTCGGCCGCGTCGAGCTGCTCCTTGGAGATCGGGATGCCGTCGACCTTGGCCGCGAGGTTGCCGTCGCCCGTGAAATGGTTGTAGCCCTGGATGCCGAACAGCACGAAGGAAGGGAAGATCAGCAGGAACAGCACGACCTGCAGGAGCTTGTTGTGCTTGCGGACGAATTCGAACATGGCGGCTAGGGTCGGTTCCGGCTCGGGGGCCGGGCGCACGGGAAGCGGAATCGGGGGGCACCAAAACAAAAGGCGAACCGAGGTTCGCCTTCGTGTGCCCCAGCGTGGGGCGCGGCCTGCGGGTGGTGGGTGCTGAGGGGTTCGAACCCCCGACCTACGCCTTGTAAGGGCGCCGCTCTACCAACTGAGCTAAGCACCCGAACGTGCTCCGGCAAACCGCGCGAGCCTGGCGCGCAGTTTAGTGCATCAGTTCAGGGCGTCCTTCAGCCCCTTGCCGGCGCGGAACTTCGGCACCTTGGCGGCCTTGATCTTGATGGTCGCGCCGGTGCGGGGGTTGCGGCCGGTACGCGCCGGACGCTTGGTCACGGCGAAGGTGCCGAAACCGATCAGGGTGACGCTGCCGCCCTTCTTCAGGGTGACCTTGACGCCTTCGATCATCGAATCCAGGGCGCGAGCGGCCGCGGCCTTGGAAATATCGCTTTTCTTCGCGATGTGTTCGATCAGTTCTGTTTTATTCACTCTGGCCCCCTGCATGAGGATGGTGTGGTTGAACGAGTTGGCGACGACGCGACGCCACGGCCTTTGCGCCCGCCCGCGGACACATCGCGATGTCTCCGGAGAATTGCGCGTACGCCCCAGGCCGACGATGAGCCGTTGCGCCCGGGGAGCCTGCGCGCCGACCCGGAGGCCGGAATCCGAACCGGACCAGAGGTCCGTCGAAGCCCCGCCCGCATCGCCGCGATCACCCCGAGCGCCGCGGATTTCAAGGCTTGCGGCGCCAGCCCACGCATTAGAGCGAGCGCGGCTGCGCGTGTCAATCAAGGGAACCGCGAGCGCGCGGGCCGCGTGGCGCCCAAGCCGCGGGCCCAGCGTCGGCGCGGCTCGCGCCCGGGGCTCAGGCGCTGGCCACCTGGGCGGCGATGGCCTGGCCCAGATCGCGGGTACTGGCCGTGCCTCCCAGGTCGGGCGTGCGCGGCGCCTGGGAATCGGGCTGCAGCGCGGCCTCGATGGCGCCGAGCATGGCGTCGTGCGCGTCGCGATGCCCCAGGAAATCCAGCATCATCGCGGCGCACCAGATCTGCCCGATCGGGTTGGCCAGGCCCTTGCCGGCGATGTCCGGCGCCGAGCCGTGCACCGGCTCGAACAGGGACGGCGCGCTGCGCGTGGGGTTGAGGTTGGCCGAGGGGCCGATGCCCAGGGTTCCGCACAGGGCCGGTGCGAGGTCGCTGATGATGTCGCCGAACAGGTTGGAGCCGACGATGACGTCGAAGTCCTGCGGGCGCTGCACCAGGCGCGCGCACAGGGCGTCGATGTGGTACTGGTTCCAGCGCACCTGCCCATGCGCCTGGGCCACCGCCCGCACCCGCTCGTCCCAGTAGGGCATGGTGATGGAGATGCCGTTGGACTTGGTGGCCGAGCTCAGCAGGCGCCGCGGGCGGCGTTCGGCCTGCTCGAAGGCGAAGTGCAGCACCCGGTCCACGCCGACGCGGGTCATGATGGTGTCCTGCACGACCATTTCCCGGTCGGTGCCGGCGAACATGCGCCCGCCGGAATCGGAGTACTCGCCCTCGGTGTTCTCGCGCACGATCAGCAGGTCGATGTCGCCGGGGCCGCGCCCGGCCAGGGGCGAGCGCACGCCGGGCATGAGGCGGGCCGGGCGCAGGTTCACGTACTGGTCGAACACGCGGCGGAACTGCAGCAGCGAGCCCCACAGGGAAATATGGTCGGGCACCTTGTCGGGCCAGCCGACGGCGCCGAACAGGATGGCGTCGAAGTCGCCCAGCAGCTGCTCCCAGTTGCCGGGCAGCATGCTGCCGTGGCGCAGGTAGTAGTCGCAGGAGGCGAAGTCGAACTCTTCCAGGTGCAGGGCGATGCCGAAGCGCCCGGCGGCGGCCTGCAGCACGCGCAGGCCCTCGGGCATGACTTCCTGGCCGATGCCATCGCCGGGGATCACGGCGATGCGCCATGGGCGCGCCCGGGCGGGCGCGGCGGAGGAAGGCGATTCCAGGCTCATGGGGTCCTCATTCGGAGAGTTTGATGCCCGCCAGCGCGAGCTTGAAGTAGTACAGCATGGACCACAGGGTCAGGGCCGCGGCCACGTCGAGCAGCCAGCCGCCCCACCAGGCCGACGGCAGCAGGCCGAACAGGCGCCCGTCGTACAGCAGCAGCGGAATGGCCACCATCTGCGTGGCGGTCTTGACCTTGCCCAGCCAGTTCACCGCCACCGCGCGGGATCTCCCGATGCGGGCCATCCACTCGCGCAACGCGGAGATGGCGATTTCGCGTCCGATGATGATCAGCGCCACCAGCGAGCCGATGCGCCCCAGTTGCAACAGCACCAGCAACGCGGCGGAGACCATGAGCTTGTCGGCCACCGGGTCGAGGAAGGCCCCGAAGGCGGAGGTCTGGTTCCAGCGCCGCGCCAGGAATCCGTCGAACCAGTCGGTCAGCCCGGCCAGCACGAACAGCAGCGCCGCCGAGAGGTTGCGCTCGGGCAGGCTCAGCCAGTGCGGGGGCAGCGCGTAGACGCCGACGACCAGGGGAATGGCCGCCACGCGCAGCCAGGTCAGGAGGGTCGGCACGTTCATGGTGCACAGCATTATTCCATCGCCGGGCGCCGCGCCCCATGGGGGCAAGCCCGGCATCCGGCGCGTCGGCCCGGATCAATGCAGCGCCGAGTAGATGGCCTGCGCAAGTTCGCGCGAGATGCCCTCGACGGTCATCAGGTCCTCCACGCTGGCTTGCTCCACCCCGCGCAGCCCGCCGAAGCGCGCCAGCAGGCGCGAACGCCGCTTGGGCCCGATGCCGGCGATGTCCTCCAGGCGGGAGCCCCCGGTGCGCGCCTTGGCCCGACGCGCGCGCATGCCGGTGATGGCGAAGCGGTGGGCCTCGTCGCGGATCTGCGCGACCAGCAGCAAGGCCGGGCTGTCGGGCGGCAGGCTGAGCTTGGGGCGCTGGTCGGCGAACACCAGCTCCTCCAGTCCGACCTTGCGGCCCTCGCCCTTCTCCACGCCGACGATGCGGGCGATGTCCAGGCCGAGTTCCTCGAACACCGAGCGGGCCACCCCCACCTGGCCGCGCCCGCCGTCGATCAGCACCACGTCGGGCAGGCCTTCGCCGCTGTTCTCGGCGACGCGGGAATAACGCCGGGTCAACACCTGGCGCATGGCCGCGTAATCGTCGCCGGGGGTGATGCCTTCCACCGTGTAGCGCCGGTAGCGCGAGGGTTGCATGGCATGCTGGTGGAACACCACGCAGGAGCCTTGGGTGGCCTCGCCCGCGGTGTGGCTGATATCGAAGCATTCCACGCTCAGCGAGGCCAGGTCGTCGAGCTGCAGCCCCAGCGCCTGGACCAGGGCCTCGGTGCGCAGGTGTTGCGCGCCCTCGTCGGCCAGCAGGCGGGCCAGCGCCAGGCGCGCGCCCTGCTCGGCCTGCTCCAGCCAGCGCCTGCGCGTGCCGCGGGGGTTGAGCACCACGCGGCAGCGCTGGCCGCGGTGCTGCTCCAGCGCCTCGACCAGCTCGGACTGCAGGGCGCAGCCACTGACCAGCACGGGCGGCAGCGGCAGCTCCAGGTAATGCTGCGCGACGAAGGCCTCGAGCACGGCCTGCTCGGGCGGCAGCCCCTCGGTCGCCTCGTCCAGGCCGGCGAGCTGGCTGGGGTAGTAGGCACGATCGCCGAGGTGGCGCCCGCCGCGCACCATGGCCAGGTTCACGCAGGCGCGCGCGCCCTGCACGGCCACGGCGAGGATGTCGGCATCCTGGTCGGCGTCGACCTCCATGCTCTGCTGCTGCAGCACCCTGGAGAGGGCGCCGATCTGGTCGCGCAGCACCGCGGCTTCCTCGAAGCGCAGTTCGGAGGAAAGCTGCTCCATGCGCTGCTGCAGGTCCCGCAGCACGCTGTCGTGCTCGCCGCGCAGGAAACGGGTGGCGGCCTCGACGTCGGCGGAATAGTCCTGCGCCGAGATCAGGCCCACGCAGGGGCCCGAGCAGCGCTGGATCTGGTGCAGCAGGCAGGGCCGGCTGCGGTTGGCGAACACGGTGTCCTCGCAGGTGCGCAGGCGGAACACCTTCTGCAGCACGGTGATGCTTTCCTTGACGGCCCAGGCGCTGGGGTAGGGGCCGAAGTAGCGGTTGCGCCGGTCCACGGCGCCCCGGAAATAGGCCATGCGGGGGTAGTCGTGGCTGGTGCCGAGCTTGAGGTAGGGGTAGGACTTGTCGTCGCGGAACAGGATGTTGAACCGCGGGTTGAGGGTCTTGATGAGGTTGTTCTCGAGCAGCAGGGCCTCCGCCTCGGAGGAGGTGACCGTGGTTTCCATGCGCTCGATGCGCGAAACCATGTGCCCGATGCGCGTTCCGCCGTGATCCTTCTGGAAGTAGCTGGAAACGCGCTTCCTGAGGTCGCGCGCCTTGCCCACGTACAGCAGCGTGCCGTCGGCCGCGAAATAGCGGTACACCCCCGGCAGGTGGGGCAGCGCGGCCACCTGGCGCGCCAGCGCGTCGTCCGCGGCCATCTCAGGCTCCCGTGGCGCGCGCCTCGGCGGCGGCGCGCTCGAACACGTCCCGGAACATGTCCGCCGTCAGGCGCCCGGTGTTCTGGTTGTAGCGGCTGCAGTGGTAGCTGTCGTACAGGCGCAGCGGGCCCAGCTCGTGGCGCGCGCCGTGGGCGAAGCGTGCCGCCGAGGCCTTGAGCCCCAGGGCCTGCAGCACGGCGCCGTGGGCCACCGTGCCCAGCGCCAGCACCACGGCCAGGCCTGGCATGGCCTGCAGCTCGGCGCGCAGGTAGGCATTGCATTCGCGCACTTCCGCGGGCAGCGGCTTGTTGCCGGGGGGAAGGCATTTCACGCTGTTGCAGATGCGGCAGTCCAGCATGCGCATGCCGTCGTCGGCGCGGACGCTGGCGGGCGGGTCGCCCTGCAGCACCGGGGGCTCGCGCGTGGCCAGCCCCAGCCCGCCCAGCGTGGCGTAGAGCAGCGGGCCGGCGCCGTCGCCGGTGAAGGGGCGGTTGCTGGCGTTGGCGCCATGCAAGCCCGGGGCCAGCCCGACCACCAGCAGGCGCGCCGACAGCGGGCCGAAGGAGGGCACGGGCAGGCAGGCGTAGGCGGGGTGGCGCTGGCGCACCTCGTCGCGGAACTCCGCCAGGCGTGAACAACGGCGACAATGGGGGTCGTACACCGGATGTCCGGATGGCGCGGCGGGTTGCGCGGCGCTCATCGAGGACACGCGCCCTTGCGTGGATTGCTTGTGATGAACCATCCCCTGAACTGCGATCTGTTTTGCCATGTCGTGGACAATTTCGGCGACATCGGCGTGGCGTGGCGCCTGGCGAAGCAGCTGGCCCACGAGCACGGCTGCGTCGTCCGGCTGTTCGTCGACGATTTGAACACCTTCGCTGCGATCTGCCCGCAGATCCAGCCGCGCATGGGCCAGCAGACCATCGACTCGGTCAGTATTCTGCCGTGGTCGCGCCAGCAGCAACTCGACCCCGCCGACGTGGTGGTCGAAATGTTCGGCTGCCACCTGCTGCCGGGTTTCATCGAGCGCATCCAGCGCCTGGGGGCGCGCCGGGTGCGCTGGGTGAACCTGGAGCACCTCAGCGCCGAGGCCTGGGTGGAAGGCGCCCACCTGCGCCCCTCGCCCCAGCCCGGGGGCATCAACAAGCTGTTCTTCTTCCCCGGTTTCAGCGCCGGCACCGGCGGGCTGTTGCGCGAGCGCGACTTGCTGGCGCGCCGCGCCTCCTGGGAACGCCTGCCCAGCGCGCGACGCATCGCGCTGCGCTCGCTGGGCCTGCCTCCGCCGCCGGAACATGCCTTGACGGTGCTGCTGTTCAGCTACGCGCGCGCCGGCGTGGCGGGCTGGCTGCAGTCCATGGCCTCGGCCAGCCGCCCCACCACGCTGTGGATCTGCCCGGGGCCCATGCGCGCCGAGGTCGACGCCTGGCTGCACATGCAGCTGGCCACCGGCCAGAGCACGGTGCGCGGCAGCCTCACCCTGTGCGCCCTGCCCTTCGTGCCGCAGGAACGCTTCGACGAACTGCTGTGGTCGGCCGATGTGTGCATCGTGCGCGGCGAGGACTCCTTCGTGCGCGCGCAATGGGCGGCGCGCCCCATGGTCTGGCACGCCTACCCGCAGCAGGACCAGGCGCACCTGGACAAGATCGACGCCTTCCTGAACCGCTACCTGCGCGAGGCGGACCCCGGCGTGCGCGCGGCCGTCACCGCCCTGTCGGAGGCCTGGAACGACGGCGGGGAACTGGTACCGGCCTGGCAGACCTTCTGCGCGGCGCTGCCCGGTATCCGGGCCCACGCGCGCTCCTGGTGCGAGCGCCTGGCCATGCAGCCGGACCTGGCGCGGCAACTGCTGCAGGCGCTGGGCGTGACGCCCGCGCAGGAGCCGCCGCGCGCGACCGAGATACGAAACCCGGCGGCCTGTTAAAATCATCGATTGACTTTTCCCGGAACTTATTCAAAGTCTATGAAACTCGCTCAAGAAATCCGTGCCGGCAATGTGATCATGGTCGGCAAGGATCCGATGGTCGTGCAGCGGACCGAGTACAGCCGCGGCGGGCGCAATGCCGCCACGGTGAAGATGAAGCTCAAGAACCTGCTGACCAGCGGGGGCACCGAACTCGTGTACAAGGCCGACGACAAGCTCGATCCGATCGTGCTCGAGCGCAAGGAGTGCACCTACTCCTACTTCGCCGATCCCATGTACGTGTTCATGGACACCGAGTACAACCAGTACGAGGTGGAAAAGGACAACCTCGGCGATGCCCTGCTGTACCTGGAAGACGGCATGCCGGTGGAAGTCGTGTTCTACGACGGCAAGGCCATCTCGGTGGAAATGCCCACCACCGTGGTGCGCGAGGTGATGTACACCGAGCCCGCCGTCAAGGGCGACACCTCCGGCAAGGTGCTCAAGCCGGCCAAGATCTCCACCGGCGCGGAAATCCCCGTGCCCATCTTCGTGGCCATCGGCGACAAGATCGAGATCGACACCCGCACCGGCGAGTACAAGGGCCGCGTCTGAGTCGGCCAGCCGGCGCCGGGGGCCCGCGGGCGCCCCGGCCCCGTGGCGAGGTGCTTCAGTAGGGCCCGCCGGGAATCGGGCGCACGCGCCGCGAGCCGCCGGCGCGCCGGTTGGCGCGCACCTCCGGCTCGGTGCTGGCGCCCAGCTCGTCGGCCCGCGTGGTCAGCGCGCTGAGCGCCCGGTCCAGCGCGAGCACGAGTTCGTCGTCGATGGCCTCCAGCAGGCGCGCGTTGAGCCGGGCGATCTGCGGGAACACTTCCTCGAACAGCGCGCGCCCGGCCGGGGTCAGCGACACCGAGGCGCGGCGCGCGTCGTCGGCTGTGACCGCGCGCTGCGCCAGCTCCTTGGCCACCAGGCTGGCGATGGCGCGCGAGGTGCGCGGGCGATCCAGGTGCGAGCGCTCGGCCAGATCCGAGGGCGAGGCCCGGCCCACCGCGGCCAGCACGGCGAGCAGGCGCCATTCCCGGCGGGAAATACCCCATTTGCCTTCCATCAGGCGTGTGACCGGGGACGTCGCCGACGCATACAGCCGGAACAGGCGGTAGTTCAGCAGTTCATCCAGGTTCTCGGGATTTCGCAATCGGCGGATCTCGGGGGACATGGCTTGCAGGAAAACGTGCCTCCGCGGCGGCGTCGGCTCCGGCGTTATTTCAGCACGACTGCCAGCCCGGCGGTATCGAGTCGGTCCCGTTCCTTGCCGACCGTGATGTATTTCCGGGATTGATTCGAACAACGCATGAGTCCTCCCTAGAATCGGCCGGCATGGGGCTGGCGGGTGACACTGCATGGCTCCGACCGAGGCCACAGGAGGAGACCAGACCATGAAGCAACCCGGAACACTTCGCGCGGCCCTGGCCGCCTGCCTGCTGGGCCTCGGCGCCTGGCACGCGGGCACGGCCCTGGCGGCCAGCCCCATCGTCGCCGGCAGCATCACCAACAGCCCGCCCATGATCGCCTATGCCGACGACGGCAAGACCCTGCAGGGGGTCATTGTCGACCTGGCCGCGGCGATGAGCGCCCACCTGCCGGCGCCCATCGAGTTCAAGCCCGAGGCCTTCCCGAACCTGTTCCCGGCGATGCAGTCCCACCAGATCGACGTGGCCTTCACCATGATGAACGACACGGCGCAGCGCGAAAAGCTCGTGGACTTCGTCGACTTCTTCAACCTCGGCACCCGGCTGCTGGTGCGCAAGGGCAATCCCCAGCATGTCTCGGACCTGCACAGCCTGTGCGGCAAGACCGTCTCCACGGTGCAGGGCTCGATCCAGATCGAGCTGGTGCGCCAGGCCGACGCCTGGTGCGCCGCCCACGGCAAGCCCGCGGTGACCAATATGCAATACGCCCAGCCCGCCGACGCCCGGCTGCAGGTGCAGACCGGGCGGGTCGCCGCCTTTTTCGGCAACTCCCCGGTGATGGTCTACCTGGCGAAGACGGCCGATGGCGGCAAGCTGTTCGACGTCGCCGGGCCCGAGTACCAGCAGGTTCCGCTGGGCATCGCGGTACCCAAGGACAAGCCCCAGCTGCGCGAGCAGCTGCAAAAGGCCCTGCAGGCCACCATCGACGACGGAAGCTACCTGAAGGTGCTGCGCAAATACGGCGTGCAGGGCGGCGCGGTGAAGTCGGCCGCCATCGACGCCGGGGCGAAGATCTGAACTCCCGAGGCGGCGGCGCGAACGGGCGCCGTGCACCATGATGGAACCCGTCGATCTCGCTCGCATGCGGGTGGTGCCGCTGCGCCGCCCGGGGCTGTGGATCGCCAGCACCGTCGCCGCGGCCGCCTTCGTGCTGCTGGCGGTGTCGGTCTGGCGCAACCCCAACATCGACCACGCCGCGATCGCGCGCTACCAGTTCGCCCCGGCCATTCTCGCCGGGCTGCGCACGACCCTGCTGATCGCGCTGGCCTCCGAGCTGGTCGGGCTGCTGCTGGGCACCCTGCTGGCGGTCGGCCTGATGTCCGGCAGCTGGGTGCTGCGCATGGGCAGCAGGCTGTACGTCTGGCTGCTTCGCGGCACCCCGCTGCTGGTGCAGATCATCGTCTGGGGCAATCTGGCGCTGCTGTTCCCGCATCTGGGGCCCTTCTCCACCAACGCCGTGCTGACACCCTTCGTGGCCTCGATCGTGGCACTGGGCCTGAACGAGGCGGCGTACATGGCCGAGGTGGTGCGTGCCGGGCTGCTTTCGGTGGACCGCGGGCAGTACGAGGCCTCGACGGCCCTGGGCATGCGCCGCGGCCTGGCGCTGCGGCGCATCATCCTGCCGCAGGCGCTGCGGGTGATCGTGCCGCCGGCGGGCAACCAGTTCATCTCCCTGCTCAAGGCCACCTCCCTGGTCTCGGTGATCTCCGGCGGCGACCTGCTGACGGCGGCGGAGAACATCTCCTCGGCCAATCTGCACACCATCGAGCTGATGCTGGTGGCCACCTTCTGGTACCTGCTGGTCACCACCGTGGCCGGCGCCGGCCAGCATGTGCTGGAGCGCCGGCTGGGTCGCGCGCATCGGAGCCCGCATGAAGCCGGATGAATCCCCCGCGCCGCGCCCCATGGTGCAGGCCCAGGGCGTGCGCAAGAGCTACGGGCGCCTGGAGGTGCTCAAGGGCATCGACCTGGAAGTAGGCGCGGGTGAGGTGGTGTGCCTGATCGGCCCGTCGGGCTCGGGCAAGAGCACCTTCCTGCGCTGCATCAACCACCTGGAGACCATCCAGGCCGGCGCCATCCGCGTGGACGGCGCGCTGATCGGCTGCCGCGCGCACAACGGGCGCCTGTACGAGCTGTCGGAAAGCGAGGTCTGCCGCCAGCGCGCGGACATCGGCATGGTGTTCCAGCGCTTCAACCTGTTTCCCCACATGACCGCGCTGCAGAACATCGTGGAAGCGCCCATGCGGGTGCGTCGCCAGCCCGCCGAGCAGGCGCGCCGGCGGGCCCTGGAACTGCTGGAGCGCGTGGGGCTGCTGGCCAGGGCGCATGCCTATCCGGGCCAGCTCTCCGGCGGCCAGCAGCAGCGCATCGCGATCGCGCGCGCGCTGGCCATGCAGCCCAAGCTGATGCTGTTCGACGAGCCCACCTCGGCGCTGGACCCCGAACTGGTCGACGAGGTGCTGGCCGTGATGCGCCAGCTCGCCGAGGAGGGCATGACCATGATCGTGGTCACGCACGAGATCGGGTTCGCGCGCGACGTGGGCCACCGCGTGGCCTTCATGGACGGCGGCGTGATCGTCGAGCAGGGGGCGCCGCAGGACATCCTGGTGCGCCCGCGGCAGGACCGCACCCGTGCCTTCCTGGCGCGGGTCATCGGCTCGCGCCAGGCGCCGGAATCCGGGCCGGGCTAGGCCCGCCGCCACGCCTCGACAACCAGAATCGCCAGGAAGCCGAAGATGGCCCGCAACGTCCTGTTCATCATGGCCGACCAGCTGCGCCGGGATCACCTGGCCTGCTACGGCCACCCCTACATGCGCACCCCCAACATCGATGCGCTGGCGCGGCGTGGCGTGCGCTTCGACCAGGCCTACGTCAACTCCGGGGTCTGCGGTCCGTCGCGCATGAGCTATTACACCGGGCGCTACGCCGCCAGCCACGGCGCCACCTGGAACCGCGTGCCCCTGTCGGTGGGCGAGCTCACGCTGGGGGAATACCTGCGCGACGCCGGGCTGGAGCTGGCGCTGGCCGGCAAGACCCATGTGATGCCCGACCACGAGGGGCTGCGCCGCCTGCACCTGGACGGGCACAGCGAACTCGGCCAGCTGCTCGAGCGCGGCGGTTTCCGCGAACTCGATCGCTACGACGGGCACCACACCCCCGGCGACGAATCGGGCTATCCCGCCTTCCTGCGCGCCCATGGCTACGACAGCGCCGACCCCTGGACCGATTTCGTGATCTCCGGGCTCGACGCGCAGGGCCGGGTGTGCTCGGGTTGGCACATGCGCAACGTGCACCTGCCGGCGCGGGTGCGCGAGGAGCATTCCGAGACCGCGTACATGACCGACCAGGCCATGCGCTTCATGGGGGACATGGGCGAGCGCCCCTGGGTGCTGCACCTGAGCTACGTCAAGCCCCACTGGCCCTACATGGCGCCCGCGCCCTACCACGCCGCCTACACGCCGGAGCAATGCCTGCCGGTGCTGCGCACCCGGGAGGAACTGCGCGATGCCCACCCGGTGCTCGGCGCCTACCGGGCCAGCGAGGAAAGCCGCAGCTTCTCGCTGGACGAATGCGTGCGCGTGGTGCGCCCGGCCTACCAGGGCCTGATCGAGCAGCTCGACACCCATCTGGGGCGGCTGTTCGAGCACATGGACCGCCTGGGCGTGCTGCGCGACACCCTGGTCATCCTGTGCTCCGACCATGGCGATTTCCTGGGCGACCACTGGCTGGGCGAGAAGGAGCTGTTCTACGACATGATCCAGCGCGTGCCGCTGATCGTGGTCGACCCCTCGGCCGAGGCCGACGTCAGCCGGGGCCGGGTGGAACAGCGCATGGTGGAAAGCGTGGACATCGTGCCCACCATCCTGCGCGCGCTGGGGCTGCAGGTTCCGCAACACCGCATCGAGGGGCGCTGCCTGCAGGAACTGCTGTTCGATGCGGGGCAGCAGGCGCCGGCATGGCGCGACGCGGTGTTTTCCGAGCTCGACTACAGTTTCAAGGACGCGCGACGCCTGCTGGGCAAGAACCCGCAGAACGCGAAGGGCTTCTCCTGCCGCGACGGACGCTGGCGCTACGTCTACTGGCTGGACGAGGCCGAACAGCTGTACGACCTGCAGGAAGACCCGCAGGAAATGGTGGACCTGGGGCGCGAGGCCTCGACCAGCTCGGTGCGCGAAGCCATGCGCTCGCGCCTGCTCGACTGGCTGGCCCGGCGCAAGCGGCGCACCACCATCAGCGACGACATGGTCGAACGCGGCACGGCTGCCCACAAGCGGGCCGGGGTTTTTTTCGGGCAGTGGTAATCTCGCCGCTGAACCCATCACGAATTCATGAGCATTCAGGCCTTGATCGTCGGAATCCACCTGGCGCGCAGCGTGCGCGGCAGGCCGGGGGCGCCCCCACGGGCAGCGCGCTGATTCCCCGCGGCGCGCGGTCGCGCGCCGGGCTTGCACGCCGCGTGCGCGCGTGCATCATCTTCTTGAGCCTTCGCAGGAGCCTGCAATGCCTGATCTGTTCGACAATCCCATGGGATTGTGCGGATTCGAGTTCGTCGAATTCGCCTCCCCCACCCCCGGCGTACTCGAGCCCCTGTTCCAGAACATGGGTTTCACGCGCGTGGCCCGCCACCGCAGCAAGGACGTGGAGCTGTGGCGCCAGGGCGACATCAATTTCATCGTCAACCGCGAACCCCGCAGCCTCGCCGCCTATTTCGCGGCCGAGCATGGCCCCAGCGCCTGCGGCCTGGCCTTCCGGGTGCGCGACGCGCACAAGGCCTATGCGCGGGCACTGGAACTGGGCGCGCAGCCGGTGGAGATTCCCACGGGGCCGATGGAACTGCGCCTTCCGGCCATCAAGGGCATCGGCGGCGCGCCGCTGTACCTGATCGACCGCTTCGAGGACGGCAAGAGCATCTACGACATCGACTTCGAATGGGTCGAGGGCTGCGATCGCCACCCGCGCGGCCACGGCCTGAAGTTCATCGACCACCTCACCCACAACGTCTACCGTGGGCGCATGGCCTTCTGGGCCGGGTTCTACGAGAAGATCTTCAACTTCCGGGAAATCCGCTACTTCGACATCAAGGGGGAGTACACCGGCCTGACCAGCCGGGCCATGTCGGCCCCCGACGGGCGCATCCGCATTCCCCTCAACGAGGAAGCCGGCGGCAACGGGCAGATCGAGGAATTCCTCATGCAGTTCAACGGCGAGGGCATCCAGCACGTGGCGCTGCTCACCGAGGACCTGGTGGCCACCGTGGATGCGCTGCGCGCCAGCGGCGTACCGCTGATGAGCGCGCCCAACGAGATCTACTACGAGATGCTGGAGGAACGCCTGCCCGGGCACGGCGAGCCGGTGGGCGAACTGCGCGCCCGCGGCATCCTGCTCGACGGATCCACCGCCGGCGGGGAAAAGCGCCTGCTGCTGCAGATCTTCTCGCAGACCCTGCTGGGCCCGGTGTTCTTCGAGTTCATCCAGCGCAAGGCGGACGAGGGCTTCGGAGAAGGCAACTTCAAGGCGCTGTTCGAATCCATCGAACGCGACCAGGTGCGCCGCGGAGTACTCGGCACGGCCAAGGCGCAGTAGCCCGAGGCCCCGGGCGGGTGCGCGCGTCGCTCTCGGCGGGGCGCCGCGCCAGCCCGCGCGCAGCGCATGCCGGGGCTCAGCGCGGGTCGGCGCGCGCGGCGCCGCAATTCCAGCATTGCGCGAACTGCGGGCCGTGGCGCTCGCCGCAGGCCTCGCAGCGCCACCATGCGCCACGCACGGGGCGCTGCAGTTCACCCAGCAGCTGGCGTGCGCGCTCCAGGTCGCGGTCGTCCAGCACCCAGACGGTCGGTTCGGCCTCGCTGGGGGGAATCTCGCCGGCGATGCTGGACAGGTAGCGCGAGAACACCCGTGCCTCGATTCCGGCAGCGCTCAGCGCATCCGCCCACAGGGTGGCGATGACCAGGTTCGGAGCGGATTCGACTCGGCGCATGCCGCGAGCATAGCGCCGCGCGCACGGCGGCCGGCGCGTTCAGGCGCCGGCCTCAGGCTCCGCCGCCCACCACCGGCGGCGCCCGACGCAGGCGCTCGCGCAGCAGGTAGGCGAGCCACACCGCCAGCACCCACACCGGGATCGCCAGCACCGTGGCGCGGGTCTGCGGCGCCACCAGCAGCACGGCGGCCACGAGGCCGAGAAAGGCCAGGCAGGCATAGTTGCTCCAGGGGCTGAACAGCGCCGGAAAGCCCGTGCGCACTCCGGCTTCGCGCATGGCGCGACGGAAGTGCAGGTGGGTGAACACGATCACCCCCCACAGCAACAGCAGCGACGCGGTCACCAGGGACATCAGCACCTCGATCACGCTGCGGGGAATCAGGTAGTTCAGCAGCACGCAGGCCGCGGTGGCCGCGCTCACCATGCCCAGGGCCCGCACCGGCACGCCGCGCCGGTCCGCCACGCCGAAGAAGGCGGGGGCATTGCCCTGCCGCGCCATGCCGTAGAACAGGCGGCTGGTGGAATAGACGATGCCGTTGTACACCGACAGCGCGGCGCTCAGGATCACCAGGTTCAGCAGATT
Source organism: Pseudomonadota bacterium (assembly GCA_021808525.1). Taxonomy (GTDB): domain Bacteria; phylum Pseudomonadota; class Gammaproteobacteria; order Burkholderiales; family Burkholderiaceae_C; genus Thiomonas_A. The sequence goes on from JAKBBK010000040.1 coordinate 16,228, forward strand.
GGCGGCGAGCTGGTCGCCGATGACGGAGAAGATCAGCGCGAAGGGGCTGCTGCTGTAGGTGCCGCCCCCCGCCTGCAACTGGCGCAGCAGCCCCTGCCAGGGGTACAGCGACAGCAGCACCAGGCTGGAGGCCACGTAGAACAGCAGGACGCGGTAGACGATCTGGTTGATGGCCTTGGGAATCACCCGGGAGGGGTCGCGGGTCTCGGCGGCGGCGAAGCCGATCATCTCGATGCCGCCGAAGGCGAAGGCGACCAGGCCCAGGGACATGATCAGCCCCGACACGCCATGGGGCAGGAATCCCCCCTGCGACCACAGGTTGGCCAGCCCCACGCCCGGGCTGCCATGGTGCGCCACCAGCAGCCAGACACCGAAGCCGATCATGGACAGCACCGCGACCACCTTGACCATGGCGAACCAGAACTCCGATTCGCCGTAGGCGCGCACGCTGGCCAGGTTCAGGCCCGTGATCGCCAGCAGGCCCAGCGCGGCGGTCAGCCAGCCCGGGACGGTGGGCCACCAGAACTGCACGAACTTGCCCGCCGCGCTGAGCTCGACCATGCCCACCAGCACGTACAGCACCACGGTGTTCCAGCCGGAGAAATAGCCGGCGAAGCGGCCCCAGTAGCGGTCGGCGAAATAGCTGAAGGAACTGGAAACGGGGGTCTCGACCAGCATCTCACCCAGGAAGCGCATGATCAGGAAGACCATGGCGCCCGCGAAGGCATAGGCCAGCAGCATGGACGGCCCGGCACGCTCCAGCACCCCGGCCGAACCCAGGAACAGGCCGGTGCCGATGGCCCCGCCCAAGGCGATGAGCTGGATGTGGCGGTTGTGCAGGCGCTGCTGCAGGCTGTGAATTCCGGTGGGTTCCATGCCGGTGGGGTTCATGGCGAGGCCTCGCGGCCGGGCCACCCCGGCACTGACGGCCCATTATGGGAACCACGCGGCTCTTCGGCAGTTGGTACCTTGAATGCCCTGAATACCCTGAATACCCACGTCTATGGCCGTGCCATGCTGGCCTCCCCGCCCGCTCAACCCTCCAGCAGTTCGCGCAGGCGCTTCAGGTCATCCGGCGTGGCCGGGTTGTAGATCACCATGCTGAGGTCGGTCCTGCCGTCCACCGCGAAGGCCGAGTACTCGAAGGAAAAATCTCCCAGCACCGGGTGCCGGATGTGCTTGATGGCCTCGTGGCGCGACGGCGGAAGTTCCTGCTCGCTCCACAGGGCTCGAAACTCGGGGCTGAGCCGGCTGAGTTCGTCCACCAGCGGCTGCACTGCCGCCGCCGCCCCCGCGCGCGCGGCCTCCACGCGAAAACTGCCCACCACCGCGCGCGCCACGCTGTCCCAGTCGTACTGGGCGGCGCGCGCACGCGCATCCAGGAACAGGTGGCGCAGCACGTTGCGCTGCCGCGGCGCCAGGGCCGCGTAGTCCATCAACACCCGCGTCGCCGCGCGGTTCCAGGCGATCACGTCCCAGGTGGCGGTGCGGATCACCGCCGGGCAGGGGTCCAGCCTGTCCAGCAGGCGCTGCAGGCGCGGCGTGACCCCGTCGCTGCCCTGATAGCGCGCCTGCGGCGGGCGCCCGAGCCCGAGCAGGAACAGGTGCTCGCGCTCGAGCTCGGTGAGCATCAGCGCGTGCGCGATGCGCTCCAGCACCGCGGCCGAGGGCGCGCCACCCCGCCCCTGTTCCAGCCAGGTGTACCAGGTGGGGCTGATGTTGGCGCGCTGCGCCACCTCCTCGCGCCGCAGCCCCGGCGTGCGCCGCCGCTCGGAGGGGTAGCCCAGCGCGGCGGGATCCAGGCGCATGCGCCGGTCCCGCAGATAGTCGCCCAGATGGCCGGTAGTCATTTTACTAGGATAAGCTCACTACTTTACCATCATAATCCGCGCTTCCAGAATGGGCCCATGATCATTCTGGAGTCAACATGATGCGAGTTTTCGTGACGGGCGCGACGGGTTGGGTGGGCTCGGCGGTGGTGAGCGAACTGATCGCCGCCGGACACCAGGTGCTGGGGCTGTGCCGCAGCCCGGCCAAGGCGGCGGAGCTTGCCGCGGCCGGCGCCGAGGCGGTCGAGGGCTCCCTGCAGGACTTGCAGGGCCTGCGACGCGCGGCGCAGTCGGCCGATGGGGTGATCCACCTGGCCTTCGACCACGATTTTTCCCGCTTCGCGCAAAACGGTGCCGACGAGACCGTGGCCATCGAAGCCCTGGGCGCCAGCCTGGAAGGCAGCGAGCGCCCCTTGGTGGTGGCCTCGGGCGTGGCCCTGCTGGCGCCCGGCACGGTGTCCACCGAACGCAGTCCAGCGCGCCCCGAACTCGCGGCCCTGCCCCGCAATCCCGAGGCGGCGCTGCTGCGGCTGCGCGCGCGCGGCGTGCGCGGGGCCGCGGTGCGGCTGGCGCCTACCGTGCACGGCCACGGCGACCACGGATTCGTACCGCGCATCATCGCGCTGGCGCGGGAAAAGGGCGTTTCGCCCTACCTCGGCGACGGCGCCAACCGCTGGCCGGCGGTGCACCGCCTCGATGCCGCGCGCCTGTTCCGCCTGGCCCTCGAACAGGGCGCGGATTCCGGGCCCTTTCACGCGGTGGCCGATGAGGGCGTGCCGTTTCGGCATATCGCGCAGGTCATCGGCGCGCGCCTGGGGGTTCCCACGCGCTCCATCGCTGCCGAGGAAGCCCCCGCCCACTTCGGCTGGATGGCGCAGTTCGTCGGCCTCGACTGCCCTTCCTCGAGCGACCGCACCCGCGCCCTGCTGGGCTGGACGCCCACACAGCCGGACCTGCTCGCCGATCTCGATCACCCCGCGTACTTCGCGGCCTGACAACCCTGCCCCGCCGGGACGACGCCATCCTGCCGACCCGCGACTGGCGGGGGCGCCGCTTCGGGCTCCTGAGAAAACGCAGGGCCGCCCCAAGATTCCTTGGCCCCCACGGGGGGCGGGCCGGGCAAGGCCCGGCCCTGGGGGCGCTCTCAAGGAATCGCCGGGCCGCCCCAAGATTCCTTGGCCCCCACGGGGGGCGGGCCGGGCAAGGCCCGGCCCTGGGGGCGCTCAATATCCGTAGGCCATCAGCGCGCCGAACAGCGGCAGCAGCACCATCACGTGGGCCTGCCACATGAGCCAGCGCCGCTGCGCGGCGATCTCGGCCAGGGGTGCCTCGCCCAGCGCCACCCAGCGCCTGCTGGCCCGGGTGGCGGGCAGGCCCATGCCCATCATGGCGGCGAACAGCACCAGCTTGGTCCACAACAAGGGGTTGTGCGCGTACCAGGCCTCGCCCTTGACCCCGAGCAGCACCCGCGCGGCCCCGCTCAGCGCCACCGCGGCGAAGGCGCCCCAGCACCAGAGATCCAGGCGCAGCAGGCGCCGCAGCAGCGCGGGTCGCTGCTCCAGCACCTCCGGGCGCAGCAGCGCCACGCGGGCGGTGAGGAACACGGCCAGGCCGAGCACGGCGGAAATGTGCAGGTAGGCGAGCAGGCTTTCCAGGAGCATGGCGGGGAGATCCGGCAGTTTCAGGCCGCGGCGGGCTGATCTTCAAGCTGGCGCCGCAGGTCCTCAGCGTACAACGCGGTCGCGCGCACCAGGGACTGCCGGCGCAGACGCTGGGCGATGGCCTGGTGCAACTCCTCGAAGGCGGGCAGGCTTCCGGCATCGAAACGGTGCAGCCGGACCACGTGCAGCCCGAAGCGCGTGCTCACCAGCCGCGGCAGCAGCCCGGCTCGCCCATGCCCTGCCAGCGCGGCCCAGAACTCGGGCACGCATTGCTCGCGCGTGAGCTGGCCGAGGTTCCCGCCAAGCTGGGCCGAGGGGCAATTGGATTCGGCCCGGGCCAGCTGGGCGAAGTCCGCCTGCCCGGCGAGCAGGGCGTTGAGCACGCCTTCCGCGTGCCGGCGCAGGCTTTCGATGGGCGTGGTGTCGGTGACCGCGAACAGGATGTGGTCGGCCTCCGCCAGCGCGCCTTGTCGCAACTCCTCGGCGTGGGCCTCGTGGTAGCGACGGCATTCCTCCACCGAGGGCTCGGGCACCCGCAGGTCGTGCTCGAGCAGGGCTTCCAGCAACTGCTCGTCGCACGGCGGCTCGGCGCCGGCGCCGTTCGCGCACAGGCCCAGGGACAGCGCGCGCTCGCGCAGATGACGCAGCAGGCGCTGCTGCAGGGCCGCTTCGGGGTCTTGGGGCATGTCCATGGCTTGGGCTCCTTGCATCAACGCCGCGCGCGCACCAGTTGCCAGGGCCGCGCCAGGTAGGCCACCGAGGCGATGCCGCTCCAGATGTGCACCAACCGGGTGAAGGGAAACAGCAGGAACAGGGTCAGGCCGAACACGATGTGCACCTTGAACACCAGCGAGGCGCCGGCGATGTAGGCCGCGGCGGCGCCGCCCTGGAAGCTGACCACGCCCTTGGCCCAGGACATGAGCAGCAGCATCTCGGCGCCATCCAGGTGATGCGCCGACACGGCGATGGTGCTCAGGCCCAGCAGCAGCGTGGCCAGCAGCCACAGCAGGGTGACCCAGTCCATGGGGCGGGTGGTGGCCTTCAGGCGCGGCTCGCCCAGGCGACGCGCGATCAGCAGCAGCAGCCCGACCAGGATCAGCAGGCCCAGGGTGCCGCCGGTGCCCATGGCCATGAGCTGCTTGTCCCGCGGCGTCAGGCCCAGGGCCTCGAACACCGCCAGCGGGGTGAGCAGTCCGACCAGGTGACCGAAGAACAGGCCGATGATGCCGACGTGGAACAGGTTGGAACCCCAGCGCAGCGTTCCAGTGCGCAGCATTTGACTGGACTCGCTGCGCCACAGGTATTGCTCACGATCGAAACGCACCAGGCTGCCGAGCAGGAACACCGTGCCGGCGATGTAGGGGTAGACCCCGAAAAAGAACAGGTTCATGGCTTCATGCTCCGGATGCGCGCGCCTGGTCGGCGCGCGGTGGGCGCGGATGGAATTGCACGGCCTGCGTCGCGCCGGCCGGCGCCTGCGGGCCGCAGGCGCCGAGGAAACTCACCGGCTCCTCGGCCCAGGCGGCGTCCAGCGCGGCGGCGCTCCAGTCGGCGCCCTGCCCTTCGAGCCTCGCGTCGCGCGGGCCGGGGGTCGGCGAGCGCGATTGCGCGGCCTTCGCGGCCTCGGCCGCGCGGCCTGCACTGGCCCGCCAGTCGCCCTCGCCGGCCAGCGCGCACAGCGCGGCCGCCGCGGCCAGCCAGGGAGAGTCGCGGCGCTCCAGCGCGGCGGCCAGGTTGACCAGCAGGGGCGCGATCTCGCCCAGGCCATCCAGCGCGGCCTGCGGCTCGAGCATGGAACAGTACTCGAGGTAGACGGGAAGGTAGTCGGGCAACTCGCGGCTGCTGAGTTCCAGCCCCACCTCGCGATACTGCTGCAGCAGGTCGACCATGGCCTGCCCGCGCTCGCGCGCGTCGCCATGCACATGCTCGAACAGGTTCAGCGAGGTGCTGCGGCCGCGGTCGAACACGTCGACGTATTCGGCCTGCAGCTCCAGCAGCTCCGCGTCGCGCAGGTGCCGCAGCAGCGCCTCGGTGCCGCCCGCGGCGAATGTACCGGAGGCACCGCCCCGCGGCGCCCCCAGGCCGGCCAGTTCGGCGGCGATCTCGTCGGCGTGGGCCTGCAGGGCCTCTCCGGGATAGTCGAACAGCAGCGCGAAGGCACGCAGCCGGCGTTGCAGGGTGATGGCGTCCATCAGCGTTGCTCCTGGATGGAAATGGTGCGCCGCTTGCGGGCGCTGAACAGCGAAGGGGCGCTCTGCCCGTCGGAACAGCCGTTGCCGAAGCTGAAGCCGCAGGAGCCCTTGAGGTCGAAGGCGTTCTCGGCGTATTCGCGGTGGCTGGTGGGGATGACGAAGCGGTCCTCGTAGTTGGCGATGGCCAGGATGCGGTACATGTCCTCCACCACCTCCGCCGGCATGTCCACCTGGGCCAGCGCGGCCAGGTCGGGCCGGCCGTCGAGTTGCTTGCCGCGCATGTATGCGCGCATGGCCAGCATGCGCTCGAGCGCGCGGCGCACCGGCTCGATGTCGCCGGCGGTCAGCAGGTTGGCCAGGTACTGCAGGGGAATGCGCAATTGCGCGACGTCCGGCAGGGCTCCATGGTTGCCCACCATCCCGGACTGCACCGCGCTCTGGATGGGCGACAGGGGCGGCACGTACCAGACCATGGGCAGGGTGCGGTATTCGGGGTGCAGGGGCAGCGCGATCCTCCACTGCATGGCCATCTTGTAGACCGGGGAGCGACGCGCGGCCTCCAGCCAGGCCTCGGGAATGCCGTCGCGCCGGGCCTGCTCGATCACCGCGGGATCGTGGGGGTCGAGGAAGACTCCGAGCTGGGCCTCGTACAGGTCCTGCTCGCGCGGCGTGGCCGCCGCCTGCTCGATGCGGTCGGCGTCGTACAGCAACACGCCCAGGTAGCGGATGCGGCCGACACAGGTCTCCGAGCACACCGTGGGCTGCCCGGCCTCGATGCGCGGGTAGCAGAAGATGCACTTTTCGGACTTGCCGCTCTCCCAGTTGTAATAGATCTTCTTGTAGGGGCAGCCCGACACGCACATGCGCCAGCCGCGGCACTTGTCCTGGTCGATCAGCACGATGCCGTCTTCCTCGCGCTTGTAGATCGCACCCGAGGGACAGGAAGCCACGCAGGCCGGGTTCAGGCAGTGCTCGCACAGCCTGGGCAGGTACATCATGAAGGTCTTCTCGAACTCGGCGTAGATCTCCTTCTGCATGCCCTCGAAATTCGCGTCGCGGCTGCGCTTGGCGAATTCGCCGCCCAGGATCTCCTCCCAGTTGGGGCCCCATTCGATCTTGTCCATGCGCTGGCCGCTGACCAGGCTGCGAGGCCGCGCCGTGGGGGCGGCGGACAGCTCGGGCGCCTTGTGCAGGTGCTCGTAGTCGAAGGTGAAGGGCTCGTAGTAGTCGTCGATCTGCGGAAGGTTCGGATTGGCGAAGATCTTCAGCAGGATGGACAGGCGCGAGCCCTGGCGCGGCTGCAGCGCGCCCTGCGGGGTGCGCACCCAGCCGCCCTTCCACTTGTCCTGGTTCTCCCACTCCACCGGGTAGCCCACCCCGGGCTTGCTCTCGACGTTGTTGAACCAGGCGTACTCCACCCCGGGGCGCGAGGTCCACACCTGCTTGCAGGTGACCGAGCAGGTGTGACAACCGATGCACTTGTCCAGGTTGAGCACCATGCCGATCTGCGCGCGTACTTTCATCATCGATCTCCTTGGGCTGGCGCTTCGTGGCTGTAGGCGGGGCCGGCGGGCTCGTCCATCCAGTCGACGCGGTTCATCTTGCGCACGATGCAGAACTCGTCGCGATTGGCGCCCACGGTGCCGTAGTAGTTGAATCCGTAGGCCAGCTGGGCGTAGCCGCCGATCATGTGGGTGGGCTTGGTGACGATGCGCGTGACGGCGTTGTGGATACCGCCGCGGGCATGCGTGATCTCGGAGGCGGGGGTGTTCACCAGCCGGTCCTGCGCGTGGTACATCATGGCCATGCCCACGCGCACGCGCTGGCTGACCACGGCGCGCGCGGCGATGGCGCCGTTGGCGTTGAACACCTCGATCCAGTCGTTGTCGACGATGCCCGCGCTGCGCGCGTCGTCCTCGGAGATCCACACGCAGGGCCCACCGCGGCTGAGGGTCAGCAGGATCAGGTTGTCGGTGAAGGTGCTGTGGATGCCCCACTTCTGGTGAGGGGTGATCCAGTTCAGCACCACTTCCGGGTTGCCGTTGCCGAACCTGCCCCGCACCGGGTGCACGGCCTTGAGGTTGACCGGCGGGCGGTAGCTGGCGAAGCCTTCGCCGAAGGCCAGCATCCAGGCGTGGTCCTGGTAGAACTGCTGGCGCCCGCTCAGGGTGCGCCAGGGAATCAGTTCGTGCACGTTGGTGTAGCCGGCGTTGTAGCAGACCTTCTCGTCCTCGATGCCCGACCAGGTGGGCGAGGTGATGATCTTGCGCGGCTGGGCCTGGATGTCGCGGAAGCGGATCTTCTCGTGCTCCTTGGGCAGCGCCAGGTGGGCATGCTCGCGCCCGGTGATCCGCGACAGCGCCTCCCAGGCCTTCACCGCCACGTGGCCGTTGGTCTCGGGGGCCAGCATCATGATGGTCTCGGCCGCGTCGATGTCGCTGTCGATGCGCGGGCGGCCTTGCGCGGCTCCGCCGTCGCGCACCACGCCATTGAGTTCGGCCAGGGCCCGGACCTCGTCCTCGGTGTTCCAGGAGATGCCCTTGCCGCCGTTGCCCTGGCTGTCCATCAGCGGGCCCAGGGCGGTGAAGCGGGCGTAGGTGTTGGGGTAGTCGCGCTCGACCACGGCGATGGCCGGCGCCGTCCTGCCCGGGCGCAGTTCGCACTCGCCGTGCTTCCAGTCGCGCACGTCCAGCGCCTGGCCGAGTTCGCCGGGGGTGTCGTGCATCAGGGGCGTGAGCACCACGTCGCGCTCCACGCCCAGGTGGCCCACGCAGACCTTGGAGAAGGTACGGGCCAGGCCCTTGAAGATGTCCCAGTCGGCCCGGGCCTCCCACACCGGATCCACCGCGGCGGACAGCGGGTGGATGAAGGGGTGCATGTCGGTGGTGTTGAGGTCGTTCTTCTCGTACCAGGTGGCCGCCGGCAGCACCACGTCGGAGAACAGGCAGGTGGTGCTCATGCGAAAGTCCAGCGTGACCAGCAGGTCCAGCTTGCCCTCGGGCGCCTGCTCGTGCCAGCGCACCTCGCGTGGGCGTTGCGCGGGGTCGGCGATCTCGGTGTCGAGCACGCCGTTGTTGGCGCCCAGCAGGTGCTTGAGGAAGTACTCGGAGCCCTTGCCCGAGGAACCCAGCAGGTTGGAGCGCCAGACGATCAGGTTGCGCGGCCAGTTGTCGGGATGGTCGGGGTCCTCGCAACTCATGCGCAGGCTGCCGTCGGCCAGCCCGCGCTCGACGTAGGCGCGCGGGTCCAGCCCGGCCTGCGCGGCCTGCTCGGCCAGGCGGATGGGGTTGGCCTGCAGTTGCGGCGCCGACGGCAGCCAGCCCATGCGCTCGGCGCGCACGTTGTAGTCGATCATGCTGCCGCCGAACCGCGAGGCGTCGGCCAGCGGGGAGAGGATCTCGTCCACCCCCAGTTTCTCGTAGCGCCACTGGTCGGTGTGGGCGTAGAAAAAACTGGTGGAGTTCATCTGGCGCGGCGGGCGCGTCCAGTCCAGCGCGAAGGCCAGCGCGGTCCAGCCGGTCTGGGGTCGCAGTTTTTCCTGGCCCACGTAGTGGGCCCAGCCCCCTCCGGGCACGCCGATGCAGCCGCATAGCATCAGCATGTTGATGATGGCCCGGTAATGCATGTCCATGTGGTACCAGTGGTTCAGACCGGCGCCCAGGATGACCATGGACTTGCCCTGGGTGCGATGCGCGTTGTCGGCGAACTCGCGGGCGATGCGGATCACGACCTCGGCGGGAACGCCGGTGATCGATTCCTGCCATGCCGGGGTGTAGGGAAGGTTGTCGGCATAGCTGCCGGCGCAGGGGTTGCGCTGCTCGCCGAAGCCGCGCTCGATGCCGTAGTGGGCGGCGAGCAGGTCATAGACCGTGGCCACCTTGACGTCGCGGGTGCTGCCGTCGGACTCCACCAGGCGCAGCACGCGATAGGGCACCTTGCGCACCAGCACGCTGTCCTGCACATTGCCCGGGTGGTGCTCGGCGGGCACGCCGCCGAAATAGGGAAATCCCACGTCGGCCACGCCGTCGCGCATGGCGGCCAGCGACAGCGCCAGCACCCGCTCGGCGCCGTCGCGCGCGTCGCGCGGCTCGAGGTTCCACTTACCGGCTCCCTCGCCCTTGTCCGCCCAGCGAAAGCCCACCGAGCCGTGGGGCAGCGCCACCTCGCCCTCGGCGTCCAGCGCCACGGTCTTCCACTGCGCGTGCTCGGCCTGGCCCAGGGCATCGGCGAAGTCGCTGGCGCGCAGGTAGCGTCCGCTGGCCAGCACGCGCAGCCCGTCCTGGAGTTCGCGCTCGTCCAGGCGCACCAGCAGCGGCAGGTCGGTGTAGCGTCTGCAGTACTCCTCGAAATAGGCCGATTTGCGCTCACCGAAGTGGAATTCGCGCAGGATCACGTGGCCCAGCGCCATGGCCAGCGCCGAGTCGGTGCCCTGCTTGGGGTGCAGCCATTCGTCGCTGAGCTTGGCCACCTCCGCGTAATCGGGGGTGACGGCCACGGTCTTGGCGCCACGGTAGCGCGCCTCGGTGTAGAAGTGGGCGTCGGGAGTGCGGGTCTGGGGCACGTTCGAACCCCAGGCCATCAGATAGGTGGCGTTGAACCATTCGGCCGATTCGGCCACGTCGGTCTGCTCCCCCCACACCTGGGGCGACGAGGGCGGCAGATCGCAATACCAGTCGTAGAAGCTTCCCGGCACCGCGCCGATCAGCTCCAGGTAGCGCGAGCCGCCGGCGTAGGAGACCATGGACATGGCCGGGATGGGAGAGAAGCCGTAGATGCGGTCCGGGCCCCAGGTCTTGATGGTGTGCACGTTGGCGGCCGCCACCAGCTCGTTGACCTCGTCCCAGCTGGCTCGCACGAAGCCTCCCATGCCGCGCAGCCGGTGGTACTCGCGGCGCCTGGCCGGATCGCCCACGATGCTGGCCCAGGCCTCGACGGGGCCCAGGGCGCGGCGCGCCTCGCGCCACATCTTCATCAGGCGCCCGCGCACCATCGGGTACTTCACCCGGTTGGCCGAGTACAGGTACCAGCTCGCCGAGGCGCCGCGCGGACAGCCGCGCGGCTCGTGGTTGGGCATGTCGGCGCGGGTACGCGGGTAATCGGTCTGCTGGGTCTCCCAGGTGACGATGCCCCCTTTCACGTAAATCTTCCAGGAGCACGAACCGGTGCAGTTCACGCCGTGGGTGGAGCGCACGATCTTGTCGTGCTGCCAGCGCCCGCGGTAGGCGTCCTCCCAGCTTCGGTCCTCGGTGTTGCGTTCGCCGTGACCGTCGGCGAAGGGCTCGCGCCGGCGCGCGAAATGGGTCAGGCGATCCAGGAAATGGCTCATCGTGGTTCCTCGCGTTTGCGCAGGCCCGCGCTCAGCGCGCCGCGCCGGTGATGGCGGGGGCCGCGGGGCGCACGCCGTGGCGCGTCGCGTACAGCAGCCCGGTGAACAGGAGGCTGGCCAGCGCCAGCCCGACGTAGACCACATAGCCGCGGGCATAGCCCACGCGGCCCATGTCCTGGGCGATGCGCCCGAGCATGGGCGGCACGACGAAGCCGCCCAGCGCGCCCAGGCCGCCGACCCAGCCGGCGGTGCCGCCGACGGCCTCGGGCACGTACTGCGGCACCAGCTTGAACACCGCGGCGTTGGCCACGCCCATGCCCAGCGCCACCAGCAGTTCCCCGGCCACCGACACGCCGAAGTTGGCCGACAGGCTCATGGTCACCGCGCCGGCCAGCAGCACGCAGAAGGCCCCGAAGGCGACCTTCTCGCCGCCCAGGCGGTCCGACCAGCTGCCGCCCGGCACGCGGACCAGCGAGGACACCAGCGAGAAGCCGGCGGTCAGCCCGAGAGCCACCCAGTGGGGCGCGCCGTAGTAGCTGCCCCAGAAGGTGGGCAGCCAGGCCGTCAGCGCGAGAAAGCCGCCGAAGGAGGTGAAGTACAGCGCCACCAGCGGCCAGGTCCTCCAGCTCGCCGCCGAGTCCATCAGCGTGCGCGCGATGCTGGGCGCCGGGTACAGCTCCTGGCCCTGTTCGCGCGCCCGCGCCTGCGCCTGCGGCGCCGGGGTGCCGGCGCGACGCAACTGGAAATACGGCGCGTCGTAGCCCAGCGCGATGTACAGCCCGATGCCGGCCACGACGATGATCAGGGAGACGAAATAGCCGACCCACAGGCCGCCGGCGGCGATGATCAGCGGCAGGATGATGGCCACCAGCCCCGGCGAGGTGTTGCCGAAGCCGGCATAGAAGGCCAGCGCCTTGCCCTGCTGCTCTCGCGGAAACCAGTAGGACACCTGGCCGATGCCCACCGAGAACGTGGCGATGCCGCAGCCGCCGAGCGCCCCGAACAGCAGCAGCCAGGGGTAGTAGGCCTGCGTCAGGTGGGAGGGGTACAGGCTGAGCAGCATCCAGTACAGCCCCGCGATGCCCACCACCGAGGCCAGCAGCAGGATCAGGAAAGGACGCTTGCCGCCGTTGAGGTCGACCCAGGCGCCGAAGGGAATGCGCAGCAGCGAACCCGTGAGCATGGGCACGGCCACCAGCAGCCCCACCTGCTCGGGGCTCAGGCGCATGACTTCGATGAAACTGTGGGCGGTCGGCCCGAACAGCGAGACCGCGCCGAAGCCGATGAAAAATCCGATGGTGGCGCCGATCAGGGA
>JAKBBK010000041.1 GCA_021808525.1 Pseudomonadota bacterium
TCGCCACCTCGCTGCTGGTGGAGGCCTTCCTGTACGAGGAGCAGACCCGCCGCGGCATCAGCGTGCACCACTGGGAGGAATTCGAGGACGTGGCCGACCACTGCACGGTGTGCCACAAGTGCGAATCCCCCTGCCCGGTGGACATCGACTTCGGCGACGTGTCGATGAACATGCGCAACCTGTTGCGCAAGATGGGCAAGAAGACCTTCCGCCCGGCCAGCGCCGCCGGCATGTTCTTCCTCAACGCCACCGACGCGCGCACCATCAAGGCGGCGCGCACCGCGATGGTGGGCTGGGGCTTCAAGGCGCAGAACCTGGGCCACCGCATGCTGCGCGCGCTGGGGGCGCGCCAGACCGCGGCGCCGCCTGCCAGCACCGGGCGCTCGCCGCTGCGCGAGCAGGTGATCCATTTCGTGAACAAGCCGATGCCCGGCGGGCTGCCCAAGAAGACGGCGCGCGCCCTGCTGGACATCGAGAACCCGGACTTCGTGCCCATCATCCGCAACCCCGCGTCCACCACCGTGGACTCGGAGGCGGTGTTCTATTTCCCGGGCTGCGGCTCGGAGCGCCTGTTCTCGCAGGTGGGGCTGGCCACGCAGGCCATGCTCTGGCACGTGGGGGTGCAGACCGTGCTGCCGCCGGGCTACCTGTGCTGCGGCTATCCGCAGCGCGGCAGCGGCATGTACGACAAGGCGGAAAAGATCATCACCGACAACCGGGTGCTGTTCCACCGCGTGGCCAACACCCTGAACTACCTGGACATCAAGACCGTGGTGGTCAGCTGCGGCACCTGCTACGACCAGCTGCAGGGCTACGAGTTCGAGAAGATCTTCCCCGGCTGCCGCATCGTGGACATCCACGAGTTCCTGCTCGAGAAGGGCGTGAGCCTGCCCGGCACCGGCGCCTACCTGTACCACGACCCCTGCCACAGCCCGATGAAGCAGCGCGAGCCGATGAAAACGGTGCGCGCGCTGCTGGGCGAGGACGTGCGCAAGGCCGAGCGCTGCTGCGGCGAGAGCGGGCTGCTGGGCATCTCCCGCCCCGACATCTCCACCCAGGTGCGTTTTCGCAAGACCGAGGAGCTGCGCCGCGACGAAGCCGCGCTGCGCGCCGCCGGGCACGAGGGCGACCTGAAGATCCTCACCTCCTGCCCCAGCTGCCTGCAGGGCCTGTCGCGCTACCGCCACGACCTGCAGCACGGCCTGCTGGAAGCCGACTACATCGTCGTGGAAATGGCGCGCAAGATCCTCGGCGAGGACTGGATGCCCGGCTACGTGCGCGCGGCCAACGCCGGGGGCATCGAGCGGGTGCTGGTATGAGCCCGGCCGGGGGTCGCGACGCCCGCGCCGCGGCAGCGGCCTGCCCCCTGTGCGCGCAGCCCGGCGGCCTGCCGGTGTGGAGCTCGGCCTGGATGCGCCTGATCCGCGCCGAGGAACCCCTGCACCCGGCCACCTGGCGCCTGGTGTGGAACGAGCATGTGGCCGAATTCAGCGATCTGCCCCGGCTGCGACGCCTGGCCTGCATGGATGCGCTGGTGCTGGTCGAGCGCGAAGTGCGCGAGGCCCTGCAGCCGCGCAAGATCAACCTCGCGGCGCTGGGCAACCTGGTGCCGCACCTGCACTGGCACCTGATCGCGCGCTGGGAGTGGGACGCGCACTGGCCCCAGCCCGTGTGGGCGCAGGCGCAGCGCGAGCCCGACGAGGCGCGGCTGGGCGCCTTGCGCCAGGCCCTGCCCGGGGTGGACGCGCGCCTGCGCGCAGCCCTCGACCAGCGCTTCGCGGAGCCGTCGGCGCTCGACGGCGCTCAGATCACCCGCGAATAGCGCGGCCCCTGCAGCAGCGCCGCCGCGTCGTGCAGGCGCCGGTCGAACTGCATGGCGATCACCCGGACCAGCAGGCGTCCGCGCTGCGTGACCTGCAGGCGCGGCCCGTCGATTTCCAGCAAGCCGGCCTGGGCCAGCGGGCGCAGGCGACGCAGGTCCTCGGCGAAACAGGCCTCGGCATCGGCCACCCCGTGGCGAGACGCGAGTTGATCCAGATCGAGTGAAAAGTCGCACATCAAGCGCTGGATGGCATCGCGGCGCAACAGGTCGTCGTCGTCCAGGTCGATGCCGCGCTCGATGGGAAGCCTCCCCTCGGCCAGCGCGGCCCCGTAGGCGTCCAGGGTCTTGGCGTTTTGCGCGTAATAGCGGCCCAGCTTGGAAATGCCCGACACGCCGAAGGCCAGCAGGTCCAGGTCGGCATGGGTGGAATAGCCCTGGAAATTGCGGTGCAGGCGCCCGCCGGCCTGGGCGCGCGCCAGCTCGTCGTCGGGCAGGGCGAAATGGTCCATGCCGATGTACTGGTAGCCCGCATGGGCCAGGCGCCGGATGGCCAGGCCCAGCAGCACCAGCTTGGCCTCCGGCGTGGGGAGATCGGACTCGGCGATGCGCCGCTGCGGCGCGAAGCGTGCGGGCAGGTGCGCGTAGCTGTACAGCGCGATGCGCTGCGGATGCAGGTCCAGCACCTTTTCCAGGGTGGCGGCGAAGTTGAAGGCATTCTGGCGCGGCAGGCCGTAGATCAGGTCCACGCTGACCGAGGCGAAGCCGCTGGAACGCGCGGCGTCGATGACCTCACGCGTCTCCTCGAAACTCTGGATGCGATTGACGGCCTGCTGCACCGCGGGGTCGAAATCCTGCACCCCCACGCTCATGCGATTGAAGCCCAGGCGCGCCAGATGCTCCACGCGCCGGGCGCCGACCTTGCGCGGGTCGATCTCGATGGAGAATTCGCCCCCGGCCGACAGGTCGAAATGCTCGCGCGTGAAGTCCATCAGGCGCTGCGCCTCGGCATCGTCCAGGAAGGTCGGGGTTCCCCCGCCCCAGTGCAGCTGCACGGCCGCGGTACGCTGCGGGAGCAGCCCGGCCACGGCGCGCATTTCCTGCTCCACCTGGTCCAGGTAGGGCGCGCTGCGGGAGTGGTTGCGCGTGGGGATCTTGTTGCAGCCGCAGTAGTAGCACAGGGTTTCGCAAAAGGGGATGTGCACGTACAGCGAAAGCGGCGCATCCCCGCGCCCGGCCAGCGCCCGCTCGTAGTCGGCGACGGAGAAATCCGCGCGAAAGCGGTCGGCCGTGGGGTAGGAGGTGTAGCGAGGCCCGGATACGTCGAAACGCCGTATCAGCTCCGGCTGGAAATCGAGGTTGATGGAACTGGTCTGCATGATGCCTGGATCATCGGCGCGGGGGCGCCGCGGGACTTTGACCTGGAACAAGGCGTCCCGATGTTGCCCCAGGACAACGAAAAACTCCCCGTGTTGCTCTGCAGCAAACTAAGATGGCAGCCCCTGTGACAGGAAGGCCGCCAGGCGACCCCGCCGAGGCCGGCACGACATCCATGCACGACGAGCAAAAGCACGACAAGGGGTCCATGGCTGCACTCAGCCTGGGCGCGCTGGGGGTGGTCTATGGAGACATCGGAACCAGCCCCCTGTATGCCTTCAAGGAGGCCTTCAACCCCGCGCACAGCCTGGGCTTCAACCCCGCCAACATCTACGGCGTGCTGTCCCTGATCTTCTGGGGACTGACCATCATCGTGACGGTCAAGTACGTGGGCCTGGCGCTGCGCGCAGACAACGAGGGCGAGGGCGGCATCCTGGCGCTGATGGCCCTGGTCATGCGGCGCTACGCCGCCCCCTCGCGCGGGCGCGTGCTGGCGGTGGCGCTGGGCCTGATCGGTGCCGCCATGTTCTATGGCGACAGCATCATCACCCCGGCCATCTCGGTGCTGTCGGCCATCGAGGGCACCGCCGTGGCCACGCCCCTGCTGCAGGACGCGGTGATTCCCATCACCGCCGCCATCCTGGTGGGCCTGTTCATCGTGCAGAAGCGCGGCACCGCGCTGGTGGGCGCGTATTTCGGGCCGGTCATGATGCTGTGGTTCATCGCCATCGGCGTGCTCGGCCTGACCCACATCGTCATCCATCCCAGCGTGCTGCGTGCGCTCAACCCCTGGTGGGGCGTGGACATGTTCCTGCGCGAACCCCGGCTGGCGCTGTTCCTGCTGGGCGCGGTGTTCCTGACCCTGACCGGCGGGGAGGCCCTGTACGCCGACATGGGACATTTCGGGCGCCTGCCCATACGCCGCGCCTGGCTGGGCGTGGTCATGCCGGGGCTGCTGCTGAACTACTTCGGGCAGGGCGCGCTGGTGCTGGCCAATCCGGCCGCCGGCAAGAATCCCTTTTTCTACATGGCCCCCTCCTGGGCGCTGTGGCCGCTGGTGGTGCTGGCCACCCTGGCCACGGTGATCGCCTCGCAGGCGGTGATCTCGGGCGCCTACTCGATGACCACCCAGGCCATCAAGCTGGGCTACCTGCCGCGCATGCGCGTGCTGTTCACCAACGAGCGCAACCAGGGGCAGATCTACGTGCCCTTCATCAACTGGACCATGCTGCTGTTCGTGCTGGCCCTGGTGATGGCCTTCCGCAGCTCGGACAACCTGGCCGCCGCCTACGGCATCGCCGTGAACATCACCATGGTCACCACCACGGTGTTCCTGTGGATGGTGGCGCCGCAGCGCTGGGGCTGGAGCACGCGCCGCGCCAACCTGGTGTTCGTGCCCCTGGCGCTGGTCGAGGTGCTGTTCCTGGCCTCCAACTCGCTGAAGGTGGATCACGGCGGCTGGTTCCCGCTGGTGTTCGGTGCCGCCGTGTACACCCTGCTGTCCACCTGGAAGCGCGGGCGCAGCCTGCTCAAGCGCCAGCTCCAGGAGCATGCGCTGAACCTGAAGGACTTCGTGCACAGCCTGTCGACCTACCCGCCGACGCGGGTCGAGGGCACGGCCATCTACCTCACGCCCAATGCCGACACGGTGCCGCATGCCCTGCTGCACAACCTCAAGCACAACAAGGTGCTGCACGAGCGCGTGGTGTTCCTGTCGGCGCAGGCCGCCGACGTGCCCCATGTCGGGCCCGACCAGGGCATCGACCTGCGCGCCATGGAAGAAGGCATCTATCTGCTGCATGTTCGCTATGGGTTCAAGGACGAACCCGACATTCAGAAACTGTTGAAAGACTGCGAGCGCCTGTCGGGCCTGGAATTCCACCTGATGGAGACCTCCTTCTTCCTCGCGCGCCAAACCATCGTGCCGTCGAAGATTCCCGGCATGGCGCTGTGGCGCGAGGTGCTGTTCTCCTGGATGAGCCGCAACGCCCAGGAGGCCTCGGACTACTTCCGCATTCCGCCCAACCGCGTGGTCGAGCTCGGAACCCAGATCGAGATCTGAGATCCCGCGCCGGCGCCGGCGCGGTGAAAATCCAACACCCCGGCCGCCCTCGGCTGCGACGCCCGCCGGCTCTGGCATCATGCACACAGGCCGGCGCGTGGCAAGCCGGCGCAGGAGGTGCGAGATGACCATCGCGATGGCAGCCTACAAGTCCGTCTACGCGGTCGAGGACGTGGAGCGCAAGCTCAGGAACCTCGCCGGCGACGCGCAGGACACGCTGCGCAACACCTACACGCGCATGATCGAGGCGGGGGGCCAGCGCCTGGCCATCAAGCCCGCGGCCGTTCCCGACCGCGACGCCCTGCAGGCCGAGCTGCCCAATTTCGCCGAGCCGCTGGAACAGGTGCTGCGCGCCGTGGCGCTGGCCGCCGACAGCCGCGACCCGGTGGAGGTCACGCCCATGCTGCTGCTGGGCGAGCCGGGCATCGGCAAGACCCATTTCGCAAGGCGCGTCGCCGACATGCTGGGCACCGCCTGGGCGCTGGCGCCGATGAACGCGCTGACCGCCGGCTGGATCCTCTCCGGCTCCTCCTCCCAGTGGAAGGGCGCGCGCCCCGGCAAGGTGTTCGAGACCCTGGTGCAGGGCGAATACGCCAACCCGGTGGTGGTGATCGACGAAATCGACAAGGCGGCGGCATCCGCGCAATACGACCCGCTGGGCGCGCTGTACAGCCTGCTGGAGCACGATACCGCACGCCACTTCACCGACGAATTCGCCGAGGTGCCCATCGACTGCACCGCCGTGGTGTGGGTGGCCACCGCCAACGACCCCTCGAGCATCCCCGAGCCACTGCTCAGCCGGCTGGACGTGTTCGAGGTACCCGCCCCCGACGAAGCCGGGCGCAGGGCCATCGCCTTGCGCCTGTACCGGGAACTTCGCGAGGGCCACGACTGGGGCACGGCCTTCCCGCCGGACATCGGCGACGGGGCCCTCGACGCCCTGGCGCAAGCCAGCCCGCGAGAAATGCGGCGCCTGCTGGCCGCGGCCTTCGGCGCGGCCAAGCTCGACGGACGCGCGGAACTGCTCGAGCGCGATTTTCCCCGCCTGCGCTCCCGCGGCCCGCGCATGGGCTTCGTGCAATAAGCTCCCACCACCCACCGACGACTCCCGGAGAACCCTCGATGAGCCTGATGGCCAGCGCCGCGCCGCAAGCCACCCATTTGATCAAGCCGCTTGTCGCGCTGCTGGCGATCATCAACCCCCTGGGGATCCTGCCCATTTTCCTGGCCCTCACCGAGGGCTTCACCCCGGCCCAGCGCAAGCGGACCATCGCGACCTGCGCCTTCTCCTCCTTCGTGGTCATCGCGGTCAGCGCACTCCTGGGCACCCAGGTGCTGCAGTTCTTCAGCATTTCCCTGCCCTCCTTCCAGGTGGGCGCGGGCCTGTTGCTGCTGATCACCGGCATCGGCATGCTCAATGCCGCGCCCACGGCCTTCCGCTCGACCCCGGAGGAGATGGACGAGGCCGAGGCCAGCAGCCGCAGTATCGCCGTGGTGCCCCTGACCGTGCCGCTGCTGACCGGCCCGGCCACCATCTCCACCATGATCATCTACGCCGACAGGAACCGGCACTGGCCCTACCTGCTGGTGCTGGTGGCCTACGGGGTAGTGGCCGCGCTGGTGATCGCCGGAACCTTCCGCGCCGCCGAGACCATTGCCGGCGTGGTGGGCAAGACGGGCATCAACATCATGACCCGCCTGATGGGCCTGCTGATCGCCGCGCTGTCGGTGGAACTGATGAGCGAGGGCCTGATCAAGCTGTTCCCCGGGCTGGGGCACTGAAACGGTGCCTGCGCGGCCCGGGAGCACGCCCCGAATCGGGGAGCGGGTTTTCCCCTGTGGGCAAGCCTGGGGGTGCCGGGAATAATCCCCTCAGTCGCGCACTTCGGTGCCTGCGCTGAGAATTCAGGAGTGAGTAGCGAGGAGACAGCCCGACCGGACCCGCGCGTGTGCGTGGAGTATCGGCAAGCATCAGCGCCAAGACGCTGAAACCAAGGCGCCAGATCCCCCGAGGGGGTCTGGCGTTTTTTCATGGGCGATGCTTGTTGGGCGATGCTTCACGGGCCATCCATCCGGGCCGCGCCCTGCGGCGACACCGAGGCCCCCGGATCCCGGCGCATGTTCCACGTGGAACATGCGCCGCCCGCTCAGGATGACTTTTTCATCGGGCAGGTGTTGAGCCCCAGCAGGGAATAGGCGGGGCAAACCCCCACCGCCCCGGTGATCAGCGGCACGATGCCGATGTAGCCCCACCACCCCACCGTGCCCGTGGCGGCCAGTGCGATCAGCACCAGTCCGACGACCACGCGCACAACGCGATCCAGCCCGCCTTCGTTGATCTTCATGGCTACGCTCCTTGAGGGAAACTCCAGACACCAATGTACCGGGCTTGCGATGCGCCTGGAATGATTCTCGTCATGGATCGCGTCGATGCCGGCCCAGGCCGGTCGATGTTCCACGTGAAACATCGACCCTGCTCCGGCCCCGGCGCACGCCGCGCCTACAATGTGGGCCTCGAAGCTGGTGAACCCCATGGAATATCCCAAGGTCTTTGACGTCATCGTGGTCGGCGGAGGACACGCCGGTACCGAAGCCGCGCTGGCCGCCGCCCGCATGGGCGCGGCCACGCTCCTGCTCAGCCACAACATCGAGACCCTGGGGCAGATGTCCTGCAACCCCTCCATCGGCGGCATCGGCAAGGGCCACCTGGTCAAGGAAATCGACGCCCTGGGTGGCGCCATGGCGTCCGCCACCGACGAAGCCGGGATCCAGTTCCGCATTCTCAACGGCAGCAAGGGCCCCGCGGTTCGCGCCACCCGCGCCCAGGCCGACCGGGTGCTGTACAAGGCCGCGATCCGTTCCCGCCTGGAAAACCAGCCGCACCTGTGGCTGTTCCAGCAGGCCGTGGACGACCTGCTGCTCGAGTCCGACGGACAGCGCGACCGTGTATGCGGCGCCGTCACCCAGAGCGGCATTCGCTTTCGCGCCCGCAGCGTGGTGCTGACCGCCGGCACCTTCCTGGACGGCAAGATCCACATCGGGCTGCAGAATTACTCCGGCGGACGCGCGGGCGATCCGCCCGCGGTCTCGCTCGCGCGCCGCTTGCGCGAAATCGGCCTGCCCCAGGGGCGGCTCAAGACCGGCACGCCCCCCCGCATCGACGGGCGCAGCATCGACTTCTCGCGCATGCTCGAGCAGCCGGGCGACCTGGATCCCGTGCCGGTGTTCAGCTTCCTGGGCCAGGCCTCGCAACACCCGCGCCAGCTGCCCTGCTGGGTCACCCACACCAACGCCCGCACCCACGACATCATCCGTGCCGGGCTGGACCGCAGCCCCATGTACACCGGGGTGATCGAAGGCGTGGGCCCGCGCTACTGCCCCAGCATCGAAGACAAGATCCACCGCTTCGCCGGCAAGGACGCGCACCAGATCTTCCTGGAGCCCGAGGGCCTGAGCACCCACGAGTACTACCCCAACGGCATCTCGACCAGCCTGCCCTTCGACGTGCAGCTCGAACTCGTGCACAGCATCGAGGGCCTGGAACAGGCGCACCTGCTGCGCCCCGGCTACGCCATCGAGTACGACTACTACGACCCGCGGGCCCTCAAGTCCTCGCTGGAGACCCGGGCAGTGTCGGGCCTGTTCTTCGCCGGCCAGATCAACGGCACCACCGGCTACGAGGAAGCCGCCGCCCAGGGCCTGCTGGCGGGCGCCAACGCCGCGCTGCTGGTGCGCGGCCAGGACCCCTGGTGCCCGGGGCGCGAGCAGGCCTACCTGGGCGTGCTGGTCGACGATCTGATCACCAAGGGGGTCAGCGAGCCCTACCGCATGTTCACCAGCCGCGCCGAGTACCGCCTGAGCCTGCGCGAGGACAACGCGGACCTGCGCCTCACCGAGCACGGGCGCCGGCTGGGCCTGGTCGACGACGCCCGCTGGGACGCCTTCTGCCGCAAGCGCGACGCCATCGACGCCGAGCGCCAGCGGCTTCGCGACACCTGGGTGCAACCCCAGACCCTGCCCCCCGAGCAGGCGCAGCAGCTCATCGGCCAGCCCATCGAGCGCGAGTACCGCCTGGAAGACCTGCTGCGTCGCCCCGACGTGGATTACGCCCGCCTGGTCGGCGCCCTCGACGGGCGCTACGCCCCCGCGCAGCCCCTGCGCCCCGACGAGGCCGAGCAGGTGCAGATCGGCGTGAAATACTCCGGCTACATCGAACGCCAGCAGGTCGACGTGCAGCGCGCCGCCGAATACGAGCAATTGTCCCTGCCCGAGGACCTGGACTACGCCGCGGTGCAGGGCCTGTCGATCGAGGTGCGCCAGAAGCTGGGCCGCGCCCGCCCCCTCACCCTCGGGCAGGCTTCGCGGGTCTCCGGGGTCACCCCCGCCGCCATCTCGCTGCTCCTGGTCCATCTGCGCAAGCGCCGCCTGCGTTCGCCTGTCGCGCTCGACCGGGCCGCCGGATGAGCGCGGCGCGCGAAGACCTCGCCGGCATCCTGGCCGCCCTGCACCTGCAGGCGCCGGCCGCGCAGATCGACCAGTTGCTGCGTTACCTGGAGTTGCTGCAGCGCTGGAACGCGGTGTACAACCTCACCGCGGTGCGCGAGCCCGCGCACATGCTCACCCTGCACCTGGCCGACAGCCTGTCCCTGCTTCCGGCGCTGGACCGGCGCGAACCCCGCCGCGTGCTCGACGTGGGTTCCGGCGGCGGGCTGCCGGGCATGGTGCTGGCCATCATGCGCCCGCGGTGGCAGCTGGTGCTGGTCGACGCCGTGCAAAAGAAATGCGCCTTCCTGCGCCAGGTGGCGGCCACGCTGCAGTTGCGCAACGTGGAGGTCGCGCACGGCCGGGTCGAGCAGCTGCGCCTGCCGGGCTTCGACTGCATCACCAGCCGCGCGGTCGGCGAGCTTGCCGAACTCGTGCGTATCAGCGAGCATGTGCTGCTCGCCGGCGGCGCCTGGGCGGCCATGAAGGGCAGCGTGCCCGAGGCCGAGCTCCAGGCCCTGCCCGCGGGTATCGTGCACGACATCGAATTCCTCGACGTACCCGGGTTGCAGGCCCAGCGCTGCGTGGTGTGGATGCACCGCGCGCCGGCCCAGGCCCGGCCCGGCGATTCCCCAGCCAGCTAGGACTCTCGCGATGGCATCGGTTTTCTGTATCGCCAACCAGAAAGGTGGAGTCGGCAAGACCACCACCAGCGTCAACCTCGCCGCCGGGCTGGCGCGCGTGGGGCAGCGCGTGCTGCTGGTCGACCTCGACCCGCAGGGCAACGCCACCATGGGCTCGGGGGTGGACAAGCGCCAGCTCAAGCCCAGCGTGTACCAGGCCCTGCTGGGCATCGCGCCCCTGCAGGAGGCCCGCCGCCCCAGCCCCCAGGGCGGCTACGACGTGCTCGGCGCCAACCGCGAGCTGGCCGGCGCCGAGCTGGAACTGGTCGACGAGGAGCGTCGCGAGCACCGGCTGAAGGAGCTGCTCGCCGCGGTCGCCGGGGACTACGACTTCGTGCTCATCGACACCCCGCCCGCGCTGGGCCTGCTCACCCTGAATGCACTGTGCGCGGCGCAGGGCGTGATCGTGCCCATGCAGTGCGAGTATTTCGCGCTGGAGGGCCTCACCGACCTGGTCAACACCGTGCGCCAGGTGCATGCCAAGCTCAACCCCGAGCTGGTGCTCATCGGGCTGCTGCGGGTCATGTTCGACCCTCGCATCACCCTGCAGCAGCAGGTCAGCGACCAGCTCAAGACCCACTTCGGCGAAAAGGTCTTCGATGCGGTGATTCCCCGCAACGTGCGCCTGGCCGAAGCCCCCAGCTATGGCCTGCCCGGCGTGGTGTTCGACCGCGCCAGCCGGGGCGCCCAGGCCTATGTCGAATTCGCCGAGGAAATGGTGCGCCGCGTCCGCGGCCCCGCCGCCTCCGCCCGCCGCCCCACCACCAACGCAGCATGA
This sequence comes from Pseudomonadota bacterium, assembly GCA_021808525.1. Lineage (GTDB taxonomy): Bacteria > Pseudomonadota > Gammaproteobacteria > Burkholderiales > Burkholderiaceae_C > Thiomonas_A. The sequence continues at coordinate 11,202 of JAKBBK010000041.1, forward strand.
ACAGCAGCTCCAAGAACCCCTCCGCCGCCTCCCCGGCCCCGAAAAAACGCAAGGGCCTGGGCCTGGGGCTGGAAGCCCTGCTCGGCGCCCAGGGTGCGGAGATCACCTCCGCGCCGAGTGCTCCGACCGCGCTGCCCCTGGACGCGCTGGTGCCGGGCCAGTACCAGCCGCGCACCCGCATGGACGAAGGCGCCTTGTTCGAACTGGCCGAGAGCATCAAGGCGCAGGGGGTGATGCAACCCATCCTGGTGCGCCCCCTGGCTTCGGGCAAGTACGAGATCATCGCCGGCGAGCGCCGCAGCCGCGCCGCGCGCCTGGCCGGGCTCGACCAGGTGCCGGTGCTGGTGCGCGAAGTGCCCGACCAGTCGGCCCTGGCCATGGCGCTGATCGAGAACATCCAGCGCGAGGACCTCAACCCCCTGGAAGAAGCCCAGGGCATCCGGCGCCTGATCGAGGAGTTCGCCTTCACCCACGAGCAGGCGGCGCAGGCCGTCGGCCGCTCGCGGGCCGCGGTCAGCAACCTGCTGCGCCTGCTCAACCTGGCCCGCCCGGTGCAGGACATGCTGCTGGCCGGCGACCTGGACATGGGCCATGCCCGGGCCCTGCTGGCGCTCGACGGCGCGGCGCAGATCCAGGCCGCCAACCAGGTGCAGGCCGGGCGTCTGTCCGTGCGCGAAACCGAGCGCCTGTGCGCCCGCGCCCAGGCGCCCGCACCGGCACCGCGCCCGGCGCAACAGGCGCAACAGGCCGAGCGCCGCGAACTCGACCGCCTGGAACACGAGCTCGGCGAAATGCTCGCCGCCCCGGTGCAGATCCGGGCCAAGGGAAGCGGCAGCCGCATGCGCGGCGAGATCACCCTGGGGTTTCACTCCCTGGATGAGCTCAACGGACTCATCGACCACCTGCGCAAACAGGCCTGAGGCAGCGCCGCCCTCTGGCGCCACCGGGCTCGGCGGCGCAGTGAGCACTTACACCGGCACGTCCTGGGCGAACACCCGCAGCACCGAGCTGTAGGCCTGCAGGCTGGCCTCCGAGAACTCGCCGGCCGCCTCGAAGCCGATCAGCGGCACCTCGCCGAGCTGGCTGCGCAGCAGCTTCCACTGCGCGCCCAACACCGTGCCCCGGCGGGCCGCGCAGGTGGCGAACACCGCGCCTCGCACCGGCGGCCCGGCGTCGGCGGGCGAGGAATGCCCCGCGGCCTGGCGGGCCTCCCGGCGCTGCTCGAGTTCATCGCGCACCTCCGTGCACAGGCGCAGCAGGTCGCGCATGAACACCGCCGTCTGGCGACGGCAGAAGCGCAGGCGCATGCCCGGCTGCAGCTCGGCGGCCAGCGCCACCCCCTGCGCCCCCGGGTCGATGCCGATCAGGCCGCGCAGCAAGGTGGCGGCGCCGGCAGGCACCTGACGGGGTTCGTCGTCGGGCCACGACAGGCCCACCACCACGTCGCGCAGGCTGGGCACCAGTTCCCGCCACTGGCGCTGCTCGCGGCTGCGCCGCGGCTCGCCCAGGTCGTCCAGCAAGGCCCCCAGCGCGGGCTGCCCGTCCAGCGCATACACCACGTTGTCGATGCAACGCGTGACCGTGCGTGCCGGGCCCACGGCCTGCAGGCCGTGGCTGAGCCCGCCCAGCAGGCTCACGCGCGAGGAAAAGGCCACGCCGGAAACCCCGCCCTGCAGCACCGCGTCGGCGAAATGCGCACCGCAGCCTGGGCTGACGATGCCGCCCCACACGTCGCGGGAGTCGCAGCGCTCGCCGAGCTCGGCCACCAGTTCGTCCAGCTCCAGCTGCTCGGCGTCGCCGTGGGCAAGCACCGAATGCGCGCCGCGCCACACGCGCGAGGCCTGCTGCAACGGCTCTCGCCCGGAAAACACGCGGAAATCACGGGCCGCCAACTGCATGAGCATGAGCGCCACGCCGCAGGACTCGATGCCCTGCTCGCCGGCGGCGAAAACCCCCGGCATCACGCCCCCTACCCAATGCTCCACCCCCAGGCGCTGGCGCAGGCCTTGCAGCAACTCCTCGCCCAGCACGGCATGCCGCGGATCCACGTAGACCAGGCCGAGGTTCGGGCGCGTGACGGTTTCGGCCCGCGCGCGCTCCCGCGCGACCTGGGCGCACAGTTCCTCCAGCGCCTGGGGCCAGCTCGACCGGGATGAATGGGCAGTGATGAAGCGCATGCGGGAAGGTTCGGATCAGCGGACGCCACCGAGCCATGAAGCCCAGCCGCGATGCCGCGACCCGAAGGGCCCGCGGATCGCAGCCCGGCTGGCTCCGGCTGCTTGCATGTCGCGCCGCATGTTGCGCCGCAATGTGCCGACTCATCCTAGCAGGCGAATCAAAGCCCCGAAAACCATGCGCCTTGACCCACAAGCCCATGAAGCGGGCGGGGCCATCGCCCCTCGGCCGCGCCTTGCCTGGCCCCAAACTCTCGCTACGGCCCCTTGCGCGAGCGAGCGCTGGGCGAGCCCGGCTTGGCGCCCGCGCGGGCCCCCGCCCGCTTGCGCGCGGGAGCGGCCTCGCCCCCCGGCGCGGGGGCCTTGGCCGCGGAGCGGCTCGCCGCGGCAGCGCCGGCGGCCGGGCCCGCGGCCGAGCCCGAAGGCATCGCCCCGGCGCCCGGCATGGGCCAGGCGCTGTCGCGCAGGGCCTCGGTGGCCACCTTCGTGAACTGGTCGCTCAAGGTGCTCCACCACTGCATGGGATCGATGATTCCGCCAACCTGAGGGGCCTCCTCGGCACCCTTGCTCTGGCCATCGCCCTTGCGCTCGCCGTCCCCCTGGCCCTGGCTGGCCGCGGCCTTGCCCGCAGCGGGGCCCTCGGCGGGCTTCGCGGCCTGGGTGGTGGCGGCGCCCATGGCCTCGGCACCGGCACGCATGGCCGAGCCCAGGTGGCTGGCCAGGTCGCCGAAGTCCACGTTCATGGTCTTCAGGGTCGACAGGGTCATGCGCTGCACTTCCAGGCCCTGGATGGTGGCCTGGGTCAGGCGCACGTTCGCCTCCAGCCACTGCAACACCACGCGCAGGTCGACGATCTTGCGTTCCAGCTCCTCGGGGTCCAGGGTCGGCGCCATCCAGTTGGCGAAGCTGGAGGACATGCCCGAGCTTTTCAGCAGGGATTGGAAGAATTCCATGGCCGGGGGTGATTGGGCTTGCATGAGACTCGAACCTCGAAGAACGTACGGGAGCCGACCCGCGGGCGCAGCATCGCCTCGCCAGGTCGATGCGGCCCAGCATACCGCCTGCGCGCCGGCTTCGACATCCCCCCTTTCGCTACCCTTCGCGGCCCCGCGCTGCACAATGCGCCCATGAATCCCGCGCGCATGGGCGCCCCATGGGGCGCCGCACCGCCCGCACGGCCGCGCCGGCGCTGGCGCGCGGCCTGGTGGCTGCTGCCCGTGCTCCTGCTGCATCTGCTGGCCCTGTGGGGCCTCGGCAGCGCCCTGCGCCGCGGGCCCCCCCATGCCCTGCCCGCCGCCTTGTACACCCGCGTGCTCCTGCCCCAGGCCCCGCGGCCGGTGGCGCCGCGGGCCACCACGGCCCGAGGCGCCGCACCCCCCGCCCCGCGGCCCCGGGGCCCCGAGCTGCTCGCGCAAGCCCCCAGCCAGGCCTCCTCCCCGCGCCACGCGGCCGCGCCCGGCCAGCTCGCGGCGCCAGCCCCCTTGCCACGAGCCGCGAGCCGCCCCACGCGCAGCGCTTCCGCGGCGACGCCAGCGGCCCAGACTCCAGCGGCCCAGACTCCCGGCGCCAGGCCCCCAGGCGCCGCATCCACCCCCGCCGCAAGCCCGGGCCTCCACAAGGCCCCGCGCACCCCCGCGCCCTCGGCCTCGGCTGCCGCCCGGCGGCCTGCCGCCGCACCGCCACGGCCCGCGGGCTCGGCGGCCCGGCCGTCCACCCCGCCCGCGGCCGCAGGCCCCCGGGCGGCCCCGGCCGGGGTGGCCAGCGCGCCGGGCTCCGCGGCGAGCGCGGCGGTCGAAGCCTGGCCGCCTTCCACCCGCCTCGACTACGCCCTCACGGGCTATTACCGGGGCCCGCTGCACGGCAACGGCGAGCTCGAGTGGCGCCGCCTGGGCCCGCGCTACGAACTGCGCCTGAGCGGCTCGGCGCTGATCGACTTCTCCTACACCAGCACCGGCCGCATCGCGGGCGACTGGCTGGCCCCCGACGACTACGTCGAGCAGGTGCTGCTGCGCAGCAAGAGCGTGCGCTTCGATCGCGCGGCCGGGCTGCTGCGCTTCTCGGCCATCGGCTCCACCATGCCCATTCCCGCGCACCTGCTCGACAGCGCCAGCGTGTTCATGCAACTGGCGCAGGACCTGCGCACCCAGCCCGAGCGCTTCCAGCCCGGCGCGCACCTGCGTTTCCAGGTGGCGCGCCCGAGCGGCACCACCACCTGGGATTTCCTGGTCGCCGCAAGCGAGCGGGTGCCCACCCGGCTCGGCCCCCTGCAGGCCTGGCACCTGGTGTACGAGCCCCCGGCACAGGACGACCTCGGCGCCGAGGTCTGGCTGGCCGCCTCGCTCCAGGGCCTGCCCGTGCAGATCCGGCTGCGCCACGGCCGCGACGACTATCTGCTGTTCACGCTGCGCAGGGCGCTGCAACAAGATTCGCCGCAAGCCGCCGTCGGTGGCTGATGCTTGCAGCTTTCCCGGGCCTGCTGTCGGCGCGCGAGAGCCCTCGTGCGTTGAGGGAATGCACAGGCAGCGCGGGCCAGGGCCTGCGGGACTTGATTCCCCGCCCCCGATCCCCATGTGAAACCTGAGGCGGTGGCGGGCTGCGCAAGACTGCGCCGCGTCTTCCCGGGAGGATCACCATGCACACCATGATCTACGACTCCGACGCCTTCAGCGTGTTCCAGCTCGACTGGGCGCGCGAATCCGCTCAGGAAGCAGGCCACGCCGCCGAGGCCGCCCCGCAGCAGGGGGGTTTCGAGATCGTCGACAAGTTCGCACGCAAGGAAATCTTCCTCGAGGGTCATGTGGCCGACGGGTTCCGCGCCCGCGTCCGCAGCCTCATGGAAAGTTCGCCCAGCACCGAGGACATCGACGAATTCCTCGACGGCTTCTCCGCCCTGTCGCGCCTGAATCTGCACGCGCACTGAGCCCCGCTGCGACCGCCCGCTTCGACCGCCCCCCTTCGACTGGCGGCGAGGCGCGGGGCGCGGAGCTCCTGGCGCCGGCGCAAGCAAAGCTTGTCTTGCGTCAAGGTCGGGCGTCGGCGAAGCCATACGATGGTTCGCATGAATGCTCTCGTCGTCCCTACCGTTGAGTCGCCGCGCCCCATGGCGCCCAGCCGTGGCGAATCCCATGCCGAGCCGATGGTGCGCGTGCTCAAGGCCATGGCGCACCGCGAGCGCCTGGCCATCCTGTGCCTGTTGCTGGACGGGGAAATGTGCGTGCGCGATCTCGAGCATGGCGTCGGCATGCGCCAGGCCGCGCTGTCGCAGCAACTGTCGCGCCTGCGCGCCGAAAACATCGTTGAAGCGGTGCGCCACGGACGCTTCATGCTGTACCGCCTGAAAAATCCCCAGGTGCAGGCGGTGGTACGCGCCGTGTGCCGCGAAATCCAGCCGAGCTGAAGCCTCGCGCCAGGCCTCGCCCGGCGCGCGCCCGCGGCTTCACCAGGTGCCGTGCAGGCCCCAGTAGATGATGAACACCGCCACCAGGGTGGACAGCGCCCAGGCCCACGGCGGCATCATGTCCCACAGGCGCTCGGCCATGCCGTGAGGCGCCACCACCAGCTCTCCGCGCACACTGCGCTCGAAGCGGGTGAAAAAGTCCTCGATCAGGCCGCGCACCGCCTGGTCCGCCAACGCGCCACCCATCTGCCCGATCGCGCCGCCCACCTCGGCGCTGGCCTGGTACTGCAGCGAGGTGCCGTCGCCCGAAGGCTGCAGCGCCACCAGCGCGCGTCCGGCGCCGAAGCCGGCGCTGCCGCCGTTGCCCTCGAAGCGCAGCACATAGCTGTGCGGGGGGTTGGCGTCCTCCAGCACCAGGGTGCTGGCAAAGCTGGAGCGATGCCCCGCGATCTCCAGTTGCTGCACCAGCTCGAAGCGCCCGGGAGCGCTTTGCTCCAGGCTCTGGCAGCCCGGGATGCTCGCGCGCAGCATCGCGGGCGAGTTCAGGGCTTCCCAGACCTGGGCGGGGCTGAGGGGAATGTGGCGCTTGCCTTGAACGTCCATGGTCGGTCTCGCAGATCAGGCGCGCTGCCCGGAATGAGCAACGCTATATCCATACCTACTTATATTTACCTGTGGACACGAAGGTTTCAAGCTGCAACGCAGCATTTCCCGGGTAAATACTCCCTAGGGCTTTCCTGGGCCCGGCTTCGCGCGATGCCCCCTACATCGTCCCCAAGACTCGCCCGCGCGACCCTGGCCGCGCTACATTAGGCAGCCATGAACATCGTGATCCTCGACGACTACCAGGACGCCGTGCGCAAGCTGCCTTGCTTCGAGCGGCTCGCCGACCACGAGGTCAAGGTCTTCAACAACAACGTCAAGGGCGCCGGGCAGCTGGCCGTGCGCCTGCGCGACGCCCAGGCCCTGGTGCTCAACCGCGAGCGCACGGCCCTGAGCGCCGCGGTGCTGGCGCGCTGCCCCAAGCTGCGCGTGGTGGCGCAGACCGGGCGCGTGGGCGCGCACCTCGATGTGGAGGCCTGCACCCGTGCCGGCGTGGCCGTGCTGCAAGGCAGCACCGACCCCGCGCCCACCGCCGAATTCACCTGGGCGCTGATCATGGCGGCCATGCGCCGCATCCCCCAATACGTCGCCAGCCTCAAGCAGGGGGCCTGGCAGCAGTCCGGCCTGAAGGCGCAGTCCATGCCGGTGAATTTCGGCCTCGGCCAGCGCCTGGCGGGCAAGACCCTGGGCATCTGGGGCTACGGGCGCATCGGGCGCATGGTGGCCGGCTACGGGCGTGCCTTCGGCATGCGCGTGCTGGTCTGGGGCAGCGAGGCCTCGCGCAAGGCCGCGCTGGAAGCCGGCATGGAAGCGGCGAGCGACCGTGCCGAGCTGTTCGCCCAGAGCGACGTGCTCAGCCTGCACCTGCGGCTCAACGAGGACACCCGCGGCCTGGTCACCCTGGCCGATCTCTCGCACATGAAGCCCGATGCGGTGCTGGTCAACACCGCGCGCGCCGAGCTCATCGCCCCCGACGCCCTGGTGGCCGCGCTCAACCGCGGCCGCCCCGGCATGGCCGCGGTGGACGTGTTCGAGTCCGAGCCCATCATGCGCGGCAACCCGCTGCTGCGCCTGGAAAACGCCATCTGCACCCCCCACGTCGGCTACGTGGACGAAATGCACTACGAGCACATGTTCGGCCAGGCTTTCGATGCCCTCGCCCGCTTCGCCGCCGGAGAGCGCGACGGGGTGATCAACCCCGAGGCCATGCGCCATCCCCACTGGGCCGGCTGAACCCGCCCGGCCCGGCGCTACTTGCCGATGCAAAAGCGCGAGAAGATGTCGCCCAGCAGGTCGTCGGCGCTCACCTCGCCCGTGATGCCCATCAGCTCCAGGTGGCCCAGGCGCAGTTCCTCGGCCAGCAGCTCCAGCGCCGGCGCCGCCTGAGCCAGCCAGGCCCCCGCCTGCTCCAGGTGGCGTTCGCAGGCCTGCAGCGCCTGCACATGGCGGGTGCGCGCCAGGAACACGCCCTCGGGCATCGCCTCCCAGCCGCAACGCAGCAAAAGCTGCCGGCGCAACTCCTGCAGGCCCTGGCCCTCGCGCGCCGACAGCCTGGGCCCGGCCAGCGCGGCCTCGGGCAGCCCGAGCTCGCGCACCAGGCCGCGCAGCGCCTCCTCGGCCTCGGGCGCCGGCAATACGTCGCTCTTGTTCCACACGTGCAGCACGCGGGCCTCGGGCAGGCCATGCTCGAGCAGGCGAAGCGCGATGCGCGCCTCCTCGCCGCGGTACGCCGGCTGCTCCAGGCGCGACAGGTCGTGCAGGAACAGCACGGCATCGGCCTGCGCGATGGCCTCCCAGCTGCGCTGCACGCCGATGCTCTCCACGCGATCCTCGGTATCGCGCAACCCTGCCGTGTCGATCACATGCAGGGGCACGCCCTCGATCTGGATGGATTCGCGCAGGCGGTCGCGCGTGGTGCCCGCCACCTCGGTGACGATGGCCAGCTCCGCCCCGGCCAGCGCATTGAGCAGGGAACTCTTGCCCACGTTGGGCTGCCCGGCCAGCACCACATGCAGGCCTTCGCGCAGCAGCGCCCCCTGCCGGGTGCGCGCCAGCAGGCCCCGCAGCGCCTCGACCAGCTCCTGCACGCGCCGCGCCACCGCGTGGGCGCGCACGAACTCGATGTCCTCTTCCGGAAAATCCAGCGTGGCCTCGACCAGCGCGCGCAGCGCACGCAACTCCTGCGCCAGCGCATGCACCTCGCGCGACATCTCGCCGGCCAGCGCGCGTTGCGCGCCCAGCACCGCGGCCCCGGTGGTGGCGTCGATCAGGTCGGCCACCGCCTCGGCCTGGGCCAGGTCGAGCTTGCCGTTGTGGAAGGCCCGCTCGGTGAACTCCCCGGGGCCCGCCACGCGCAGCCCCATGGCGCGTCCGAGCTCGAGCACGCGCCCCAGCAGCAACTGCAGCACGGCCGGGCCGCCATGCACCTGCAGCTCCAGCACGTCCTCTCCGGTGTAGGAATGCGGGGCCGGAAACCACAGCGCCAGACCGGCGTCGATCACGGCGCCCTCGGCGTTGCGGAACTCCAGCAGGGTGGCGTGGCGAGGCTGCAGCTCGCGCCCGCACAACGCGCGCACCAGGCCGCCCAGCTCACGCCCGGAGGCGCGCACGATGCCCACCGCGCCGCGCCCTCCCGCGGTGGCCACCGCGGCGATGGGCTCGGCGTGACGCGCGAGCAGGCTCACGCCCCGGCTCCGCCGCCCCGGCGCCCCCGGCTCACTTGGCCGAGGAGAACTCCGGCACCCCCATCTTGCGATTGATGAACCATTGCTGGGCAATCGAGAAGATGTTGTTGGTCAGCCAGTACAGCACCAGGCCGGCGGGGAAGAAGAAGAACATCACCGAGAAGGCCAGGGGCATGATCAGCATCATGCGCGCCTGCATCGGATCCGGCGGCGTGGGGTTGAGCTTGACCTGCAGGAAGGAGGTGGCGGTCATCACCAGCGGCAGCACGTAGAAGGGATCCTTGGCCGACAGGTCGTGGATCCACCCCAGCCAGGGCGCGCCGCGAAGCTCCACGCTGGACAGCAGCACCCAGTACAGGGCGATGAACACGGGAATCTGGATCACCACCGGCAGGCAGCCCCCCAGCGGGTTGATCTTCTCCTTGCGGTACATCTCGACCATGGCGGCGTTCAAGGCCTGCGGGTCGTCCTTGTGGCGCTCGCGCAGCGCCGTCATGCGCGGACCCACGGCCTTCATGCGGGCCATCGAACGGTAGCTGGCCGCCGTGAGCGGGAAAAATGCCAGCTTGAGCAGGATGGTCAGCCCGATGATGGACCAGCCCCAGTTGCCCAGCAGGCTGTGCACCTGCTCCAGCACCCAGAACAGCGGCTTGGCGATGATGGTCACCCAGCCGTAGTCGCGCACCAGCTCGAAACCCGGGGCGAGGCCCTCGACCTGGCCCTGCAGCTCGGGGCCCACGAACAGCTTCTGCTGCGCCTGCTCCTGCGCCCCGGGGGCGATTTTCGGCAGGTGCAGCATCACGCCGGTGGCGTACAGGCCCCCCGGCAGCTTGCGCAGGTAGAACTCGCGCGGGCCCTGGAAAGGCTGCGGCAGCCAGGCGGTGGCGAAATACTGCTGCACCACCGCGGCCCAGCCGTCCTGGGCCTGCACCGTCTTGGCCTGGTCGTGGAAATCCTTGAACTCGAACTTCTGGAACTTGGAGGCGCTGTCATACACCGCGGCCCCATAGAAGGTGTGATAGAAGTGCGTGCCCTTGGAGGGGTTGTCGTCGTCGCGAACGAGCTGCAGGTACAGCTGCGGCTGCACCGCGGCCTCGCCCTTGTTCACGATGGTGTCGCGCACATCGATGGCGTAGCTGCCGCGATGGAAGGTGAAGCTGCGGGTGAGCTGCAGCCCGCCCACCACCGGCGAGGCGAAACTCACCGTGAGGGTGTTGGCCGAGCCCATGTCCAGCGGCCCCGGCACCAGGGTCATCGGGGTTTCGTGGTTGGGGAAGGGCCCGCCCACCAGGCCGCTCTGCGCCACGTAGGTGTGCGAGGGCGTATCGTCGAACAGCACCATGCGCCTGGACGAATCCTCCTGGCTGCGGTACTTCAACAGTCCCGCGTACACCACGCTGGCGCCACGGCTGGAGATCTTCAGGTCCAGCAGGTCGGTGCGCACATCGGTGAGCACCGCGGGCGCCGAGGCCGAGCCCACCGGGGCCACGCCGGGGGCGCCCGGCGCCGCGGTCGACGCGCTGGCCAGCGCGGACGGCACCCCGCTGCCCGCGGCCGCGGGAGTAGGAGCGCTCGCGCTGACGCTGGGCGCCTGCCCGAACAGCCCGGCCTCGCCATGCGAGCGCAACCAGGAGTTATAGAGAAAGATCACCGATGCGGTGAAGATCACCCACAAGATGGAGCGGCGAATGTCCATGTGAATTCCTGCCTTGTAACCATTCCCGACGCCGCGCGCCTGCGCGCATTCGCATCCCGGGCAAATCGCGTATTAGAACCCATGCGGGCGACGAAGGGTCATTCATCGACCTGTTCCGCCGGCGCCTGGGCATCGCGCGCACGCCAGGCGTCCCAATGAAACACCCGGGGCACGGGATCCTCGCCACCGCGGCACCAGGGGTGGCAGCGCGCGATGCGCAGCGCCCCCAGATAGCTTCCCCGCGCGGCGCCGAAGCGATCCAGCGCCTGCAGGGTGTAGTTCGAACAGGTGGGCGTGAAACGGCACTGCCCCCCCACCCAGACACTGAACAAGAGCTGGTAGCCGCGCACCAGCAGCATCAACAGGCGCTTCATCGAGGCCCCGCCTCCGGGCCCGGCGCCGCATCGGTCGCGGGCAGCCCCGCCGATGCCTGCGTCTGCCCGCGGGCGTGGCGCTTCGCTTCCCACTCGCTCAGGAGCAGCCCCAGGGTCTGGTGCAGATAGCGCCGCAGCGCGTCCGACTGCGCACTGCGCCAACGCGCGTCCAGTCGGCTGTGCAGGCGCAGCACCAGTACCGGCAGCGCCTGCCCGGGCTCACGGGGATGGGCCAGCATATGGGCCCGCAACCGCTCCCGCGCCACGCGCCGGATCAGGTTGCGCCGCGCCGCGTGCTTGCACTGGCGCTTGGGCAAGACAAAACCCACGGCGCAGGCAAGCTGGGCCGTGGGCTCGGGCAGCGCATCCTGCTCGGAGGCGCCGCGGTAATGCAATCGGAATTCACCGGCCTGGACCCAGCGCGCGCGCAGCGAGGCGCCGAAGGATTCAGGCCGCAGCAGCGCCTGCAACCTGGCTGGCGCGGCACCCTCGTCGGGGTTCCGGCTCATCGGGCGCTCGGGCCCGAGCCGCCTCAGACGGCCAGGCGCTTGCGGCCCTTGGCGCGGCGCGCGTTGATCACCGCGCGGCCGCCGGCCGTGCGCATGCGCACGAGGAAGCCATGGGTGCGCTTGCGGCGGGTCTTCGACGGCTGATAGGTACGTTTCATGACGGTTCTGCCCTTGGTTCTGCGCGTTCTGCGTTCTGCTCTGCTTGTTCTGGCCTGAGTGTTCTGGACTGAGCGCGGCCGAACGCAGATCGAAAAAAGCATGCCATTTCAGCAAATTGCGCGCGAGCTGTCAATGTCCACGCGCAGGAAGCCCGCGTTAGAACAACATCAGCAAAAGCGCAAGCGGGCCGTCCACGGCTGTGGATAACTCGGGCCCATGGTCTAGAATGGGCCGCCCCATCCCCTGGATTCCAAGCGTCGCGCAAGCTTCACGAGCCGCGCGCCGCGGGCCCACTCTTTGGTTCCAGGCCCTGGTCGCGGTTGCGCAATCCTGCGCCGGCCGGGCGCGGGCCGGGAACCTGAACCCTCGCACGTCTACACACGTTTCATGTCCCTCGACCCGCTCTGGCAGGCTTGTTGCACGCAGCTGGCCGCTGAGATCCCGACCCAGCAATTCGCCGCCTGGATCAAGCCCCTGCACACCCCCACCTGGAGCTCGGATGGCGCCGTCGCGACGCTTTCGGTCCCCAACCGCTTCAAGATGGATTGGCTGCGCTCGCAATACGCCGAGCGCATCTCCCTGGCCCTGGCCGCCGTCGCCGGTCGACCGGTGCAGCTCGAGTTCGTGATCCAGAAGGCCGCGGCGCCCCGCACCGTGTCCCGCTCGGGCGAGGAAGTCAGCGCCGCGGGCACCAACGGCGCATCCGTGGACAACCCGGGCGCACCCTCCGGCAACGATGGCGCGGCCCAGGCCCAGGCGGCGGACAGCGCTGCCAGCGAGGCGCTGGAACGCTCGCGCCTGAACCCCGGCCTGAACTTTGAGACCCTGGTGGCCGGCAAGGCCAACCAGCTCGCCCGCGCCGCCGCGCTGCAGGTGGCGGAAAACCCCGGCAAGTCCTACAACCCGCTGTTCCTCTACGGCGGCGTCGGCCTGGGCAAGACCCACCTGGTGCAGGCGGTGGGCAATGCGCTGCTGGCGGCGCGCCCGGGCGCGCGCATCCGCTACCTGCAGGCCGAGCAATTCGTCAGCGAGGTGGTGCGCGCCTACCAGCGCAAGACCTTCGACGAGTTCAAGCGCTACTACCACGCGCTGGACCTGCTGCTGATCGATGACGTGCAGTTCTTCGCCGGCAAGGAAAAGACCCAGGAGGAATTTTTCTACACCTTCGAGGCGCTGACGGCCAAGCGCTCGCAGATCATCCTCACCAGCGACACCTACCCCAAGGAGCTGCAGGAGATGGACGCGCGCCTGACCTCGCGCTTCGACTCCGGCCTGACCGTGGCCATCGAGCCGCCGGAGCTGGAAATGCGCGTGGCCATCCTGCTGCGCAAGGCCGACGCCGAGCATGTGAGCCTGGGCGAGGACGTGGCCTTTTTCGTGGCCAAGAACGTGCGCTCCAACGTGCGCGAGCTCGAGGGCGCGCTGCGCAAGATCCTGGCCTACGCCCGTTTTTCCGGCGAGGCCATTTCCATCGGCCTGGCGCGCGAGGCCCTGAAGGACCTGCTGTCGCTGCAGAACCGCCAGATCTCGGTGGAGAACATCCAGAAGACCGTGGCCGATTTCTACAAGATCAAGGTCGGCGAGATGTACTCCAAGCGGCGCCCGGCCTCCATCGCGCGCCCGCGCCAGATCGCCATGTACCTGGCCAAGGAACTCACCCAGAAGAGCCTTCCCGAGATCGGTGAACTGTTCGGCGGGCGCGACCACACCACCGTGCTGCACGCGGTGCGCAAGGTCGCCCAGGAACGCACCCGCCTGCAGGAGCTCAACCAGCAGTTGCACGTGCTGGAGCAGACCCTCAAGGGCTGAGCCCCATCCCCGGCCGAGGAACAACACTGTGCGATGACTGTGGAGCCTTTCTGGACAACTTGGCAAATCGTGAGTTCCCTTTCGAGTTGTTCCAGGTTCCTGCCCTAAACTGGACTGCTTGTCCCCAGGTTCAAAACTTGCCAAGTGCTTGATCGGTAACGGGAATCGTACTTATCCGCGAATTTCGGCGTCTCCTGTTACCACTCCTATGTTGAGAAGGAAGAATGACAATGAACAGACTGAGCATGTCGCGTGAAGCCCTGCTCAAGGGTCTCGGGGGAGTTGCCGGCATCGTGGAACGCCGTCAGACACTGCCCGTGCTGGCCAACGTTCTGATGCAACCCGAGGGGCAGGAGCTGGCGCTGACCACCAGCGACATGGAGATCCAGATCCGCATGCGCTGCAGCCTGGGCGAAGAGGCCTCCGCGGCACAGCTGCAAGCCACCACGGTCAACGCGCGCAAGCTCATGGACATCCTGCGCGCCGCGCCCGCCGAGCAGGCGGCGATGGAATGGGCCGAGGGCAAGTTCCAGGTCAAGTGCGGCAAGTCGCGGTTTTCCCTGCAGACCCTGCCGGCCGAGGATTTCCCCCTGGTCAAGGAAGCCGCCGACTACAGCGAACAGGCGCTCACCCTGGAACAGGGCCAGCTCAAGCGCATGCTCAGCCTGGTGCACTTCGCCATGGCCCAGCACGACATCCGCTACTACCTCAACGGCCTGCTGCTGGTCGCCGAGGGCTCGCAGCTCACCCTGGTGGCCACCGATGGCCACCGCCTGGCCCTCGTGGGCGCCAGCACCCAGGGCCCCAGCGACAAGCGCGAGGTCATCCTGCCCCGCAAGACCGTGATGGAACTCGGGCGCCTGCTCGCCGACAACGCCGAGCCGGTGCAACTGCGCTTCGCCTCCAACCAGGTGCGCGTGTCCTTCGGAGACATGGAACTGGTCAGCAAGCTGGTGGAAGGCAAGTTCCCCGACTACCAGCGCGTGGTGCCCAAGGGGCATCGCAACCACCTGCAGATCGGCCGCGCCGCGCTGCTGGGCGCGCTGCAACGCGTGGCCATTCTCACCAGCGACAAGTTCAAGGGTGTGCGCCTGCAGCTCGAAGCCGGCGCGCTGCGCATTTCCTCCAGCAACGCCGAGCAGGAAGAGGCTCTGGAGGAACTCGACGTCGACTACGCTGGCGACGCCATCGAGATCGGCTTCAACGTGGCCTACCTGATCGACGTGCTGTCCAACGTGCCCGGCGAGAACGTGCGACTGGAACTCCAGGACGGCAACTCCAGCGTGCTCATCACCATGCCCGACGACGCCTCCTTCAAGTACGTCGTCATGCCCATGCGCATCTGAACCCTTCGTCCCCTCCGCAGCACCTCGTCGTACCCACCGCCAGGCCATGAGCGAACCTTCCAGCAATCCGTCCTCCTACAGCGAAGCCTCGATCCAGATCCTCGAAGGCCTGGAAGCCGTGCGCAAACGCCCCGGCATGTACATCGGCGACACCTCCGACGGCACCGGCCTGCACCACCTGGTGTTCGAGGTCGTGGACAACTCCATCGACGAGGCGCTGGCCGGCTACTGCGACGACATCGTGGTCACCATCCACAGCGACAACTCGATCAGCGTGTCCGACAACGGCCGGGGCATTCCCACCGGGGTCAAGTTCGACGACAAGCACGAGCCCAAGCGCAGCGCGGCCGAGATCGCGTTGACCGAGCTGCACGCCGGCGGCAAGTTCAACCAGAACAGCTACAAGGTCTCGGGCGGCCTGCACGGCGTGGGCGTGAGTTGCGTCAACGCGCTGTCGCGCTGGCTGCGCCTGACCGTGCGCCGCGAGGGCGAGGTGCAGGTGCTCGAGTTCGCGCGCGGCGTGGTGCAGAACCGCCGCGTGGAACAGCACGAAGGCGTGGAAATCTCCCCCATGCGCGTGCTGGGCAAGACCGACAAGCGCGGCACCGAGGTGCACTTCCTGCCCGACGACGAGATCTTCGAAGGGGTGGACTTCCATTACGACGTGCTGGCCCGGCGCCTGCGCGAACTCTCCTTCCTCAACCATGGCGTGAAAATCCGCCTGGTCGACGAGCGCCAGGGCAAGGAGGACAACTTCGCCTACACCGGCGGGGTCAAGGGCTTCGTCGAGTACATCAACCGCGGCAAGACCGTGCTGCACCCCAATGTGTTCTACGCCAGCGGCGAGAAGGCCACCGAGGCCGGCTCGGGCATCGTCACCGAAGTGGCCATGCAGTGGAACGAGGGCTACGCCGAGAACGTGCTGTGCTACACCAACAACATTCCGCAGCGTGACGGCGGCACCCACCTCACCGGACTGCGCGCGGCGATGACCCGCGTGATCAACAAGTACATCGAGGACAACGAGCTCGCCAAGAAGGCCAAGGTCGAGATCAGCGGCGACGACATGCGCGAAGGCCTGAGCTGCGTGCTGTCGGTCAAGGTGCCCGACCCCAAGTTCTCCAGCCAGACCAAGGACAAGCTGGTGTCCAGCGAGGTACGCGCTCCGGTCGAGGAAGTGGTGGCCAAGAGCCTCACCGACTACCTGCTGGAGAACCCCAACGACGCCAAGATCATCTGCGGGAAGATCGTCGACGCCGCCCGGGCCCGCGAAGCCGCGCGCAAGGCCCGCGAGCTCACGCGCCGCAAGGGCGTGCTCGACGGCATGGGCCTGCCCGGCAAGCTGGCCGACTGCCAGGAGAAGGACCCCGCGCTGTGCGAGATCTACATCGTCGAGGGCGACTCCGCCGGCGGCAGCGCCAAGCAGGGGCGGGACCGCAAGTTCCAGGCCATCCTGCCGCTGCGGGGCAAGATCCTCAACGTCGAGAAGGCCCGCTACGAGAAGCTGCTGAGCAGCAACGAAATCCTCACCCTGATCACCGCGCTGGGCACGGGCATCGGCAAGGATGATTTCGACGCCTCCAAGCTGCGCTACCACCGCATCATCATCATGACCGATGCCGACGTGGACGGTGCCCACATCCGCACCCTGCTGCTGACCTTCCTGTACCGCCAGATGCCCGAGCTGGTCGAGCGCGGCCACATCTACATCGCGCAGCCGCCGCTGTACAAAGTCAAGCACGGCAAGGACGAGCAATACCTCAAGGACGGCCACGAACTCGACGCCTACGTGCTGCAGGTCGCGCTGCGCGACGCGCAGATCACCACCAGCGGCGAGCCCGGCGCGCGCCTGCTGTCGGGCGACAGCCTGCAGCAACTGGCGCGTCAATACATGCTCACCGAAGGCGTGATCGAACGCCTGGCCGCCTTCATGGACGAATCGGCGCTGCGCGCCATCGCCGGCGGTGTGTCCCTGCAACTCGACACGCCCGAACAGGCGCAGGAATCGGCGCAGCATCTGCAGCAGGCGCTGCTCGCGCAACACAGCGCCGGCGTGGTGCCCAGCGTCAGCGCCGAGACCGACCCGCGCACCGACAAGCAATTGCTGCGCATCAGCCGCCACCACCACGGCAACGTGCGTTCCAGCGTGATCACCGAGGACTTCTGCCACGGCGCCGACTACGCCGTGCTGGCCCAGGCCGCGCAGACCTTCGGCGGCCTGCTCGGCGAAGGCGCGACCGTGAGCAAGGGCAGCGGCGAAAACGCCAAGCAGGGCAGCGTCGCCGATTTCCGCGAAGCCATGCAGTGGCTGCTGCGCCTGGCCGAAGCCAGCGTCTCGCGCCAGCGCTACAAGGGCCTGGGCGAGATGAACCCCGGGCAGCTCTGGGAAACCACCATGGACCCCCAGGTGCGCCGGCTGCTGCGCGTGCAGATCGACGACGCCATCGAAGCCGACCGCGTGTTCACCATGCTGATGGGCGACGAGGTGGAGCCGCGCCGGGATTTCATCGAGACCAATGCGTTGAGGGCGGCGAATATTGATGTGTGAGGGTGTAGGTTCTCATCTGACTTGCAAAAATTCTCAC
>JAKBBK010000042.1 GCA_021808525.1 Pseudomonadota bacterium
CCGCCCATGTCCGACAGCTTCCACCCCGCCACCGTACTGATCCTTCCCGGCATCCAGGGTTCCGGCCCCGGACACTGGCAAAGCCTCTGGGAGCGCCGCGACCCCTGCGTGCGCAGGGTGCGGCAGCGCGACTGGCATGCTCCGCGCCTGCAGGACTGGCTGCAGGAGCTGGAGGCTGCCGTGGCCGACGCCAGGGCTCCGGTGCTGCTGGCCGCCCACAGCCTGGGCTGCCTGTTGACGGCCCACTGGGCCGCGCGAAGCCGCCTGGCGGTTCGCGGGGCCCTGCTGGTGGCGCCGCCCGACCCGGCCGGGCCGGCCTTTCCGGCCGCCGCCGCGAGCTTCGTGCCGGTGCCCGCGCAGTCCCTGCCCTTCCCCAGCGTGCTCGTGGCCAGCCGCGATGATCCCTACGCCAGCCTGGAGTACGCGCGGCGCCAGGCGGCGACCTGGGGCAGCGAGTTCGTCGACCTGGGCGCGCGCGGCCACATCAATGCCGACAGCGGCCTGGGCGACTGGCCCGAGGGCCGCGCGCTCCTGCGGGCCTTGCTGGCCGGGGCTTGACGCGTGCAGGCTCCGGCGCCGGGCGCCGGGCCTTGCCCGGCCCGGGCCGGGCGTCCATTGTGCTCGGGGGGCCTCAGGCCGCGCGGCGCCCGGCGCCCTGCTCGAGCGCCGGGCGCGCATGGCGGAACAGATCCTTCGGAGTCTCGCCCGGGGGGGCCAGGTCGATGTCCTCGCCGATGCCGTGGCGCAGTGCCTGCTCGAGCAGGTAGTGCAGGGTGCTGAAGTCCTCGAGCGCGAAGCCCACCGAATCGAAGACCGTGACCTGCGCGGGATCCTCGCGCCCGGGAAGCTCGCCGCGAAGCACCCGCCACAGCTCGGTCACCGCGAAGTCCGCCGGCAGTTGCTGGATGTCGCCCTCCACGCGAGTCTGTGGCTCGTACTCGACGAACACGCGGCTGCCGCGCAGCACCTCGGGATGCAGCTCGGTCTTGCCCGGGCAGTCGCCGCCTACCGCGTTGACATGCATGCCCGGCTCGATCATGGCCGGCGTGACGATCCGGGCGCGTGTCTTGTCGGCGGTGATGGTGCTGAGGATGTCGCAGCCTCGCGCCGCGTCGGCCGCGCTGGTGGCGCGCCGCAGGCGCAGCTTCGGCCAGGCGGCCAGGTTGCGCGCCAGCTTGTCGGTGGCGGCGGGGTCGAGGTCGAACACGGCGATTTCCTCGATGCCCAGGTGCAGGTGAAAGGCCAGGGCCTGGAATTCCGATTGCGCGCCGTTGCCGATCAGGGCCATGCGCCGCGAGTCCGGGCGCGCCAATGCGCGCGCGGCCATCAGCGAGGTCGCCGCGGTGCGCAGCGCGGTGGCCAGGGTCAGCTCGCACAGCAGCAGCGGGTAGCCCGTGTCCCTGTCGGCCAGGGCGCCGAAGGCCATCACCGTGGAAAGCCCCCGCGCCGCGTTGGACGGGTGGCCGTTGACGTACTTGAAGCCATAGCGCCGCGCATCGGCCACGGGCATGAGCTCGATCACGCCGAGCTCCGAATGGCTGGCCACGCGGGCGGTCTTGTCGAATTCGGGCCAGCGCAGGAAGTCGTCGTGGAGGGTGTCGGCGAGTTCGCCGAGCAAGCGTGCCGCGCCGATCGAACGGACCAGGCGCGACATCGAGGGAAAGTCGATGAAGCGTGTCATGCCGGGGCTCCTGCGGGAAACGAGGGGCCGCCGGGCGAGCCTGCGCCGAAGCCAGCGCCGACGCAGCGCCGACGGCCATGGCTCCATTCTTGTCCCGGCGCCTGTCAGTTTGAAGCCATCAACCTGGCAAGTTTTGTGGAACAACTTACACTTTGCTAGGTACGGCCAAGCACATGGGCAAATCCATGGACGATCTCGATACCCAGCTCATCGCGCTGCTGCGCGACGATGCGCGCCTGTCGGTGGCCGCCTTGGCCAAGACCTTGCGCGTGGCGCGCGCCACCGTGCACAACCGCATCGCGCGCCTGGAGCGCGACGGCGTGATCGTCGGCTACACGCTGCGCCTCAAGCCCCTGGCGGAGGCCCATCGCATCCGCGCCATCATGGGCATCGAGGTGGATGGCAACCATGCTCAGGAGGTCCTGCGCCTGCTGCGCGGCAACCCGGCGGTCAGCGCGCTGCACACCACCAACGGGCGCTGGGACCTGATGGCCGAGCTGCGCGCGGACAACCTGGAGAGCTTCGACCGCGTGCTCGGCGCCATTCGCATGATCGAGGGCATCGCCAACACCGAGACCAGCATCCTGCTGACCACCCACAAGCTGTAGGGCGGCGGCCGCCGGGGCCCGCGGCGCGCTCAGCGCGCCAGATCCGGATGCAGGTGCCCCACCTTCACGTAGATCAGACAGCCCGGATCGCTGAAGGGCTGGTGCCGGCTGAGATGGGGGCTGCGCAGCCAGCTGCCGGCGGGGTAGTCGCCATGCTCGTCGCTGAACACGCCCTCGAGCACCAGGATCTCCTCGCCGCCCCAGTGCGCGTGGGCCTGGAAACGCGTGCCCGGGGCCCATCGCACCAGCGCGACATGCTCGCCCTCGAAGGCATGCAGGGCCAGCACCCGCAGCCCCGGCACCAGTCCCGGCACGAAGCCGGCGGCGCGGGTGTCGATGCACACGCGGCGGTCGTCGCCGGGCTGGAACTGGCGCAGCTTGACGAACAACTCGCAGCCCGGGGCGGAGCGCGGTGCGTGGCGCGTGCCGGGCGGGTTGCGCAGGTAGGTGCCCGCGGGGTACTCGCCATGCTCGTCGGCGAACACCCCCGACAGCACGAGGATCTCCTCGCCCATGCCATGTTCGTGTTCGGCGAAATGGCTGTCCGGGGCGTAGCGCACCAGGCTGGTGGCGCGCGCCACCTCCTCGCCCACGCGGTCGAGCATGCGCCGCTCCACGCCCGGCTGCGGCGAGGCCACCCAGGGCATCGAGCGGGTATCGAGGCTGACGCGGGCGTTGAAATCGGCGTGGAGTTCCATGGTGGGAAGCTTGGGCACAGGCGGGGATCCGGGCAGCGCGGGCGCGCATGCCCTGCATTGTTCCAGGACCCGCGCGCCTGCGTGCGCCGCGCGCTCGCATTAGACTCGGCGGGAGTCACGAGCCGTCCACCGATTCCTGCCCGGAGCCCGCCATGGAAAGCCGCCCGCCCCTGCCGCCCTTCACCCGCGAGACCGCCATGCAGAAAGTGCGCATGGCCGAGGACGCCTGGAACACCCGTGACCCCTCGCGCGTGGTGCTGGCCTACACGGTGGACACGCGCTGGCGCAATCGCGCGGAATTTCCCGTGGGCCGCGAGCAGGTGCGTGGTTTCCTGGAGCGCAAATGGGCGCGCGAGCTCGACTATCGGCTGATCAAGGAGCTGTGGGCCCACGGCGAGGACCGCATCGCGGTGCGCTTCGCCTACGAGTGGCACGATGATTCCGGCCAGTGGTACCGCAGCTATGGCAACGAGAACTGGCAGTTCGATGCCCAGGGCCTGATGGCGGTTCGCCACGCCAGCATCAACGACCTGCCCATCCGCGAGGCGGAGCGCAAGTATTTCTGGCCCCTGGGGCGCCGCCCGGACGATCACCCCGGCTTGTCCGAGCTCGGACTCTGAGCCAGCTCAGGCGCCGTCGCCGACGCGAGCGCCCACGAGCCCCCACGAGCCCCGCGCGGGCGTAGGCTTGGGCCAGCGGCCCCTCCGCGCCCCAGGAGTCCCCCGCCATGCCCGCAGCCGCCCAGGCCCTGTTGCGCACCCTCGTCGATGCGGGGGTGGACGTGTGCTTCAGCAACCCCGGCACCTCGGAAATGCATTTCGTCGCGGCGCTGGACGCCGAGCCGCGCATGCGCGCCGTGCTCACGCTGTTCGAGGGCGTGGCCACGGGGGCGGCCGACGGCTATGCCCGCATGAGCGGGCGCGCCGCGGCCACGCTGCTGCATCTGGGCTGCGGGCTGGGCAACGGCCTGGCCAACCTGCACAACGCGCGCAAGGCCGGCGTGCCGGTGCTCAACATCGTGGGCGACCACGCCAGCTCGCACGCGGAACTCGACACGCCGCTGCAGTCCGACATCGAGACCGTCGCGCGCAACGTGTCGGGCTGGTTGCGCCGCAGCCTGTCCAGCGAGCAGTTGTGCGGCGACGCGCTGGAGGCCATCGCCGCCGCGCATGCCGCCCCCGCGAAGGTGGCCACGCTGATCGTGCCGGCGGACGTGTCGTGGAGCGAAGGGGCCGCGCCGCGCCGCGGCGTGGCTGCGCCGCCCACGCCCGTCGTGGACGATGAGGCGGTGCAGGCGGCGGCGCAGGCGCTGGGCGCCGGCCCGCGCGCGGCGCTGCTGCTCGGCGGGCGCGCGCTGCGCGCACCGCTGCTGCAACTGGCCGCGGAGCTCGCGGCGCGCACCGGCGCGCGTCTGCTCGGCGAGGTGTTCCCCGCGCGCATGCAGCGCGGGGCCGGGCTGCCGGTGGTGGAGCGTCTGGCCTACCTGCCCGAGCTGGCCTCGGTGCAACTGGCCGAGCTCGAGCAACTGGTGCTGCTGGACGCCCGCGTGCCGGTTTCCTTCTTCGCCTACCCCGGCAAGTCGGCAGGGCTGCTGGCGCCCGGCTGCCGGGTGCATGCCTTGGCCACGCCACGGGAGGATCTGCACGATGCTCTGCGGCGCCTGGCCGGTCACCCGCGGCTGCCGCCGCGGCGCGGGCCCCCGCCCCTGCAGGTCGCGGCACGCCCGCCCCGCCCGCGTGGCGGGCTCAACGCGCGCAAGGTCTGCCAGGCGCTGGGCCATCTGCTGCCCGAGCAGGCCATCGTGGTGGACGAGGCCCAGACCTCGGGCGTGATGCTGCCCGCCTTCACGGCCGGCGCGCCGGCGCATGACCTGCTGGCCCTGACGGGCGGAGCCATCGGGCAGGGCCTGCCGCTGGCGCTGGGCGCGGCCGTGGCCTGTCCCGGGCGGCCGGTGATCGCGCTGGTGGGAGACGGCGCGGCCATGTACACGCCCCAGGCCCTGTGGACCATGGCGCGCGAAGGCCTGCACGTGGTGGCCGTGGTGCTCAACAACCGCGCCTACGCGATTCTCGAGCTCGAATTGCAGCGCGTGGGCGCCGCGGGGGGCGGCGCGCGCGCGAGAGAGCAGTTCGACCTGGCCAGGCCGAGCCTGGACTTCGTGCGCCTGGCCGAGGGCATGGGCGTGAGCGCGCGCAGGGCCGACACCGCGCAAGGCTTCGTGGAGGCGCTGGAGCATGCCCTGGCCCACCCCGGGCCGCATCTGATCGAGGCCCTGGTGCCCCGGGCCTATTCCGGCCTGAAGCTGCGCCTGTTGCCACGCCTGCTCTCCACCCTGGATCGCCTGCCGCAGCCCATGGCCAGGGCGATCCAGCGCGGCGTGGCCCCCTGAAGGCCCCGGCGGGGAGCGCGCGCATGCAGGCCGGACGCTCCGAGGCAGGAAGCTTCCAGGCGGGCGAGTTCCAGCCGGGCGACTCCCAGGCAGGCGGCTCCGAGGCAGGAATCCGGGCCGCGGCAGGGCCGTGCGGGCAGGCGCCCCCGGGCCTGGACATCGCCGCCTTGCAGGCCGGCCTGCAGGCGTCCACCGGGCGCCCGGTGCGCCTGGTGCAGACCCATGTGTCCTGGGTCCTGCTCGACGGCGAGCATGCCTGGAAGATCAAGAAGCCCCTGAGCCTGGGCTTCCTGGACTTTTCCACGCGGCGAGCGCGCGAGCGTGCCTGCGCCGAGGAACTGCGCCTGAACCGACGCCTCGCGCCGCGCCTGTACCTGGACCTCGTGCCCGTGCGCGGCAGCCTGGCGCGGCCCCGGCTGGACGGCGAAGGGCCGGTGATCGACCATGCGCTGCGCATGCGCCAGTTCCCCGACGACGCCCTGCTGAGCCGGCGCCTGGCCGAGGGTCGGCTGGATGGCGCCACGGTGGACCGCCTGGCCGCCAGGCTGGCGGCCTTCCACCGCCAGGCGCCCCGCGCCGCGGTCGGCGACGGCTACGGCGCGTCCGCGCAGGTGCGGGGCGCCACGGCGCAGGTGCTCGCGGCCCTGGCCCGGCTGGGCGAGGATCCGCGCCTGGCCTCTCTGGGGGCGTGGTGCGATGCCGAGGGGCGGCGCCTGGCCCGTCGCTTCGACGCGCGGCGCCGCGCCGGCTGGGTGCGCGAGGGCCACGGCGACCTGCACCTGGACAACCTGATCGACTTCGAGGGCGAGGTCACGGCTTTCGACTGCCTGGAATTCGACCCCGCGTTGCGCTGGATCGACGTGCAGGCCGACATCGCCTTCGCCTGCATGGACCTGCACGCGCGGGGCCGCCCGGAGCTGGCCTGGCGCCTGCTCGACGGCTGGCTGGAAGGCACGGGCGATCACGCCGGCATGGCCGTGCACCGCTACTACCTCGTGTACCGCGCCCTGGTGCGCGCCCTGGTCCTTGCGCTGCGACGTTCGCAGGGCGCGGCGGCGGCCGGGGCGGATTACCTGGCCGCGGCGCAGCGCCTGGCCCGGCCGGGCGAACCCCGCCTGCTTCTGACCCACGGGCCCTCGGGTTCGGGCAAGAGCCGGCTCGCGTTGGCCCTGGTCGAGGCGGCCGGCGCCGTGCGTGTGCGCTCGGACGTGGAGCGCAAGCGCCTGCTGGGCCTCGGCCCCCTGGAGCCGACGCAGGCGGCGCGGGCCTACTCGGCCCAGGCGAGCCGGCGCACCTATGCCCGGCTGCGCCGGCTCGCCCGGGAAGTGCTCGCCGCCGGCTACCCGGTGATCGTCGACGCCGCGTTCCTGGAGCCTTCCCGGCGCGATCCCCTGGTCGCCCTGGCGGACTCGATGGGCCTGCCCTGGGCCCTGCTGGACTGTCATGCCGAGGCGGCCTTGCTGCGCCAGCGCCTGCTGGCGCGCCGCGCGCGTGGCGACGACCCCTCGGAGGCCGACCTGCAGGTGCTGCAAGCCCAGCTCGCGCGCGGCGACCTCCTTCGGCCCGGGGAGCGCGCGCGCTGCATCGACGTGGACACCGGCGCGCCCGTGGACGTCGCGGGCGTCGCGGCGCGCTGGGCCGCCCTGGACGGCGGGGTCGCGCCATGAGCCCCCCGCCGCGGCGCATCGATGTGTGCAACGGTGACGCCGACGGCCTGTGCGCCGTCGTGCAGTGGCGCCAGGTCGATCCGGCGCCGGCCGAGCTGGTCACCGGGCTCAAGCGGGACATCGAGTTGCTGCGCCGGGTGCGCGCGCGGGCGGACGACGAGGTCCTGGTGTGCGACCTGTCGATGCAGCGCAACCTGCCCGAGCTGCTGCGCCTGCTGGACGAGGGAGCGCGGGTGCGCTACTTCGACCACCACGCCGTGGAGCAGGTGCCGCGCCACCCCCGCTTGCAGGCCTGGCTGGACGATTCGCCGCGCATGTGCAGCAGCCTGCTGGTCGATCGCTTCCTGGGCGGGCGCCGGCGCGCCTGGGCCCTGGTGGGTGCCTATGGCGACAACCTGGTCGAGGTGGCCGACGCGCTGGCGCGGCAGCAGGGCTTCGACGCGGAGCAGCGCGCGGCGCTGCAGCGCCTGGGCCAGGCCGTGAACTACAACGCCTACGGCGACGAGGAGCGCGACGTGCTGATCCCGCCGGCGAAGCTGTATGGCCTGTTGCTGCGCCACGAGGACCCGCTGCTCCTGCCCGGGCAGGAGCCGATCCTGCGCGACATCGAGGCCTTGCGCGAGGCGGACCTCGCGCAGGCGCTGCGCCTGGGCCCCTGGCGCGAACACGCGCAGGGGCGCATCTGGCGCCTTCCCGACGCGGCGTGGAGCCGCCGCGTGGGCGGCAGCCTGGCCAACCTGCTGGCCGGGCAGCGCCCCGAGCTGGCCCACGCGGTGTTGCGTCAGACCGCCGCCGGATCCCTGGTCGCCAGCGTGCGCGCGCCCCTGCGTTCGCCCTGGGGCGCCCATGCGCTGTGCCGGCGCTTCGGCGGCGCGGGCCGCGCCGCGGCCGCCGGCATCGACCGCCTGGCGGCCGGCGAGCTGCAGGGTTTCGTCGAGGCCTTCGAGGCCGGCGACTGGAGGCCGGCCCCGGCCGGCGCGGGGCAGGTGGGGGCCGGCTGAGGCGGCGCGCCCGGGCGCCGCACGCGTCGGACGATTGCGGCGTAGAGTAGCGGTCTGCCCGTCACGCACCGGCTCGCGCGGCGGCATGTTCCATGCATCCCGATCCTTCCTCGTCGACGTCCGGCGCGGGCCCGCGCGCCCGGCTTCCGGGCGCCCTGCTGCGCACCTTTCACTCCCTGCAGGGCTACAACTACCGCATCTGGGCCGCCGGCGCGTTGGTGTCGAACATCGGCACCTGGATGCAGCGCATCGCGCAGGACTGGCTGGTGCTGACCGTGCTCACCCACGACAGCGGGGCCTCGGTCGGCTTGGTGATGTCCCTGCAGTTCGGCCCGCCCATCCTGCTCATGCCCCTGGCCGGCATGGCCGCCGATCGCTTCGATCGCCGACGCCTGCTCATGGTGACCCAGTCGGCGATGGCGGTGCTGGCGCTGGGCCTGGGCCTGCTGACCCTCGCCGGGGCGGTCACCCTGTGGCAGGTCTACGCCTTCGCCGGCGTGCTGGGCTGCGTGAGTTCCTTCGACGCCCCGGCGCGCCAGACCTTCGTGGCCGAGCTGGTCGGTGACGAAGGCCTGCCCAATGCCGTGGCGCTGAACTCCACGCTGTTCAACGGCGCCCGGCTGGTCGGGCCGGCGGTGGCCGGGCTGATGATCGCCGCGGTGGGCAGCGGCTGGGTGTTCGTGATCAACGCCCTGTCCTTCGTGGCGGTCATCGCCGCGCTGGCGGCCATGCGCGCGCAGGAGCTGCGGCGAACCCCGCGCGCGCCGGCCGGGCCCTCGGGCATCGTCGAGGGCTTTCGCTATCTGAGGGGGCGCCCGGACCTGATCGTCGCGCTGACCATGCTGTTCCTGGTGGGAACCTACGGGCTGAACTTCCCCATCTACATTTCCACCATGTCGGTCAGCGCCTTCCATGGCGGCCCCGACCTGTATGGCGTGCTGTCCTCGTGCATGGCCGTGGGCTCGGTGGCGGGCGCCTTGCTCGTGGCCGGGCGCAAGCGCCCCCATCTGGTGCTGCTGCGCGTGAGCGCGCTGTCCTTCGGCGCGGCCTGCGCGCTGGCCGCGCTCATGCCGGGGCCCTGGAGTTTCGGCATCCTGCTGGCGCTGGTGGGATCGCTGGCCCAGACCTTCACCACCTCCACCAACAGCCTCGTGCAGCTGTCCACCGAGCCCTTCATGCGGGGCCGGGTCATGGCCATCTACATGGGCATCTTCCTGGGCTGCACCCCGCTGGGGGCGCCGCTGGTCGGCTGGGTGGCCGATGCCTTCGGCCCGCGCTGGGCCCTGGGCGTGGGAGCCGCCTCGGGTTTCGCCGCGGCCGCGCTCGCCACCTGGTACCTGGAACGCGCCAAGCGCCGGCGCGCCGGCGGCCCGCCTCCCGGCGCGGCCGACGGGGTCGCCCAGGCGCGTTGACCGCGCCGCCCGTGCGTTGATTCGCCGGGCGCCTGGCAGGCCGCGCGCAGCTCGCGTATGTTCGGCCAGTCTGGGCCCGTGCGGCCTCCTTCCAGAACCTTTCGCCCGGGAATCTCCGATGAACACGCACGCAGGCCATTCCGCCCAGGACTCGGCGCAGGACGCCGGGCTGATCGAGCGCGAGGACCGCAAGCTCCAGCGCAGGCTGGGCTTCTGGTCCCTGCTGGCCGCCGGCCTGGGCAGCGTGATCGGCTCGGGCTGGCTGTTCGCCTCCATGTTCGCGGCGCGGGCCGCGGGCCCGGCCGCGCTGCTGTCGTGGGTGGTCGGCGGCGTGCTGATGCTGCTGGTGGCCCTGGTCTACGCCGAGCTGGGCATGGTGCGCCCGGAGTCCGGCGGCCTGGTGCGCTATCCCCTGTACTCCAACGGCCGCCTGGCCGCCACCGTGATCGGCGTGGCCATGTGGCTGGCCTACGTGAGCAACCCCCCCACCGAAGCGGCCGGCGTGGTGCAGTACGCCTCGGCCTGGTTGCCCGGCGTGTACGACGCGACGGCGGGCGTGCTCACGCCGCGGGGCCTGGCGCTGGCCGTGCTGCTCATGGCCGGCTTCGTGCTGCTGAACTATTTCGGCGTGCAGCTGTTCGCCCGCTCCAACAACGTGGTCACGGCGATCAAGGTGCTGGTGCCGGTGCTGACCCTGGCGCTGCTGCTGGCCAGCGGCTTCGACCATGGCAGCGCCTCCGGCGGACTGGCCAACCTGGGCGCGCATGGCGGCTTCGCGCCCCTGGGCTACGGGCAGGCGCTGGGCGCCGTGGCCTCGGCGGGCCTGATCTTCGCCTACACCGGGTTTCGCAACATCGTCGAGCTCTCGGGCGAGGCCGTGAACCCGAGGCGCGACATCCCGCGCTCCCTGATCGCCACCCTGCTGCTGACCATCGCGCTGTACCTCGCGCTGCAGCTGGCCTTCCTGGTGGCGTTGCCGCCGCAGCTGCTGGCCGGCGGCTGGCAGGGCGTGAACCTGAAGTCCCCCTTCGCCGACCTGGCGCAATTGCTGGGCATGAGCTGGCTGTACTGGATGCTGCTCGCCGACTCGATGATCTCGCCGGCGGGCTCGGCCATCGTGTTCACGTCGGCGAACGCTCGCAACCTGTACGGCATGGCCAAGAACGGCCTGCTGCCGCGCGGGGTCATGCATGTGCACGAAGCCTCGGGCATTCCGCGCCGCGCGCTGCTGATCAACTTCGTGATCGGCGTGGCCCTGCTGCTGCCGCTGCCCAGCTGGCACGCCATCGTGCGACCGCTGAGCGCGGTGATCGTGTTCACCTTCTCCATCGGGGCGGTCGCCCTGCCGGTGTTCCGCGCCGAGGGCATCGGCGCCGCGGCCGACCGCCTGCCCGGCATGCGTGCCATCGCCCCCCTGGCCTTCGTGGTCAGCACCCTGGTCATGTACTGGGCGAGCTGGGCCGTGCTGCGCACCACGCTGCCGGTGATGCTCGCCGCCGTGGGCTGGTACGCGTGGATGCATCTGCGGGCGCGGCGCGCCGGCAGCCGCGGGGCAAGCCATGCCGCGACCAGCTTCGACCTCGCCGACTGGCAGGGCGGTGCCTGGCTTCTGGTGTACCTGGCCATGACCTATGGGCTGTCGCTGGTGAGCACGCGTGGTGGCCTGGGCTGGTTCGGCGAGACCTGGGGCAGCCTGCTGGCGGCCCTGCTCTCGCTGGTCTGTTACGCCTGGGGCGTGCACGCCGGCAGGCGCTACGTGCGTCTGCGCGGGCCCGGCTTTCGCTGAGCCCGTCGCCCGCTCGCGTGAGGCCATGGGGCGGGGCCTGGCACGCGAGTAGCATGGTGCGGCGCATCATGCGTGCAGCCAGCCACCCGATCGCCGCCGAGCCATGAACCCCTCCACGTCCCCCACCGCGCCCCCCACCGCGCCCAACATCAACGTGCCCCTGTTCTGGCCGGCCCTGATGGCCGCCGACATGGCCCGGCAGGGCCTGGAACTGGCGGCGCGCAACGTGCGTTTCCTGGAGGAGGAGGCTCGCCTGCACGGAGGCATCAAGCCGCGCCTGGCCACGGCCCATGCCGTGCGCATGGACCTGCGGACCCTGCGGCTGTGCGACTACTCCGAGCCGGGCGCCCAGGGGCTGCCCACCCTGGTGGTGGCGCCCTATGCCGGCCATACCTCGATGATCGCCGACTACCACGAGGGCCAGAGCCTGATGCAGACCCTGCGCGCCGGCGGGGTGCGGCGCCTGCTGCTCACCGACTGGCACAGCGCCACGGCAGACATGAAGGATTTCGAGGTCGACCAGTACCTGGCCGAGTTGCTGGCCTGCGTGGACGACCTGGGCGGGGAGGTCTGCCTGGTCGGGCTATGCCAGGGGGGCTGGCTGTCGGCCATGCTAGCGGCGCGCTACCCCGACAAGGTGCGGGCCCTGGTGCTGGCGGGTTCGCCCATCGACACGCATGCCGGGCATGGACCCCTGGTGCGCATGGTGCGCCAGAGCCCCATGAGCTTCTACGAGGAACTGGTGGCCAGCGGGGGTGGGCTGATGCCCGGGCGCTACATGCTCGCCGGGTGGAAGAACATGCACCCCGAGCAGCATTATGTGCAGGAGCACATCGACCTGTACGAGCATATCGACGATCCGGCCTGGCTGCGCAAGGCCGAGGATTTCGACCGCTGGTACGAGAACCCGCTGGACCTCCCCGGGCGCTGGTACCTGCAGGTGATCGACCACCTGTTCAAGCGCAACGACCTGGCCCATGGCCGTTTCGTCGGACTGGGGCGACGCCTGTTGCTGGAGCAGGTGCGCTGCCCGCTGTACCTGCTGGCTGGCGAGTCCGACGACATCACCCCGCGCGAGCAGGTGTTCGCCGCCGAGCAGCTGATGCGATCGGGCGACGTGCAACAGCGCGTGGTTCCAGGCGGGCACGTGGGCCTGTTCATGGGCGCGCGCACCCTGCGGGAAGCCTGGCCCGGCATCGCCGCGTGGCTGTGCGCGCGCGGCGCGGGCGAGCAGCCCCCTCGGGCCCCTCGGCCGGCGCCGTCGCATCAGGCCGCGCAGGAGCCCAGGCCCGCCGCCGCATCGGTGCGGGCAGCCCGTCCGGGCTGAAGCTGGCGCTCGCGCTGGCGCGTCTCGCGGGCCTCCGCGGCCACTTCGCGCGCCGACACCACGCGCAGTTGCACGGCGCCCCAGGCGGTGGCCACCACACGACCCTGTCCGCGCAGGCGGTAGGCCTCGCCGGGATGCAGGAACACGTCTTCCGGTTCGCCTTCCTCGGTGATCCAGAGCATGCCGGGGCACTCGGCGAGCTCGGCGCTGGTGTAGGCGCGCAGCTGGGCTCCGGCGTGCCTGCTCAGGTGCAGGCTGTCGCCATCGAGCAAATGGATGCGGTTGCGCTCCACGCGCAAGGTTTGGTCATTCCGCAGGATCATGCTGTGCTCCTTGGGCTTCGTGAAGCTCCTTCGAGGGTCCCGGCGAGGATTTCGTGGGATTTCAAGGGCTTCGTGACTCCATATTAGGAACAACCCAGGGGGATCAAAAACGGTATTTTGGTATTGCTACCATGCATGCCATGCATGATGAACCGTCCAGGCCCTCCACCGGCGCGCAGCGCCCGCGCCCGCCCGCCACGCGGCGCATCGACACGGGATTCCTGCGCGCCTTCGAGGCGGCGGCGCGCCTGGGCGGCTTCACCGCGGCCGCGCGGGAGTTGTCGCTGACCCAGTCCGCGCTGAGCCGGCAGATCCAGTCCATCGAGCGGGAGGTCGGCGTGGCCCTGTTCGAGCGCGATGGGCCGCGGGTGCGCCTGTCGCCGGCGGGCGAGCGCCTGGCCGCGGCCTTGCGCCCGGCGCTGGCCGCGCTGGACGCCACGGTGGAGCAGTTGCGTCAGTCCTCGCGGCGCCCGCGGGTGCGCATCACCACCTTCGCGTCCTTCGCGAGCCTGTGGCTGATGCCGCGATTGCCGCTGTTCCAGGCCGAGTACCCCGAGGTCGACATCGCGGTGGAGGCCTCGGACCAGATCGTGGACCTCGACGCCGGCGGCCAGGACGTGGCGCTGCGCCTGGCGCGCCCCGGCCACGCGGCCGTGCGCGTGGAGCAGGCGCAGCCCCTGTTCGAGGAGCGCATCGCCCCGGTCTGCAGCCCGCGCCTGCTGGCGGACATGCAGCGTCGTGGCAGCGCGTTGCGCACCGCCGCGGATCTTGCGCGCACCACCCTGATCGGCGAGGTCGGGCCCGGCGGCAGTTCGGCTTCCAGCCTGGCCTATCTGGACGATCTTTCCTGGGAGGCCTGGTTTCGCCGCGTCGGCCACCGCGAAGTGGTTCCGCTGAGCTGGCTGCACCTGAATTTCACCCATCAGACGGTGCAGGCCGCGCAGGCCGGCATGGGCGTGGCCATGGGCCAGATGGGGCTGATCCGCCCGCTGCTGGCCGACGGCAGCCTGGTGTTGCCCCTGGGCGATCCGCAGCCCGCGGGGGTCTTCTACTACATGGTGCTGCGCGACCAGGCGCGCGAGCGCCCCGAGGTGCGGGCGCTGGTGGACTGGCTGCGCACCCAACTGATGCAGGAGCGCGTGCCTCGCGCCTAGGCTCCTAGGCCATGGAGTCGGTGCCCCGGGGCGGGCCGCTGCCCTGCTCCGGACGCTCGTCGGTCGGGGGCTCGTCCGTCTGCGGCTCGTCGGTCGAGGGCTCGTCGGTCGAGGGCTCGTCGGCCGGCGGCTCCTCGGCCAGCTTCGGATCGCGCACCGGGAACACGCCCTCGGGCGTGACGGCCAGCGGATCGCTGGCGGGGAAGGACTCCACCAGGGCGTGGTCGAGCTGCTCCTCGACGTGGCGGTTGCGGCGCAGCAGGTCGCGCTCGTACTCCATGCGCTGTGCGCGTGCCTTGGGGTCGGGCGCCGGGCGGGAGGGGCGCTTGGCGCTGGAGGCGGCCTCGGCTTCGCGCAGCGGGCGCGAGGGATCGGCGTGGGAGTGCGACCCGGGATGGGACTGGGGGCGGGAAGAGTTCATGGGCCCATGATGGGGCATTCGCCCTCGGGTCGCAGGCGCGGGCCATGGCCCCTTGCTCGCGTATCGGCCTATGCGCCGCGGGGTTGACGCGTGTCACCTTCGGTAGCGACCTGCGCGCGGCACGGCTGCTACGCTGGGCCGAAGCCCCGGCGCGCGGCCTGGACGAGCGCGCCCGCCCTCGACCCAGGAGACGATCATGTGCGAATTGTTCGCCGTCAGCAGTGCGCGCGCCGCGCGCGTGCGCCTGCGTTTCGCGGAGTTCGCCACCCACGGCGCGCCGCGCGAGCCCGATGGAGTGGCCGGCAACCCCGATGGTTGGGGCGCGGCCTATTTCGACGGGGTGGACGCCCATGTGCTGCGCGAGCCGGTGCCGGCGGTGCGCAGCGCCTTCGCCCGCGTGCTGGAGGACCATGATTTCCACAGCACCCTGGTGCTGGCGCATGTGCGGCGCGCCTCGCGCGGGCCGGTGGCCCTGGCCAACACCCAGCCTTTCGTGCGCGAACTCGGCGGCCGCGTGCACGTGTTCGCCCACAACGGCGACCTGCCGGAGGTGCAGGCGCGCTGGCCCCTGCCGGCGCCCAGCGGCCGCATGCCCGCGCAGCCCGTGGGCCAGACCGATTCCGAGCATGCCTTTTGCCACCTGCTGCGCATGCTCGAGCCGCTGTGGCTGGACGCCGGGGGCCTGCCCGATGCCCGCTCACGCCTGGACATGGTGCGCGCATTCGCCGAGCGCATGCGCGCGCTGGGGCCCGCGAATTTTCTCTACAGCGACGGCGACTGTCTGTTCGCCCACGCCGATCGCCGGCACCAGGCCGACGGCAGCGTGCGCGAGCCGGGGCTGCACCTGTGGCTGCGCGACGCATCGCCCTCGCATCAGCACGAAGTGGAGGGATTGCAGGTCCACGCCAGCCATCCGCATGCGCATCCGATGGCCATGCTCGCCAGTGTCCCGCTGGGCCGGGGCGACTGGCAGGCCCTGCCGCGGGGGACGGTGATCGGGCTGCGCCAGGGCGAGCGTCTGGCCTGAGGCGCCACACGACCCCTGTTCGCGGGGTGAACTTTCTGAGAAACCCGTTAAGATTTATCACACAACATCTTGGATTCACAGAATATTTGTGTGGTAGGCCGCGGTGGCGGGCAGGCACTGCCCGGGCCGGCGGCCGCTTGCTCCAGGTTTCTCGACCCCGCCCCGCCATGCCCGCTACCGCCTTGAGCACCCAGCACACTGTCGAGCAAGCCAAGGTCCTCGCGTTCCGGGCCGTGGACTTCCTGCTCGAACATGAGGTCGCGCCGATTCCCCTGAGCTATGGGGTGGCCTACGAATACCTCAGCGGTGGCAGCCCGGAGCTTTGCCGCACCCTGGACGAATACCTGCACAGCGGGCGCAAGATCGACGCCTTCGTGCTGCGCGACCTGCACGAGCGCCACCTCGCCGTGGATCGTTCGACCCCTCTGCGCAGCGTGGGCAACGATTTGCAGCAGTTGCTGGGCGAGCTGACCCAGAACATCGAGGAGGCGGGGCGCGGCGCGGAGGAGTTCGGCCAGGCGCTGGATACGACCCTCGGGCACCTGGGCAACGACGCCGATGCGCAAAGCCTGCGCATCATCGCCTCCGGGCTGGTGGTGGCCACGCAGCGCGCCCGTCAGCGCAACGAGCACCTGCAGCAGCGCCTGCAGGTCACGCTGGCCGAGAGCGAGAAACTCAAGCTGGAGCTGGAGCGCCATCGGCGCGAGGCGCTGATCGACCCGCTCACCGGGCTGTGGAACCGGCGCGCCATGGACAACGAGCTCGACGAGCTGATGGGGGTGGAGCCGGACGCGCCGCTGAGCCTGCTCATGCTGGACATCGACCATTTCAAGCGCATCAACGACACCCACGGCCATGCCCTGGGCGATGCGGTGCTGCGCCATGTCGCGGAAGCGATCCGCAAGTGCCTGCGAAGCGAGGACCACGCGGTGCGCTACGGCGGCGAGGAGTTCCTCGTGCTGTTGCCGCGTACCTCCCTGCTGGAGGCCGCGCAGGTGGCGGAGAACATCCGCTCGCGCGTGGCCTCGCTGCGGCTTCGCCGGCGCAGCGACAACCTGGTGCTGGAGCCTTTCACCGTGTCCCTGGGGGTGGCCAGCCGCAAGCCCGGCGACACGCGCGACACCCTGCTGCGCCGCACCGACCGCGCGCTGTACCGCTCGAAGGACGCGGGGCGCAACCGCGTGAGCCTGGACGGCGACCACGGGCACGCGCCCGGCCACGCCTGAGCCTCGCGCATCGCCCGCCGCGCGGGCGAGTCGTCAGTGCGCTCCGGCGGCCTCGCTGCCGCCCGCTCCCGGCGCGCTGGGCCGGACCAGCCAGACCATCACGATCATCGCCACGAACAGCCAGGCGCTGAGCCGGAACATCTCGTCCACCGAGACGGTCGAGGCCTGCACGTCGATGAGCCGGTTGAGCACCCCCAGCGCCTGCTGGTGGCTCAGCCCGCCGGCTTCCAGCATGCGCAGCACCGCCGAGGACCGCGGGCTGCCCTCGTAGATGTGCTGCGCGAGCTGCGCATGATGCAGGCTGGAGCGGTTGTCCCACAGCGTGGTGTAGATCGAGGCCCCGAAGGAGCCCGCCGTGATGCGGGCGAAATTCGACAGCCCCGCGGCCGAGGCCACGCGCTGCTGGGGCAGGCCACCCAGGATGATGCCCAGCAGGGGAATGAAAAAGGTCGCCGTGGCCACGCCCTGGATCACCGTGGGCAGGGAATAGTCCCAGTAGGTGTCTCCGGTGGTGAATCGCGAGCGCATCCAGAACACCACCGCGAACACCAGGAAGGAGAAGGAGGTGAGCCAGCGGGTGTCGATGCGTTGGGCGTAGCGCCCCACGAGGGGCATGAACAGCAGCGCGAACAGACCCACCCAGGCCAGCACCCCTCCGGCCTCGGTGGCGGTGTAGCCGATGTACTCCTGCAGCCACAGCGGAAGCAGCACCAGGGAGCCGAAATACATGCCGTAGGCCAGCGAGAGCATGATCGTGCCCAGGGTGAAATTGGGCAGGGCGAAGAGCTTGAGGTCGACCACGGGGTGTCGGTCGGTGAGCTCCCAGATCAGGAACAGCACGAAGCCCACCACCGCGGCCACGGCCAGCGCGACGATGGTGGTGGAGCCGAACCAGTCCAGCTCCTCGCCCTTGTCGAGCATCACCTGCAGGGAGCCGACCCAGATGACCAGCAGGGCCAGGCCGGTCCAGTCGATGGGAAGCTTGTGGGTGGGTGTCTCGCGCGAGCCGTAGATGGTCAGGGTGATCAGGCTGCACACCAGGCCCACGGGCACGTTGATGTAGAAAATCCAGGGCCAGGAAATGTTGTCGGTGATCCAGCCTCCGAGCAGGGGCCCCGCGATGGGGGCCACCAGCGTGGTCATGGACCACATGGCCAGGGCCATGCCGGCGCGCTCGCGCCGGTAGCTCGACAGCAGCAGGGTCTGCGACAGCGGAATCATGGGCCCCGCCGAGGCGCCCTGCAGGACCCGGAACAGGATCAGCACCGGCAGGCTGGGCGCCTGGCCGCACAGGAAGGAGAACAGCGTGAACAGCGCGATGCTGGCCAGGAAGGTGCGCACGGCGCCGAAGCGCTGGGTGAGAAAGCCCGTCAGGGGCACCGCGATGGCGTTGGCCACGCCGAAGGAGGTGATGACCCAGGTGCCTTGCGAGGAGCTCACGCCCATGTCGCCGGCGATGGACGGAATGGACACGTTGGCGATCGAGGTGTCCAGCACGTTCATGAACGTCGCCAGGCTGAGCGCGATGGTGCCCACCACCAGCGTGCTGCCCGTCAACGGCCGCAGATGCGCGGCAACGGCGGGCGCGGCCTTCGGGGCCGGGGGGTCGGAATTCATCGAGACGTCGGGAAGTTCATATCGCATGATATCTTCCTGGCGCAGATTCCGCCGCCCGTGACGGCACCCCGTACGCGACGCTGGCGGCCTGCGAACCGTCCGACCAGCACGCCCTGCACGCCCCGCCCGCCATGGATCGCCTGCGCGATTTCGGATTCCTGCTCGCCGAGCTCAGCCGGCGCTACACGCGCCGCTTCGAGCAGCTCGCGCAAGGCACCGGGCTGACGCTGACCACCTGCAAGGCCCTGGCCTACCTGGAGCGCCACGAGGGCATCAGTCAGGCGCGCCTGGCCGAGCTGGCCTCCATCGATCCGATGGCCCTGGTGCGCCTGCTCGACCGTCTGCAGGCCGCGGGCATCGTGCAGCGGCTTGCCGATCCGCAGGACCGTCGCGCGCACAGGCTCGTGCTCTGCGATCCCGCGCGCCCGATCCTGCGGCAGATCCACGAGATCTCGCGCCATGCGCGCCGGCAGACCTTCGAGGGCATCGCCGACGGGGAGCGCGAGAACCTCCTGCGCCTGATGCGTCGCCTGAGCGACAACCTGGACGGCGCGGCGGAGGACGCGCTCAGGCCTGAAGACGCGCCTTCGGAGCCTGCCCCGAGGGTTCCGAAACCTCGTCGCCCTCGCCGGCCGCCCCAATGCTCCAGCTGAGCTGGTGCAGGGCGCGCACCAGCCGGTCGGAGCTGCGGTCCAGCGCTCCCGCCGCCAGTTCGGCCAGCGCACGGTCGGGACGGCGGGACTCCTCGGCCTCGCGCAAGAGCTCGCCGGCCTGTCGATGGAACTCGGTGTGCAGCTGCTGCGCGCGCAGGAAGACCGGGCGCGTGGACGGCCACATGGTGTCGGCATGGCGCCGCATCCAGCGCCCGAGCAGGCAGGCGTCGTCGCGGCACACCACGCGCCACTGCAGCGGCGTGCCCTCCCCGCTGAGCCCGCGCACCAGGGCGTCGCGGTACTGCTGGTGGGAGATGATGATGCGCTGCCAGTCCAGCGGCGCGATGTCGCGGCTGTACAGCAGCGCCTGGCGCCCCAGCGCGGTGTCGGGGCTGCCGGCGTCGAGTTCCCAGTGCCACTTGCGCGCCCAGGTCGCGAAATGCTCCGCCGGCATCGGCCGGGCCAGCGCGTAACCCTGGCCGCGCTCCACTCCCAGGGCCAGCGCCATTTCCACCAGGTCGGGGGTTTCCAGCCCCTCCATGGTGACCTGCATGTTCAGGCCTTGCGCCATGCGCACCAGCGCGCCCACGAAGGCGATGGTCTTCACCGGTTCGTCCTGTGCCTGCTGCACGATGTGCTGGTCGATCTTCACGGTGTGGAACGGCAGGCTGCGCATGCGCCGCAGGCTGCTGTAGCCCGAGCCCAGATCGTCCATGATCAGGCGCACGCCCAGGCCTGAAAGACTGGCGATGGCCTGGTCGCGGCGCTCGCTGTCGAATTGATCCTCGTGGCTCTCCAGGAGTTCGAGGTGCAGCCGCGCGGCGTCCACGCGACTGTGCTCGAGCGCCTGGGCGATCCATTGCGGGCATTCGGGATCCATCAGCACGCTGGGCGGCAGGTTGAGGCTGGCTCCGAGGTGCAGGCCCTGCGCGTCCCAGGTGCGCAGCCAGTGCAGGGTCAGCTCCAGGCCCTTGCGGAACAGGATGCGCAGTTCGTGGTTGCCGAAGGCTTCCAGGAAGGCGCCCGGCATGAGCACGTTGTCCCCGTCCTGCAGCCTGGCCAGCACCTCGACCTCGTCGGGCTGCCCCGTGACCAGGTTGACCAGCGGTTGCACGTGCAGGCGCAGGCCCCCGCCATACAGCAGATCGTGCAGGCGGCTGCGACGCGTGGCGGCGATGGGCTGCTGGGCCGGGCCGCCCAGGGCGCGCTGGAAGGCCGGCCCCAGGTGGTGCTGGGCCGATTCCAGCCACATGCGCATGGCCGGCGCCTCGAACTGGCCCGGATGGCGCCCCAGCAGGGTGATCACCTGGTGCACATGTCCGTGGCGATCCAGCAGCGGGATCGCCGCCACGCTGCGCACGCCGAAGGGGCGGGCGATGTCCGCGAATTCCGGCACCGCGAGCTCGTTGGCGTCGGTGGAGATGGCTCCGCTGGTCCAGGCGCGCTGGGTGGCGCCGGCGCGCTCCAGGGCGCCGCGACGGAAGTCCAGGTCCAGTCCGGCGTCGCGCAGGGCCTGCAGGTAGCCCTGCGCCTCTCCGAAGCCGAACTCCAGCACGTAGCGGTTGTCGGCGTCGGGGCGCCCGCAGGCCACGCCGCAGATGCCCGGCAGGGCGCCGAGGTGGGCGACGACGTGGCGCGGCAGCTGTCCCGATTGCTCCCAGGCGTCGAGCTGGGTCTCCAGGACGGCCAGATGGGCCTGGCGCTGGTGCTGCACTTCCAGCGCGCCACGCTGCATGGCATGCAGGTCCAGCGCCATGCGCTGCTGCAACAAGGTCTGCAGGCGCACGCGCGCGTCCAGGCGCAGGGGCAGGCGCTGCGTGGCGCGCTGCAGCGCGGCGCCGTACTGGCTCAGCGCGGCCATGGCCGAGGCGCCGTCCACGCCGATCATGGCGTGCACGCGCCCCAGGCGCAGCGCCGCCGATTCCTGCTCCTCGCGCTGCAGATCCGGGCGCAGCAGGCCGCGCAGGTGGCGGGTCTGGTGCGCCTTCAGCCCGGTCAGTTCCTGTTCCGTGAGCATGGCGACGATGCGCGCGTTGGCGCTGTCGGGGGCCGTCTGGCGCCAGAATTCATCCAGGAACTCGTCGTCCACCTGCGCCAGTTCCGACTGCACCTTCTCGAGCAGCTCGGCGGCGGCCTCGCCGTAGGGGTCGAGCTCGACTTCCTGCGCGTCGTCCACCTGCTCGCCGCTGAGCAGCCACCAGCGCTGGCGCCGCGCCTTGGCGGCCTTCGCGGCATACAAGGCGCCATCGGCCTGGCGCAGCAGCGAATCGGGCTCGTCGCCATGCTCCGGATACAAGGCCAGGCCCATGCTCATGCCCACCTCCGCGTGCACGCCCGGCGCGAGCTCGAAGGCCTGCTCCACGGCGCGGTGCAGGCGCCCCAGCACATTGGCCAGCACCTGGCGGGGATGCGCGGCGTCGAGCTCGTCGAGCACCAGCACGAACTCGTCGCCACCCAGGCGCGCCAGCAGGTCGGATTCGCGCAACTGGGCCTGCAGGCGCGTGGCCAGTTGCTGCAGCAGACGGTCGCCGGCGGCGTGGCCGTAGGTGTCGTTGACGGGCTTGAAATCGTCCAGGTCCAGCACGCCGATGGCCAGCTGGTGCCCGCCGCGGCGGGCGCGCGCCATGGCGTGCGGCAGGTGTTGTTCCAGGGCCAGGCGGTTGGCCAGGCCGGTCAGCGCGTCGTGCCGGGCCAGATGCGCTTGTTCGGATTCACGCGCCTGCAGCAGCTGCTTCAGGTCGATCTCGGTCAGCGCCTGGCTGATCAGCTCGGCGGTGCGCAGCAGCGTGTCCTGCACGATGGCGTCGAGGTCGGAGCTGTCGTTGGCCACCAGCACCAGCATGGCCCACAGGCGCCCCGAGCGCCGCAGCGGCAAGGTCACCGCCTCCTGCGCGCAACCGGCCAGGGCGTAGGCCTGCCAGGGCTGGATCAGCGGGGAGGTGCTGTCGGTCTCCACCGAGCGCCGACCCTCGAACCAGGTGCGCGACAGGGCGTCGGCGCCGTCCTCGCCGACCCGCAGCTCGAGCTCGTCCAGGGTTTCGCGCGCATGGCCTGCCGCCGCCACCACATGCACCCGACCGGTCTCGTCGGGCTGTCCGATCCAGGCCGCCGTGAACAGCCCGCCTTCCAGCAGGCGGGTGCAGGCGGTCTCGAGCAGCTCGCTTTCACTGCGCGAGGCGATGAGCACGTCGATCTGCGAGAACACCGTGCGCATGAGCTCGCCCTGGCGCTCGTGCGCGCGCAGAGCTTCCTGCTGGGCCGCGATCAGGTCCAGCCGCTCCAGGCCGCGACCGATGTCCTCGCCCATGTCGCGCAGCACATGGGCGTATTCGGGGTCGAACTCCAGCACCTCGCCCCAATACAGGGACAGCACCGCGTCGAGGCGGCCATGGCGGCGGATGGGCAGCGCGGCCGCCGCGTGCACCGCATGCGCGGCCGCGCGCCCGCTCCAGGTGCTGCCGGGGCCGGAGAGGTCGTCGTGCAACTGGGCCAGCCCGCCGCGCCAGGCGTCGGCGAAGGGCTCGACCGGTTCGTCGTTCGCGCGCAGCGCGATGGGCAACCCGTCCAGGTAGGAGGTGGCGCCGGCGGCGGCCACGATCTGCAGCTGTCCCTGGGCGTCGATGCGTCCGATCCAGGCCAGGCGCAGGCCGCAAAGATCCACGGCGGCTTCGCAGATGTCCCGCAGGAGCTCCGGCTCGGCACCCGCGGCGGCGATCAGCTCGTGGGTGCGCGCGCGGAAGGCCTGCAGCGTGGACAGGCGTTCGAGGATGTACATGGCCTGGGCGTTGCGTTTTTGCAACGTCAGCAGGCGCCGCATTTCCAGCATGAACAGCCAAGCCGCGATGAGGGCCAGCCCCAACAGCAGCGCGGCATAGGGCAGAAGGCCCCGCGCCCACCGCTTGAGCAGCACGCCGCGCGGCACGGCGGCGATCACCACGTAGGGCAGGCCGTCCACGCGCACCCAGGCCCCCAGCGAGCGCTGGTCGCGATCCCCCAGCGCGCCCTGGTAGGAGCCGCTACCCGAGCCCAGCAGGGAGCGCAGCGGGAGATCCAGGCGCTGCGCCTGCCCGTAGGGCGTCAGGCTGACCGGGTAGCCCACCTGGGGCAGGCCGTCGACATCGCGCACGACGGTCAGGCCGGCCTGGGGGTAGGCCGCCAGCAACGCCTGCAGCGCGGGCGAGAGCAGGTGCGGGTGCACCACCACCAGCCAGCGCCCCTCGGCCATGCGCAGCATCTCGGCGCTCAGCCAGTTGCCCGCGCGCGCCGGGTCCGGCACGGGCGGCAGCGCGCAGCGCTCGGAGCCGGCCGCGCAGGCCAGCCAGGCCTCGCGCGTGCTCCGGGAAAGGCGCGGATCCAGCCCCGGATAATCCGCGGGCTCGCGCGCCGAGGCCAGGACCTGGCCATCGGCGCCCAGCACCAGCAGGTTGGTATTGCCCGGCCACAGGCGCAGCGCCTGGCGCAGCGCCAAACTGGCGTCGCCCTTGCCCGGCAGGGTCGCCGCGATCTGGCGCAGGTGGGAAATGCGCGTGTCCAGATGCTCGCGCAGATCCTGGGCGTAGACATCGGCGCTGGCCTGCAGGGTGCTGAGGGCGTGCTCGCGCATGGAGCGCCACGATTCCCAGGCCACGCTCGCGCAGCAGGCCGCGCAGACCAGCAGGGCCGCCAACGCCGCGACGGCGCGTAGCGATCGCGGCGGTCCGGAAAGGCTGAGGGGGCGCGTCTGGGCGGGCGGATGGGGCATCGCGGCAGCGAACGGGACACGGCCGGCGCGCCGACCGCTGTCCGGCCGGTCCGATGCGCCTGCCGGACAGATTCCGACATTGTGGCAGTGCGCGGGCGCCGGCGGCGCAATCCGCCACCCCGGATTCAGGGGGGCGACAGCTCAGGCACGGCCCGAGCGGGCCGGCCCGGGGGCGATCAGTAGAAGGAGAAGCTGGTGCTCGTCCCGTTGATCGCGTTGTAGGCGCTGCTGAAGTCGGCGGACATCGTGGGCAGCGCGCCGGTGTTCCAGTTCAGCAGATTCGCCGCGTTGGGGTCATCGGTCGAGCCCGGCGGGAAGGCCAGGTACTGCTCCACCCCGCGCAGCACCAGGTCCTGCGGGTCGCCGCTGGTGGGCGCGCTGGTGATGTTCAGCCCGCCGAGCTGGAATTCGGCGGCCACCTTGGTGGCCGCCGCCTGGTAGTTGCCCATGGTCAGGCCGCCGGGCATGGTGTTGGCGATGGCCACGGCCATGGTGGTCAGCGGAGTGGCCACCACGTTGACGGTGCCGCCGCCGCCGACGAAGGCCATCGCCTGCAGGGCGGCGTTGGTGGCGCTCAGGCCATTCAGGGTGATCACGGTGCCGGTGGCGCGGCTGGCGTAGACGCCCCCGGTGACCTGGATCAGCACGGGGCCGTAGAAGTTGGTCAGGGGTGCCGAGAACTGGCCCTGCGCGTCGCTGCTCAGGCAGCCCGTGGTCAGCAGGGTGCCGGTGTTGACGGGGGGCGTGACATTGGTGTTGAGCGGGTTGCCCTGGCCGTTGGCGATGCCGTAGATGCAGATGTTGGCGGAACCTCCCAGCGGCGCGCTGGCGTCCATCAGCACCTGTCCGTTCAGGGTCGAGCCGGAATACTGGCCGCTGGTGCCGCCACCGCAGGCGGCGAGCGCGAGGCACAGGCTGGACACGGCGGCCAGCAGGCCGCGGCGGGAAAGGCTGGGCATGGGAAGGGCTTCCGGAAGGATTCGTTCAGTGCACGACGCGATCGGTCGCCTCGACGAACAGTTCGTCGAGAATCAGCGCATCCGGCTCCTCGTCGAGACGCCAGAACACCATCAGCACGATGGTCTTGAGCTGCTCCACGGGCAGCTGCTTGATGCCGGTGGCCACCGCCCGCTCGATCACCAGCTCGCGCAGGTGGGGCTTGATGGTTCCGGCGGATTCGAGGAAATTCAGGTAGCCGACCGCGTCCACTCCCAGGCATTCGAGTTCGGCGGGTTCGTACAGGCGCACGCTGGCGTCGCTGGGGGTGCCGAGCACGCGGTGATCCGCCACCGCGAGATCCAGGCCGTGCAACCAGTCCAGCGCGTCGCTGATTTCCTCGGTCTCGAAACCCGCCGCGCTGAGCTTGCGCGACAACTGGCCCGGCTCGGGGCAAGCCTCCGGGTGCCAGTAGGTTTCGTAGACGTACATCAGGATGTCGAACATGGGGGCATTCTATGCACAAGCGCGCCACGCCGGCCCCCGTGTGGAAAACCGTCCTCAGGCAGGGTCGATGCGCTGCAGGCGCCCTCCCGGCAGGCGCGCCAGGCGTCCCCGCAGCTCGAGTTCGAGCAGGCCTTCCTGCACGGCCGCGGCCGGCAGCGCGCTGCGCGCCAGCAGTTGGTCCAGGCCCAGGGGTTCCAGGCCCATGCAGTCCAGCAACTCCTGCTGCGCCGGCGGCGGCGCGCCCGGTGCCGCCCCGGGCGCCGAGGGCGCGTCAGGCTGCGCGCCGGCCTGCTCCCAGCCCAGGGAGGCCAGGATGTCCCCGGGCTGCTCGACCAGTTGCGCGCCATCGCGCAGCAGCCGGTGGCATCCGCGTGCCATGGGGTTGTGGATGGAGCCCGGCAGGGCGAAGACCTCGCGCCCCTGCTCGGCGGCCAGGCGGGCGGTGATCAGGGAGCCCGAACGCAGGGCGGCCTCGACCACCAGCACTCCGCGTGAGAGTCCGCTGATGATTCTGTTGCGCCTCGGGAAATGCTGGGCCAGGGGGGCTTCGCCCAGGGCGAATTCCGACACCAGCAGGCCTGCCGCGGCCACGTGCCGCGCCAGTTCGCGGTGCGCCGCCGGGTAGACGCGATCGCAGCCGTGGCCCAGTACCGCCAGGGTGGATCCACCCGCGTCCCCCGCGGCGAGGGCACCGCGGTGCGCCTGCGCGTCGATGCCGCGCGCCAGCCCCGACACCACGCACACCCCGGCACGGGCCATGGCGTGGGCGAAATCATGCGCGTCCCGCGCGCCTTGCGCGCTGGGATTGCGCGTACCTACCAATGCGAGCATGCGCGGCTTGTCCAACAGCCTGGCGTCGCCGCGCAACCACAATAGGGGCGGGGGGTCGGGAATGTGCAGCAGGGCGCGCGGGTAGCGCGCATCGGCCAGGCTCAGCAAGTCGCGGCCGGGTTCGGCCAGCCAGTCCGGCGCGCGCGCCAGCAGTTCGCGCAGGGGCGCCGGTGCCGGCTCCAGCAGCGCGCGGGCGGCCGCCTCGGGCACCACCTCGCGCAGTTGTCGCAGCTCGCGGCCCAGGACCTGCTGCGGAGGGCCGAAGGCGCGCAGCAGGCGCTGCGCGCCCAGCGGCCCGATCCCCGGGCTGTACACCAGGCGCAGCCAGCAGTGCAGCTCGGCGTTTCCGCCTGGAGCCGCGCCTGCCGAGCCGCTCACCCGGGCTCAGGGCTCGATGACGTGGTCGGGCACCTCGATCTCGGTGTCCGCGCGCAGCACCAGGCCGAAGCTGACATGCCGGAAGGTGCGGAACACCATCAGCAAGCCCACCCGACGCGCCGGGATCTCGATGCGCGGGTCGCCCTTCACCGTGGTGTCCTCGACTTCGCGCGGGGCCTTCTGGATGGCCAGCACGGTGCCGCGGTCGAGGCCCTCGGCGGTGCCGGCATCGATGGCCACCACGCTGTTCTTGCCCGCCATCTGCATGTCGCCGTAGATGGAGATGATGTCCGCCTGCACCGGATGGCCGGGCGGATGGGGGTTGAAGTCCAGGTACTGGCGCGGGGGTTGCGCGATCAGCCGGTCGCCCACCACCATTTCGCGTTCCATGGTGGTGGCGCGCACCGTGGACACTCCATCCTTGCCCTGCGGCCCGCGCACCACCTGCACCGTGCCCACATAGTCGGACTCGTAGGCGATGACCTTGTGCGTGTGCGGGTTGCGCAAGGCGCGCGCCGGACGGTAGACGTCGAAGCGCGTGGTCTTGCCCACGGGGCCGCGCACGTAGGCCAGTTCATGGGGGGCGAGCATCACGTGGCCGGGGCTGAGCGCGACGATGCGCGGCGACAGTTCCAGAACCGAGGGCTCGACCAGCAGCGGGCGGGTCAGGTACGGGCCGATCAGCTCGGGATCGATGGTCGGGATGCCCGACGGGGGCAGGGGCTGGTACTGCACGCCAGGCTCCACCTGCACGGTCGGAATGCTGCCCTCGCCTTGCAGCGTGAGGGTGGCCCGCCCGTTGACGATGGTCAGCACCAGCACCTGGCCGGGGAAGATCCAGTGCGGGTTGCGGATGCGCTCCAGGTTCATGCCCCACAGGTCGGGCCAGTTCCAGGGTTTCTTCAGGTACAGGCC
Organism: Pseudomonadota bacterium; assembly: GCA_021808525.1. GTDB lineage: Bacteria > Pseudomonadota > Gammaproteobacteria > Burkholderiales > Burkholderiaceae_C > Thiomonas_A. The sequence continues at coordinate 27,299 of JAKBBK010000042.1, forward strand.
GGCGATGCGCCACAGCGTGTCACCCTTGCGCACTTCGTAGCGCGAAGGCGCGCCCGCGGCCAGTTCGCTGACCGGCACGCCGTTGTGGGCGGTGGCCTCGGCCCGTTCGCGCTGCTGGGCCGGCACCGGATAGTCGGGCAGCCCGTTCAGCGAGGGCGCCTCGGAGCCGGCGGCCTGCGCCGCGGCCAGGCCCAGCCAGAACAGCAGTCCGAGCGCGCCGGCGCGGCCATAGAGCTTGCGTTGCATGAAGGGGCCCCCAAGAAAGACAATACAGGTGTGGAAAGGATTTTCCGTTCGGCGCC
>JAKBBK010000106.1 GCA_021808525.1 Pseudomonadota bacterium
GCTCCCACTGCGCCGACAGCGAGCGGTCCTTGGTGACGATGGTCCAGCCGTCGGGCATTTCGCGGATCTCGCGGCGCCCGGCGTTGATCATCGGCTCGATGGTGAACACCATGCCGGGGCGCAGTTCATCCAGCGTGCCCGGCTTGCCGTAGTGCAGCACCTGCGGGTCCTCGTGGAACTTGCGCCCGATGCCGTGGCCGCAGAACTCGCGCACCACGCTGTAGCCGGCGGCCTCGGCGAAGGTCTGGATGGCGTGGCCGATGTCGCCCAGGTGGGCGCCCGGGCGCACCTGCATGATGCCGTGCCACATGGCCTCGTAGGTGATGCGGCACAGGCGTTCCACGTGCGGCGGCACCTTGCCGATCAGGAACATGCGGCTGGTGTCGCCATGCCAGCCGTTCTTGATGACCGTGACGTCGATGTTGACGATGTCGCCGTCCTTGAGCGCGCGGTCGTTGGGGATGCCGTGGCACACGACATGGTTGACCGAGGTGCAGATCGACGCCGGGTAGGGCGTGTAGCCCGGCGGGGCGTAGTTCAGCGGCGCGGGGATGCCCCCCTGCACCTTGACGGTGTACTCGTGCGCCAGCCGGTCGATCTCCTTGGTGGTGATGCCGGGCTTGACGAAGGGCGTGAGGTAGTCGAGCAATTCGGCGCCCAGGCGGGCGGCGGTACGCAGCTCGGGCAGATCCTGCTCGGTCTTGATGGAAATACTCATGTTTCGCATTATCTCACCCACGGCCGTCGCGCGTGCGCGAGAGCGTGGGCACCCTACAATGCGCCTGCCCCGCTTCAGCCCGCATCCCGCTGTCCGTCCGACCCGCGTTCGGACACGCGCCCGGGCCGGCGCGGCGCCGCCGCCGATCCGCCGCTACGCGAGTTCCCGCCTTGTCCCATCCCACCGATTCCTCCGCCTCCACCTCCGGTTCCAGCGCTTCCGATCCGGGCCGCAGGAGCGAGCGCCCCTCCATTGTCGAGTTCGAAGGCGGTGTCGCGTTGTCGGCCTTCCGCCTGCGCGCGCTGTTGCAGCGCCTGCGCGAAACCTGCCCGGCCGAGGCCGCCGGCATCGAGGCGCTGCATGCCCGCCTGGTGCATTTCGTGGCCACGGAGCAGCCGGCCGACGCGGCCTTGCGCTCCCGCCTGGCCGAGTTGCTGCGCTACGGCACGCCCTACACCGGGCCGCAGCAGGGTCCGGCGGTGCTGGTGGTGCCGCGCCTGGGCACCATTTCCCCCTGGGCCAGCAAGGCGACCGAGATCGCCCGCCACTGCGGCGCCGAGGTGCGGCGCATCGAGCGCGCGGTGGAATTCCGCTTCGAGCTGGCCCGGCGCGCCAGCGCGCCCCAGGCGCAGCAGTTGCTGGCGCTGTCGCGCGCGCTGCACGATCGCATGACCGAGAGCGTGGTGCTGTCGCGCGCCGACGCGCATCGCCTGTTCGACGACCTGCAACCGCAGGCGCTGCGCAGCGTGGACGTGCTGGGCCAGGGGCGCGAGGCGCTCGCGCGCGCCAACGTGGAGCAGGGCCTGGCCTTGTCCGACGACGAGATCGACTACCTGGTGCAGGCCTTCGCCGGACAGCTGCGTCGCAACCCCACCGACGTGGAACTGCTGATGTTCGCGCAGGCCAACAGCGAGCATTGCCGGCACAAGATCTTCAACGCCCGGTTCATCATCGACGGGCGCGAGCAGGAGCACACCCTGTTCGGCATGATCCGCAACACCCACGCCGCCCATCCCCAGGGCACGGTGGTGGCCTACTCGGACAACGCCGCGGTCATGGAAGGCGGCACGGTGCAGCGCTGGCAGCCGCAGGGCGCCGAGCATCGCTACGTGGCCGAGCCGGCGCTGGTGCACACGCTGATGAAGGTGGAGACCCACAACCACCCCACGGCCATCTCCCCCTTCCCGGGTGCCGCCACCGGCGCCGGCGGGGAGATCCGCGACGAGGGCGCCACCGGGCGCGGCGGCCGCCCCAAGGCGGGCCTGAGCGGCTTCCACGTGTCCAGCCTGCGCCTGGATCCCGCGCAGCCGGAACCCTGGGAGGGCGAGGACGTGGGACGCCCCGGCCACCTGGCCAGCGCGCTGCAGATCATGATCGACGGCCCCATCGGCGCGGCCGCCTTCAACAACGAGTTCGGACGCCCGAACCTGTGCGGCGTGTTCCGCGTGTTCGAGCAGAGCGCCGGCGAGCGCCGCTGGGGCTACCACAAGCCCATCATGATCGCCGGGGGGGTGGGCGAGATCGCCGACGCCCATACCCACAAGGTCGAATTCCCCGCCGGCACGCTGCTGCTGCAACTCGGCGGCCCGGGCATGCGCATCGGCGTGGGCGGCGGCGCCGCCTCCAGCCTGGCCACCGGCACCAACGCCGAGCACCTGGACTTCGATTCGGTGCAGCGCGGCAATCCCGAGATGCAGCGCCGCGCGCAGGAGGTCATCGAGGCCTGCCGCGGCCTGGGCGCCGCCAATCCGATCCTGGCCATCCACGACGTGGGCGCCGGCGGGCTGTCCAACGCGCTGCCCGAGCTGGTCGACGGCGCGGGCCTGGGGGCGGCGCTGGAGCTGCGCGATGTGCCGGTCGAGGAAAGCGGCATGAGTCCGCGCGAGATCTGGTGCAACGAAAGCCAGGAGCGCTACGTGCTGGCCATCGCCCCCGAGGCGCTGGAGGAATTCGCCGCGCTGTGCGAACGCGAGCGCTGCCCCTTCGCCGTGCTGGGCCGCGCCCAGGATCGCGAGTTGTTGCAGATGGCCGACCGCCTGCTCGGCCAGCCCCCGGTGGACATGCCCATGTCGGTGCTGCTGGGCAAGCCCCCGCGCATGGTGCGCGACGTGCGCAGCCAGGAGTTGTGCCTGCCGGGCATCGATCTCACCGGCGTGGAGCTGGAATGGGCCGCGCGCACCGTGCTGCGCCACCCCAGCGTGGCCAGCAAGCGTTTCCTGATCAGCATCGGCGACCGCACCGTCGGGGGCCTGTCGCACCGCGACCCCATGGTCGGGCCCTGGCAGGTGCCGGTGGCCGATTGCGCCATCACCCTGGCCGACTACGCGGGCACGCGCGGCGAGGCCATGGCCATGGGCGAGCGCACGCCGCTGGCGGTGGCCGACGCGGCGGCCAGCGGGCGCATGGCGGTGGCCGAGGCCCTGACCAACCTGCTGGCGGCGCCCGTGTCCTCGCTGGGCCAGGTCAAGCTGTCGTGCAACTGGATGGCCGCCTGCGGCCAGCCGGGCCAGGACGCGGCGCTGTACGAGACCGTGCGGGCGGTGGCCATGGATCTGTGCCCGCGGCTGGGCATCGCGGTGCCGGTGGGCAAGGATTCGCTGTCCATGCATACGCGCTGGCAGGCCGAGGGCTCGGAGCGCTCGGTGAGCTCGCCGGTTTCGCTGCTGGTGTCGGCCTTCGCGGTGCTCGAGGACGTGCGCGGCGCCTGGACCCCGCAGTTGCGCGTGGACCAGGGCCCCAGCGTGCTGCTGCTGGTCGACCTGGGCCACGGGCGCCAGCGCATGGGCGGCAGCATCCTGGCGCAGGCCCTGGGCCAGGCGGTGCAGCCGGTGCCCGACCTGGACGATGCGCAGGACCTGCAGCGCCTGTGCGCGGCGCTGGACGAATTGCGCCGGCAGGACATGGTGCTGGCCTACCACGATCGCAGCGACGGCGGCCTGTGGGCGGCCGTGTGCGAAATGGCCTTCGCCGGCCGCGCCGGGCTGGCCCTGAACCTGGACATGCCCATCGCGGCCGCCGAGGCCCTGCCCGACGAGGGCGACGCGAAGAACTGGGCGCAGCAGGTCGCCGAACGGCGCAACGACCTGGCGCTGCGCGTGCTGTTCAACGAGGAGCCCGGCGTGGTGCTGCAGCTGCGCCTGGACAGGCGCGACGAGGCCATGCGCATCCTGCGGTCGCACGGGCTGTCCGCTTGCAGTCATGTGGTCGGCCAGGTCGGGCCCGGCGACACCCTCGAGGTGTGGCGTGATTCGCGGCGCATCCTGCAGTTGCCGCGCGCCGAGCTGATGCGCGAGTGGGACCATGTTTCGCATGCCATCGCGCGCCTGCGGGACAACCCGGAATGCGCCGATTCCGAACATGCGCTGGCCTGCGCGGACGATCCCGGCCTGCACGCCGAGCTGAGCTTCGACCTCGCCGAGGACGTGGCCGCCCCCTACGTGGCGGCGGGCCAGCGTCCCCGCGTGGCCATCCTGCGCGAGCAGGGCGTGAACTCGCAGCGCGAGATGGCCTGGGCCATGGACCGCGCGGGTTTCGCCGCGCACGACGTGCACATGAGCGACCTCATCGCCGGGCGCGTCGACCTGCGCAGCTTCCGCGGCCTGGTGGCCTGTGGAGGCTTCAGCTACGGCGACGTGCTGGGCGCGGGCGAGGGCTGGGCGCGCACCATCCGTTTCAATCCCGCGCTGGAGCAGGCCTTCGCCGAGTTCTTCGGACGCGGCGACACCTTCGCGCTGGGTGTGTGCAATGGTTGCCAGATGCTGGCCGCGCTGGCGCCGATGATTCCCGGCGCGCAGGCCTGGCCGCGTTTCACCCGCAATCGCTCGGAGCAGTACGAGGCGCGCCTGGCCATGGTCGAGGTGCTGCCGTCGCCCTCGCTGTTCTTCAGCGGCATGGCCGGCAGCCGCATGCCCATCGTGGTCGCGCATGGCGAGGGCTACGCGGACTTCTCGCAGCAGGGCGACGCGACCCGGGTCGACGCCGCGCTGCGCTTCGTCGACGGGCATGGACGCCCCACCGAGGCCTATCCCCTGAACCCCAACGGCAGCGCCGGCGGGCTGACGGGCGTGACCACCGCGGACGGGCGCTTCACCGCGCTGATGCCCCACCCGGAGCGGGTGCATCGCGGCCTGCAGTTCAGCTGGGCGCCGGGCGCATGGGGCGATGCCTCGCCGTGGGCGCGCATGTTCCGCAATGCGCGGGCCTGGTGTGCCTGAGGTGCCTGAGCTCGATCCCCGCCCGGCCCTGAGCCGCAAGCCCCGACTGGGCGGGCTGGACAGCCTGCGCGGGCTGGCCATCGTCTGGATGATGTCCTTCCATTTCAGTTTCGACCTGAACTGGTTCGGCTACATCCACACGGACTTCTACACCAACCCGCTGTGGCTGTGGCAGCGCGTGTGCATCGTCAGCCTGTTCCTGCTCAGCTCCGGCCTGAGCCAGGCGGTGGGCGACGCCCGCGCGCGCAGCGAGGCCGCCTTCTGGAAGCGCTGGGCCCAGATCTTCGGTGCCGGCCTGCTGGTGGTCGGCGGGAGCTGGCTGGCTTTCCCGCGCAGTTTCATCTACTTCGGCATCCTCCAGGGCGTGGCGGCCATGCTGCTGGTGCACCAGTTGCTGGGTCGTCGCCTGGGGGCCTGGGTGCTGGTGCTGGCGCCCCTGGCCATCGCCGCGCCGCATCTGTTGGCCTCCGCCCGCTTCAATCCGCCCTGGTGGAACTGGACCGGGCTGATCACGCGCAAGCCCATCACCGAGGACTACGTGCCGCTGCTTCCCTGGCTGGGGGTGTTCTGGGCCGGGGCCGGGCTCGGCGCCCTGCTGCGGCGGGTGGATCTGCGCCCGCTGCGCGCGCTGCCCCGCGTGGGGGTGCTGGCCTGGCTGGGGCGCTGGCCGCTGAGCATCTACCTGTTGCACCAGCCGCTGCTGATCGGCTTGCTGTGGCTGGTATCGCGGGCCATCGGGCACCCCGCGCCTTTGTGAC
>JAKBBK010000107.1 GCA_021808525.1 Pseudomonadota bacterium
GGCCGCGCTGGCCGCCTTCGGCGCCGCCCACTACGTCTTCCCCGAGAAAAAGGTGCACCTGCAGTACACCACCACCAGCCCCAAGCTGCACAAGGTCCTCGGCGTCGAAACCCCCGTGTTCGACTGACTAAAGCCCCCGTTGCGCGGGGCTCTGCCAGAATCGCCCCCGGGCGGCACGCCAGCCGAGCAGGCTCCGGGGCTCGCGATCGCTCCAGGCCAGCGCGCCGTCCAGGTCGGTGCGCCCGGGGTGCAGGCCCAGCTCGCGCAGCCGGGCCAGGAACTCCGGATGCGGGTGCCCGTAGCGGTTGAGCAGCCCCGCCTGCACCGCGACCGCGCGCGGCGCCACGGCGCGCAGGAAGTCCTCGCTGCTGGAGCCTCGGCTGCCGTGGTGCCCGGCCACCAGCAGGTCGGCGCGCAGCCCGGGCGTGGGCGCGGCACGCAGCAGGGCCAGTTCCTGGCTTCGCTCCAGGTCCCCGGTCAGCAACACCGAGCCATGGGCCGAGGCCACGTGCAGCACGCAGGAACCGGCGTTGTCCTCGCGCAGCCGGCTGCCCGGCTCGGGGTGCAGCCAGGTGAAGCGCACGCCGTCCCAGGTCCACGCCTGCCCGGCCAGGCAGCGACTGGCGGAGCCGAAGCCCAGCGCGCGAAGGCGCCGCGCCGCCACCGACCCCACGGCCGGAGTGCGCGGATAGGCGCGCGCCAGCGCGGCCGCGCCGGCGATGTGGTCGGCGTCCGCGTGGCTCAGCACCACCAGGTCCAGCCGCCGCTCGCCGAGCTGGCGCAGCAGGGGCAGCAGCACGCGCGAGCCGGCATCCATGCCGCGGCCCAGCGGCGGGCCGGTGTCGAACACCAGGGTGTGGCGCCGGGTGCGCAGCACGATGGCGCTGCCCTGCCCCACGTCGGCCATCCAGGCCTCCAGATGCCCGGGCCGGGGCCGCGCGGCCGGCGCCAGCAGCAGCAGGGCCAGCACCGCCACGCCGGGCAGGCGCAGGCGCCAGGGCCAGGGCAGCAGCAGCGCCAGCACCGCCGGCAGCGCCAGCGCCAGCACCGCCCCGCAGGGCGCGGCCGACTGCCAGGAGGCACCCGGCCAGGAAGCCATGCGATCCAGCGGCACCAGCACCGCATCCTGCAAGCCCGCGGCCAGGCGCCAGGCCAGCCCATCCAGGGGCGCCGGCAGCAGGAAGCCCCCCACGGCCAACGGCAGCACGCCCAGCGTGACCGCCGGAATCGCCAGGGCATTGGCCAGCGGCGCCACCAGGGACACCTGCTGGAAGAACACCAGGGTCAGCGGCGCCAGCGCGATGCTCACGGCCCACTGGGCACGCGCGGCGGCGCGCAGGCGCGCCCAGGCCGCGCGCCACCACGGGCGCGGCCGGTCCGGCCCGGGCCGGCCGCGCGCCTCGGACAGCAGCAGCGCGGCGACGGCCCCGAAGGACAGCCAGGTGCCCGGCTGGGCGGCGGCCCAGGGGTCCGCCAGCAGCACCGCGCACAAGGCGGCGCCAAGCACCTGGGCCCAGCCCAGGCGTCGCGCCCACAGGCGCAGTGCCAGCGCCACCACCAGCATGAGCAGCGCGCGCTGCGCCGGCACGCCCAGGCCGGCCAGCGCGGCATAGGCCAGCGCCGCCAATGCCCGCGCCGCGCCCACCGGCCAGGGCGCGGGCAGGCACAGGGGCAAGGGCACGCCGCGCCAGCGCAGGCGGCGCCACAGGCCCCCGACCAGCGCGCCGGCCAGCCAGGCCTGCAGGCTCACGTGCAGGCCCGAGATGGCCATCAGGTGGGCCACGCCGGTGGCCCGGTACACCCCCCATTCCGCCTCGCCCACGGCGGCCTGGTCCCCCAGCGCCAGGGCCACCAGGGTGCCGGCGCGCGGGTGGCCCGCCAGCGCCAGGTACAGGCGCGCCCGCAGGCCCTCGCGCAGCGCCTGCAGGCGCTGCCAGGCGCCGGCCTGGTCCCACTGCGCCCTGCGTCGCGGGGGCGGCAGGCCGCGGGCGTGGCGCACGCTGGCCAGGCCGCCCACGCCCTGGCGCAGCCAGCGCAACTCGGCATCCGCGCCGCCGGGGTTGGACAGGCCCCGCGCGGGGCGCAGCCGCAGCGGCAGGCTCCAGGCCTGCCCGGCGCGCAGGCGCGGCGGCTCGCGGCCGGCGGCCGCGCTCCAGGACACCAGCAGCAGCGAAGGCAGGCCGTGCCGGCCGGGGCGGGGCGCGAACTCGAAGCGCGCGCCGCGCCCATCCCGGCCGGGCAGGCCCCGCACCACGCCGTCCACCTGCAGGCTGGCGCCCCACAACCCGGGCGCCAGGCGGTCCTGCAGGCGCGGGACCGCGCGCCAGCCGGCCAGGCCGTACACCAGCTCGGCCGCGGCGCAGGCCGCCAGCAACGCGCGCGTACCGCCCCATCGCTGCCGGCCCGCCGGGCCCTGCAGGCGCAGCCAGGCCAGGCCCGCCAGCGCGACCGCGGCCCCCAGCACCATGGCCGCGTAGGCGGCCTGCGGCCACAACCCGGCCTGGCGCAACTGCAGCCAGCATCCGACGAGCATCGCACAGGCCAGCAGGGGCATCGAGGGCATCCACGGCGCGCCGGCATTGTGCCGCGAGCCAGGCGCCCCGCGCCGCCGCGGGGGCAATGCATCGCGGGGGGCGGGGCGAGGATGCGCAACCCCTGCTCGGCAGGCAGCTAGCTGGCGGGCTGGACACACCCATCGGGACAGGGCACCAACTCTTTTCCGTCCACGCTCAGCCCGCGCGCGCCCGCGAAGGCCGCAGCGCGAAGGCGCCATCCCCGAGCAGGCTGAGCACCACCAGGGAAACCGCCCAGAAAGCCGGATATTCCCAGCCCCCTCCCTTGTTGGTGAACAGCCAGCCGTTGGCGCCGTGCACCATCACGATGGTGCCGAGCATCTCCAGCGCCAGGGGAACGGCCACCCAGGGGGCGTGGATGCCGAGCACCAGCGCGATGCCCCCGAGCGCCTCCAGGGCGATGACGGCGTAGGCGAGGACGGCCGGCAGGTGCAGCGACGCGAAGTAGCCGACGAAACCGGGAATGGTGAACACGAACACCTTCAGGCCGACATGGGCCAGGAACAGGATGCCCAGGCTCACACGCAGCAGCGTGATGCCGTAGGGGGCGGTGCTTGCACGAATCATGATGGAACTCCAGGTTGCGGGAACGGGGGCTCAGGCCTGGCGCAGCCAGGTCGGCGCGATCGAGGTGCCCAGACCGGCGCCGTAACCCAGGTAGATGTTGAGCCCGGCCAGCGGCTCGAGGTAACGGGCATTGCGCAGGGGGCCGGCGTCGATCACCTCGAAACCCATGGAACGGGCCAGCTCCGACACACGCTGCCGGGCCTGCGCGTCGTCCGTGGCCACGAACACCGGGACGATCCGGGTATCCGTCACCCGCGGGCCCGCCGCCAGGCGCTGCGCGAACACGGTGTTGAAGGCCTTGACCACGCGCAGCGCGGGCAGCGCGCCGGCGATCTGCTCGGCCGCGGAGCTCGAATGCCCCAGGGTCAGGCCCATGGAGTCGGGGGTCAGCGGATTGGTGATGTCCACCACGATGGCGCCCTCGGGCAACCTGGCCGCGCGCAGCGCCGGGACGGCGTCTTCGTAGCGGGTCGCCAGGATCACGACATCGCTGGAAGCGGCGCGCGCGGGCTCCGTGGTCGCGCCGAAACGCCCGGCCAGGGCCTGGGCCTTGGCGGGGTCGCGGCCCAGGATGTTGAGCCGATGCCCGGCGGCATGCAGTTGCTGGGCGAAGGCCGTGCCCATGTTGCCGGTACCGAGAAGGGTGATGTTCATGATCGATCTCCTGGGAGTTGCCTGAGGGTGCCCAGCCTGGCTCGCGGGCTTGCGAGCGTCTCCTGGGCCATGAACAGCACTGTAGGATCGCCCATTTCGCAAAAAAAGTAGCCATAACACAACACACTATTGCGTATTCAGCAATAACATGACCACATCATGGATCTGTTCGCCGCCACCCGGGTGTTCGTGCAGGTGGTGGACTCGGGCAGCTTCGCGCGTGCCGCGACGGCGCTGGACCTGTCCAATGCCGTGGTCACGCGCCAGGTCGCCGCGCTCGAGGCCCACCTGGGCGCGCGCCTGCTGCACCGCACCACCCGTCGCATGTCGCTCACCGACGCGGGAGAGGATTTCTACGCCCGCAGCCGCTCCATCCTGGAGCAGCTCGAGGAGGCCCAGGCCGCGGCCGCCCAAGGTGCGCGCGATCCCGTGGGCCTGCTGCGCGTATCGGCCCCGCTGTCCTACGGCACCTCCCGCCTGGCGCCGGTGCTGGCCCGGTTTCACCGGCGCTATCCGCAATTGCGCCTGGACGTGGATCTCAGCGACCGCATGGTCGATCTGGCCAACGAGGGCATCGACGTGGCGCTGCGCATCGCCACGCGCCTGGACCCCGGCGTGATCTCGCGGCGCGTCGCCACGCTGGATGCCGTGGTCTGCGCGGCTCCCGACTATGTGCAACGGCGGGGGCTGCCGCGCGAGCCCGCGGAACTCTCCCGCCACGACACCCTGAGCTTCAGCTACCTGCTGGCGGGCGACGAATGGCCGTTCACCGGAGCCGACGGCCGCCGCGAGCAGGTGCGGGTCCACCCCAAGGTGCATTCGAACAACGGGGAGTTGCTGCGCGACATGGCGATCGCGGGAGGCGGCATCATCCTGCAGCCTCGCTTCATCGTCGAGCAGGCCCTGCGCGCGGGTACCCTGGTGCCGATTCTCGAGTCCTACCGTACCCTCGACCTGAACCTGCACGCGGTGTACCTCAGCCGACGCTTCCTGCCCGGCAAGGTGCGCGTGTTCATCGACTTCCTGGTCGACACCCTGGGGGACAAGGCACGGACATGAACGACGGCTGTGACGACTGGGAGCAGAGGGCGCGAGCCACCTGGCTGCGCGCGAGCCGGGAACTGGACGGCAGCATCACCGCCCTGGAATTCGGCGACACCGTCTCGGGCGCGGCCACGGGGGATGCGTCCGCGGCGCCGCGCCTGCTCCGCCTTCCCCTGGGCGTGGGCGCCCTGGCGCGCCGATATCTCCTGGCGCCCCGGCCCGGCGAGAGCGCCATCGAGGCGGCCATCGCCGAGGCCGAAGAAGCGATCATGCCGTTGCGCCCCCTCCTGCCCACGGGCTCGCGATGCGTCAGCGCGGATCCCCACGTGGCGTGGATCGCCGAGGTGCTGGGCCTGGCCCCCGCACCCTGGCTGGCGCTGGACACGCAGGCGGTGGAGCATGGCTTCAACCGCTGGGTCTCGATCGCGCTGGGAAGGCCCGCCACGCAGGACAGCTTGCCCGCGAGCGCCGAGTTCGGCGCCAGCCTGCTCGTGTTGCGCGAGTGGCTGCACCACCTGGGATTCCCGCGGATCCTTTCGGCTCGTCCCGGCGCGGGGCCCTGAGCCAGCGCGCCGTCGACTTGTCCATCGACGGCGCGCCCCGCACGGCCGACGCCCTGCGCGGCGGCCTGGGGGACGACAACAGCCTGCTCGACTAGAACTTCACGAAGGCGTCGCCCGACTCCGCGAAGGCGGCCTGCGGCGTGAATCCCGGCGCCGGGCGCCCGGCGGCGCGCTGCGCGCGTGCCTGGGGCGGGCTGGCCTGCGGCGAGGAGGAAGCCCCGGCGTACTCGCCCGCCAGCTTGAAGCGGCTGACGCTCTCGAGCAATTGC
>JAKBBK010000043.1 GCA_021808525.1 Pseudomonadota bacterium
GCAGGGGACCACGCTGGCGCTGAAGGAGCAGGGCGCCTTGAAGCACTCGGCGGTGCGCGACGACGGCGAGCTGGACATCGCCACATCGTCCTCGAGCACGACCCTGGGCAGCCTGTCCGGCGATGTCGACGGCCGGGTGCGCATGGCGCATCAGACCCTGACCCTGGCCCAGGCCCATGGCGTGTTCGACGGCGAGCTGCAGGGGGTCGATGGCGCCCTGCACGTGGCCGCCGGCAAGGAGACCCTGGCGGCCGCGCAGCGCTATACCGGCGATACCACCATCGACCCGGGCGCGACCCTCGTGCTGCAGGGCACGGCGTCCCTGGCGGCGCCGGAGCGCGTGTTCGACGACGGCAGGCTGGAGTTCCGCGACACCGACGATACCTGGAACCCGCCCATCCGGGGAAGCGGTGCCGTGGAGCTGGACGGCGGACAACTCAGGCTGGGTGGGGCGAATCGCTACACCGGCGGCACCGAGGTGCGCCGCGGAACCCTGGTCCTGGCCGATGGGGCGTCGCTGCGCTCGGGGTTGCGCATCCGGCAGGGCTCGGCCGCGGTGGCCGCGCGCCATGCCACGGTGGGAGGCGAGGTGCGCAACGCCGGCAGCCTGAGCGTGGGTCGGGCCACGGGAGCCCTGGCGGTGGCCGGCAGCTACACCCAGACCGACTCCGGCACCTTGAACCTGGCGCTGTCCCAGTCGGGCAACAGCCAGCTGCAGGTAGGCGGCAGGCAGTTGAACCTGAGCGGCCAGTTGGTCGTGCAGGCGCAGCCCGGGCGCTATCTGCGCAGGACCTTCCTGCTGGTCGACGGACCCTCCGGAGTCCGGCGCAAGGGGCGATTCAGCGCCTATGAGGTGCAAGGCCTGTCGTCGTCGGCCTTTGATTACAAGCTCAGCTACCCGGGGCTGTCGCAGGTGGCGCTGACGGTGCAGGCCAGACATCCCTTCCTGGACATCGGCCCCGGCGGCTCGCCGTCGAGTGCCAACGTCGCTGCGGTGGGTCGATCGCTGGACTCCGCGGTGCCGTGGGCGCAGGGCGAGCTGTTCGATCGCCTGAACACCCTGTACGACGGCAGTTCGCGGAGGTCGAAGCTCGACGCCCTGGACGGCGAGCTGTACGCCGAGACCCCGGGAATCGTGCTGGCGGGAACGCAGCACGCGTGGGGGGCGCTGTTCCAGCGCATGTCCCTGGGCCGCCTGCCCGGGGGCACCCCAGCCGACGGCGGCTTCCTGTGGGCCGACGCCTCGCGCTCGCGCCTGCTGGGCAACGGCAACGCCGACGGCGCCTCGGAGCACACGAGCTCGCTCACCGCGGGCCAGCAGTTCCGTGGCGGCGCCTGGAACCTGGGGGTCGCGGCGGGCACGCAAAGCCTGCATGACCAGCGCAATCACGTGGGTGACAAGGCCGACGCGCGCCTGTACCGCATCGGGGTGTTCGCCGGGCGTGACCTCGACGGCCTGCGCGTGGGCAGCGTGCTGGGGTACTCGTGGGGCCAGGTGTCCTACGCACAGGCTTCACGCAGCGCGCGCATCGTCAGCTGGCAATCACGCATCGGGCATGACCTGGAGCTGTCGCGCGGCAATGTGCTGACCCCGATGCTGGGCCTGGACCTGCAGCACCTGTCGCTGGCCGGCTCGCGGGAGTCCGATCCGCTGCTGGGCCTGGAGGTCCCGGCGCAGAGCGTGAACACGGTGAGCGCGCTGGCGGCGCTGCGCGGGGTGCATGCCTGGCAATGGAATCAGCTGCCCGGCGAGTTCAGCGTATCCCTGGGCGTGCGCCATTGGTTCCGCGCTCCTCCCAGCAGTCTGCGCATGAGCTTCAACGCCATTCCGGGCGTGCCCTTCACCACGGCGGGCGTGGCCACGCCGGTCAACGTCCTGGAGGCGGGCGTCGGACTGCATGCCCACCTCAGCCGGAGCCTCAGCGCGGCTCTGTCCTACCAGGGCGACTACGGCCGGGGCCTGCGTTCCAACGAGGTTCAACTGCACCTGGCCTGGAGCTTCTGAGATGCGAGCGACCATCCATCGAACAAGGCGCTGGCCCGCCGCGCCGGAACCGGTCTGGTTCAGCGGGGGGCGTCCGCCACCTGGGCCCCGTGGCCCAGGTAACTGGCCTGTACCTCGGGGGAAGCCAGTAGATCGGCGGCTGCCCCCTCCAGGCGGACGTGCCCGGTTTCCAGCACGTACGCCCGGTCGGCGAGCTTGAGCGCGGTGCGCGCGTTCTGCTCCACCAGCAGCAGGGTCATGCCGGTGTCGCGGATCTGGCGCAGGGAGCGGAAGATGTCGCGCACGATGATCGGCGCCAGGCCCAGGCTGGGTTCGTCGAGCAGCAGCAGCTTCGGGCGCGCCATGAGGGCGCGCCCGATGGCCAGCATCTGCTGCTCGCCGCCCGACAGCGTGCCGGCGAGCTGCTCGCGACGCTCCAGCAGGCGTGGAAACATGGTCCACACTTCCCGCAGGGTCTGCGCCGCCTCGGCGGCGGGGCGCGTGTACGCGCCCAGGCGAAGGTTCTCGGCCACGCTCAGCGTGGGGAACACCCGCCGCCCCTCGGGCACGTGGGAGATGCCCATGCGCACGATGGCATCGGCCCCCACGCGCTGGATGGGCGCGCCGCGCAGCAGCACCTGTCCGGAGTGCGGCCGCAGCAGGCCGCTGATGCTGCGCATCAGGGTGGTCTTGCCGGCGCCGTTGGCGCCCAGCAGGGTGACGATCTCGCCCTCTGCCACCTCCAGGCTGATTCCCTTGAGGGCCTGGATGTGGCCGTAGCGCACGTCCAGGTCGCGGACTTCCAGGAGTTTCATGCGGCGGCCTCCTCCTCGTCGTCGTCCTTGCCCAGGTAGGCCTCGATGACGTCGGGATGGTTGCGGATATGGTCGGGACTGCCCTCGGCGATCTTGCGCCCGAAGTTGATGCACACGATGTGGTCGGTGACGTTCATCACCACGTTCATGTCGTGCTCGACCAGGAGCACGCTGATGCCGTGCTCGCGCACCTGCAGGATGGTGCGGTTGAGCTCGGCGGATTCCTGGTCGTTGAGCCCCGCGGCCGGCTCGTCCAGGATCAGCAGCCGCGGCCCGGCCACCAGCGCCCGCGCCAGCTCGACGCGGCGCTGCACGCCATAGGGCAGGGAGGCCACGTCCTCCTGCGCCAACCTGTCCAGGCGCAGGCGCTCGAGCAGCGCCATGACTTCCACGCGCAGTTCGCGCTCCTCGCGGCGCTGCGCGGGCGTGGCCAGCAGCCCCTGCCACCATTGCTGCCGGGTCCTCAGGTGCATGCCGGCCAGCACGTTGTTGAGCACGCTCTGACCCTGGAACAGACGGATGGTCTGGAAGGTGCGGAAGATCCCGGCACGCGCGATGCGGTGCGGCGCCCAGCCGGTGATGTCCTGCCCGGCGAAACGCACGCGCCCCTCGCTGGGCTTGTACACCCCCGTGATCAGGTTGAAGGCGGTGGTCTTGCCGGCGCCGTTGGGCCCGATCAGCCCCACCACCTGCCCTGCGTCGACGCCGAAACTCAGGCCATCCACCGCCTTGAGCCCGCCGAAGCGCACTCCCACGCCCTCCAGGCGCAGCAGTTCGCCGCCCTTGGGGAGTTCCCTCGATGGCACGGCGCTCATTGCGAAGCCTCCCGGCGCAGCAGGCGCGGCCAGATGCCCTGGGGACGCAGCACCATGATCAGCACCATGGCGATGCCGAACACGAAATAGCGATACTGGGCGAAGCCTCGGAAGGCCTGCGGCACCACGAACATGAGCGCCGTGCCCAGCAGCACGCCGGGAATCGAGCCCTGGCCGCCGACCAGCACGATGGCGAACAGCGTGACCGACTCGGTGAACACGAAGGCCCCGGGGCTGACCGCGGCCATCAACGCCGCGAACAACGTGCCCGCGAAACCCGCCAGCGCCGCGCCCAGGGCGAAGGCCAGCACGCGGTACTTGCGCGTGTCCACCCCCATGGTGGTGGCGGCGAGCTGGTCGTGCTTGATGTAGTAGAAGGTGCGTCCCAGGTGCGAGCGATCCAGGTTGCGGATCAGCAGCATCACCGCGGCGAAGGCCACCCAGTCGAGCCAGAACTGGGCGTTCTGGCTGCCGGCCTGGAACCCGAACAGCGAGGGCACGCCGATGCCGAACACGCCGTCGGCGCCGCCGGTCAGGTGCCCCAGGTTGTTGTCCAGGGCCAGGATGAAAATGGCATTGAAGCCGATGGTGGCCACGAGCAGGTAGTCGCCGCGCAGCTTGACGATGGGCGCCGCCAGCACCATGCCCACCAGGGCCGAGGCCAGCACCGCCAGCGGCCAGGTGGCCAGGATGGGCCAGCCGAACACGGTGTTGAGCACGGCGGTGACGTAGGCGCCCACGCCGAAGTACACGGCATGACCCATGTCGAACATGCCGGCGCGGCCCAGCACCACGTCCTGGCTGAGCGCGACGATGGCATACACCGCGAACAGCGCCGCGATGAACACCCAGGTCTGGTCCAGCACCAGAGGAATGCCCAGGCCGGCCAGCCACAGCAGGGCGCCGACCCAGGGGCGGTGGATGAGGTCGAACAAGGCTTTCATCAGACTTTCTCCGCGACGCGCTCGCCCAGCAGCCCGGTGGGGCGCAGCAGCAGGATGCCGATCAGCAGCGCGAAGGTGATGGCCTCCTGCCACGAACTCGACACGAAACCCGCGGCGAAGGCGTTGAACAGGCCCAGCAGCACGCCGCCCAGCATGGCCCCGGGGATGTTCCCGATGCCGCCGATGATGGCGGCGATGAAGGCGTTGAGCCCGTAGGTCCAGCCCATGGTGAAGTACACCTGGCGGTAGTACAGGCCGATGAACAGGCCGCCGACGGCGCCGATGGCCGGGCCCAGCACGAACACGCTGGCGATCACGCGGTTGACGTTGATGCCCATCAGGCGCGCGGCGTCCTGGTCGCTGGCGGCCGCGCGCATGGCGGTGCCGTAGCGGGTGTGGTGCACGAACCAGTACAGCAGAGCCATGAGCAGGGCGCTGCCCGCGATGATCAGCACCTGCACGAGGTCGATGCGCGCGCCGGCCCAGTTCCAGGAATGCGCCGGCAGCAGGTGGCTGGGGAACACGCGCAGTTGCGGACCCCAGATGAGCATGATGCCGTTCTCGATGAACAGCGAGGCCCCCAGCGCGGACACCACCGCGCTCAGGCGGTCGGCGCGGCGCAGCGGGCGGTAAGCGGTGAATTCGAGCAGCATGCCCGCGGCGCCCACGACGATGGCGGCCAGGATGAAGGCGCCGCCCAGCAGCAGCAGGTGCGACTGCCCGCTGCCCGAGCCCGCGCTCAGCGCCACGAGCCCGATGTAGGCGCCGAACACGCACAGGTCTCCGTGCGCGAAGTTGATCAGGCGCAGCACCCCGTACACCATCGTGTAGCCCAGGGCGATCAGCGCGTAGATGCCGCCGACGGTCAAGCCGTTGACGAGTTGCTGCAGCACGGTGCTCAGCATGGAAGGTTCCCCCCCGCGAAGGCGCGCGGCTCGGGCCGCGCGCCCCCGGCGGTGTTTCTTACTTGGCGGCCGCGGCCGGGTAGGTGATCTTGTAGGCGCCGCTGGAGGTGACCTCGAAGGCCACGTAGGGGCTGCCGGTGCGCTCGCCCACGGCGTTCCAGGAGAAGGTGCCGGTCAGGCCCTCGAAGTCGTGCAGCTTGTGCAGCGCGGGGATCAGCCTGGCCGGCTCCACGCTCTTGATCTGCTCGGCGGTCTGGATGATGGCGCGCAGGCCGTCGGCGTTGGTCAGCGTGAAGATGCTGGGCGGCTGGTGGCCGTAGGCGGTCTGGAACTGGGCCAGGAACTCCTTGGCCGCGGGGTAGGGCAGGTCCTGCGGAGCGGGCACATTGATGATCGTCGCCCCCGCGGCCGCGCCGCCGGCGATCTTGGCGAAGGCCACGTTCTGGTTGGCGTCGCCGCCGACGAACTTCGCCTTCATGCCCAGCTGGGCCATCTGCGCCTTGATCAGGCCGCCGTCGGTGTAGTAGCCGGAGAAGTACACGACCTGCGGGTTCAGCGCCTTCAGCTTGGTCAGCACCGGGGTGTAGTTCTGCGAGCCGGCGGTGATGAAGGCCTTGTCGACGATGTCGATGCCGTCCTTCTTCGCGTCGCTCACCACCGCGTCGGCCAGGCCGGTGGAGAAGCTGGAGTGGTCGGTGACCACGGCCACGCGCTTGTAGCCCATGGCCTTGAAGTAGCCCGCGGTGAACACGGCCTCGGCGCTGTTGGGCGGCGCGTTGCGGAAGAAGGTCTTGAATCCATGGGCGGTCAGCTCGTCGCTGGTGCCGTCGGAGGTCTGGATCACGTTGGCGCGCGCGTAGATCGGCTGGGCGGCCAGCGCGGCGCCGCTGGTGTAGCTGCCGATCACCGCGAGCACGCCGTCATTGACCAGCTGGCGGGCGCAGATCGCGGCCGGGGCGGCTTCGCCCTGGTCGTCGCAGACCTTCACCTGCAGCGGATGGCCCAGCAGGCCGCCCTTGGCGTTCTGCTGCTTGACCAGCAGCTTGACGGCGTCGGCGATGCCCTGGCCTTCGTTGGCGTATTGCCCGGTGATCGGCGCCTGCACGCCGATGGTGATCGGGGCGGCGGCCTGCGCGGCGCCGGCGGCGAAGGCGCCGGCGATGAGGCCGTAGACGAGCTTTCTGGGAAATGTCATGGTCTGGCTACTCCATGGGGTTGGAGGAAAGGGGGCGGGCAGAGTCGACCACCTGCACGATGGCAGCGCTCGGCGCTGGTCGCCGCGGCGGGCAGGTCGGGGCCCGAGCTGCGGCGAAGCCCGCAACATACCGGGTGCTACCTGGAGATGCATCAGGGTTACACCTCATTTTGTAAGGAAATCGCACAAGGGTTGCACCACCATCTTTACTTCGCGGCACAAAGGTGCAACCATGCGCCCCATGCCGCCGTGCGGAAAGCATAACCGGACTGCATCCATGGGTGTCACGACGATTGGTGTGAAAATCGACGAGCAGGTGCGCCTGCGCATCAAGGCCGCGGCGGAGGCGCATGGGCGCAGCCCGCATTACGTGGTCAAGCAGATGATCCTTCAGGGCCTGGAACGCCTGGAACGCGGCGAGGGCCTGGCCGTGGGCGAGGAGACCGCGGAGCCGGGCGGCCTGGACGCCGCCGAGGCGCAGCAGGAGCCCGCGCCGGTGCCCTTCCTGGAGATGGCCCAGGAGGTGCAACCCCAGACCGTGCTGCGCGCGGCCATCACCGCCGCCTATCGTCGCCCCGAGACCGAATGCGTGCCGGCGCTGGTGGCGCAGGCGCAGCTGGCGCCCGAGCTGTCCGCCGCGGTGCAGGACACGGCGCGCAGGCTGGCGCTCAAGCTGCGCTCCAAGCGTACCCGCGGCGTGGTCGAGACCCTGCTGCAGGAATACGCCCTGTCGAGCCAGGAGGGCATCGCCCTCATGTGCCTGGCCGAGGCCCTGCTGCGCATTCCCGACACCCCCACGCGCGATGCGCTGATCCGCGACAAGGTGGGGGCCGGGGACTGGCAGAGCCACCTCGGAGGCGGGCGCTCGCTGTTCGTCAACGCCGCCACCTGGGGGCTGTTGCTCACCGGACGCCTGGTGGTGACCAGCAGCGAGGACAAGCTCTCCTCCCTGCTCACGCGCCTGGTGGCACGCGGCGGGGAGCCGGTGGTGCGCGGCGGGGTGAACATGGCCATGCGCCTGATGGGCGAGCAGTTCGTGCTGGGCCAGACCATCGCCGACGCGCTGGCCAACGCACGCAAGCGCGAGGCCCGGGGTTTCCGGCATTCCTACGACATGCTCGGCGAGGCGGCGCTGACGGCGCGCGACGCCGAGCGCTACCTGCGCGACTACGAGCAGGCCATCCACGCCATCGGCAAGTCGGCGCAGCGCCGCGGCATCTATGAAGGGCCGGGCATTTCCATCAAGCTGTCGGCGCTGCACCCGCGCTACAGCCGCTCGCAGCGCCAACGGGTGATGGACGAGCTGCTGCCGCGCCTGACCCACCTGGCGCGCCTGGCGCGCCACTACGACATCGGCCTGAACATCGACGCCGAGGAGGCCGACCGCCTGGAGCTGTCGCTGGATCTGCTGGAAAGCCTGTGCTTCGATCCGGCCCTGCAGGGCTGGAATGGCATCGGCTTCGTGGTGCAGGCCTACCAGAAGCGCGCGCCCTTCGTGCTGGATTTCCTCATCGACCTGGCCCAGCGCTCGCGCCGGCGCCTGATGGTGCGCCTGGTCAAGGGCGCCTACTGGGACAGCGAGATCAAGCGTGCCCAGCTCGACGGCCTGGAAGGCTTTCCGGTATTCACCCGCAAGGTGCACACCGACGTGTCCTACCTGGCCTGCGCGCGCAAGCTGCTGGACGCGCCGCAGGCGGTGTTCCCGCAGTTCGCCACCCACAACGCGCACACGGTGGCCGCCATCCACGCCATGGCGGGCAACAACTTCTACGTCGGACAGTACGAGTTCCAGTGCCTGCACGGCATGGGCGAGCCGCTGTACGAAGAGGTGGTGTCGGCCGAGGGGCTGAACCGTCCCTGCCGCATCTACGCGCCGGTGGGCACGCACGAGACCCTGCTGGCCTACCTGGTGCGCCGCCTGCTGGAAAACGGGGCCAACACCTCCTTCGTGCACCTGATCAACGACCCCAAGGCCGACCTGGACCAGATCGTCGCCGACCCGGTGCACCTGGCGCGGCGCCTCGTGCCCCTGGGCAAGCCCCACGAGCGCATCGCGCTGCCGGTGGATCTGTACGGCGGCCAGCGCGGCAATTCCGCGGGTTTCGACCTCAGCAACGAACAACGCCTGGGCGCGCTGGCGGCGGCCGGCCTGGCCAGCCTGGAAACGCGCTGGCAGGCACGCCCGCTGCTGGCCAGCGGCGAGGTGGATGGGGCGGCGCGTCCCGTGCTCAACCCCGCCGAGCTGCGCGACGTGGTCGGCTCGGTGGTGGAGGCCGATCCGGCGCTGTGCGCGCGCGCCTTCGAGCTGGCGCTGGCCGAGGCGCCCGTGTGGCAGGCCACGCCGGCGCCCGATCGCGCGGCCGTCCTGCTGCGCGCCGCCGACCTGCTGGAGCAGCGCATGCCGCGCCTGGCCGGCCTGATCGTGCGCGAAGCCGGGCGGGCGCTGCCTGCGGCCATCGGGGAGGTGCGCGAGGCGGTGGATTTCCTGCGCTACTACTCGGCGCAGGCCGTGCAGCACCTGCACGACTCGGAGCATCGTCCGCTGGGGCCGGTGGTGGCCATCAGCCCGTGGAACTTCCCGCTGGCGATTTTCACCGGGCAGATCGCCGCGGCGCTGGCCGCGGGCAACGTGGTGCTGGCCAAGCCGGCCGAGCAGACACCGCTGATCGCGCATGCCGCGGTGCGGATCCTGCTCGAGGCGGGGCTGCCGGCCGGAGCGCTGCAATTGCTGCCCGGCGATGGCCGGGTGGGCGCCGCGCTGGTCGGGGACCCACGCGTGCGCGGGGTGCTGTTCACCGGTTCCACCGAGGTGGCGCGCCTGATCCAGGCCCAGCTGGCCGAGCGCCTGGACGCGCACGGATTGCCCATTCCCCTGATCGCCGAGACCGGCGGACAGAACGCCATGGTGGTGGATTCCTCGGCCTTGCCGGAACAGGCGGTGAGCGACATCGTGGCTTCGGCCTTCGACTCGGCCGGGCAGCGCTGTTCGGCCCTGCGCATCCTGCTGGTGCAGGAGGACGTGGCCGAGCGCCTGCTGGAGATGCTTCGCGGCGCGATGGACGAATTGCACATCGGCCGCCCGGACCGGCTGGACACCGATGTCGGCCCGGTGATCAGCGCGGAGGCCCGCGAGACCATCGAGGGGCATGTCGAGGCCATGCGCTCGCGCGGCCATGCGGTGTATTCGCCCCGGCTGCCTCCCCAGGCTCGGAATGGGCATTTCGTCGCGCCGACCCTGGTGGAGATCCCCTCGATCGACGTGCTGGGCCGCGAGGTGTTCGGCCCGGTGCTGCATGTGCTGCGCTACCGCAGCGAGCAGCTGGAGCAGGCCATCGACGCGGTCAACGCCCTGGGCTACGGCCTGACGTTCGGGATCCACAGCCGCATCGACGAAACCATCGCCAGGGCGGGCTCGCGCATTCGCGCGGGCAATGTGTACGTCAACCGCAACATGATCGGTGCCGTGGTGGGCGTGCAGCCCTTCGGCGGCCACGGGCGCTCGGGCACCGGCCCCAAGGCAGGCGGCCCGCTGTACCTGCGCCGCCTGGTCGCGCCCACCGGGGCCCCCTTCCTGCCTTGCTCCGAGGCGCCCGAGGAATTGCGCGGCCTGCTCGATGCCCTGCGCGAGCAGGGCATCGACACCGCGGCGCTGCAGGCCTACGCCACGCTGGCGCCCGATCGCAAGCCGGCACGCCTGGCGGGGCCGGTGGGGGAGCACAACGACTACCTGCTGCTGCCGCGGGGACAACTGCTGTGCCGGGCCGACAGCCGCGAGGAACTGTTGCGCCAGGCCGCGGCGGCGCTGGCCACCGGCAATGTCGCGCTGCTGTCGGGCGCGCACGCCGAGCCGGCCGCTGCGCTGGTTCCGTCCACCCTGCGCGAGCGGGTGCGCGTGGCCACGCCGCAGGACCTGCCCGACGCCGCGCTGTACCAGGGCGGCCCGGCCGGCCTGCGCGCGCTGCAGGCCGAACTCACGCGACACGAGCACGCGGTGGTCAACGTGTATGCCTTGCCCAGCGACGCCATCAAGGCTTCGGACTATCCGCTGGAACTCCTGTTGCACGAGCAGGCCGTGAGCGTGAACACCGCCGCCGCCGGAGGCAACGCCAGCCTCATGACCATCGGCTGAGGCTCTCGCGTCGGGTTGCGCGGGCCTCGGCGCCGCCGAAGCTCGCCGCCCGCGGATTGCGCCCGGGTATGCTTGCGGGATGGACCGAGAATCCGAGGCCGACCAGGGCCACGAGCTGCCCGATCCGCCGGATGCCCGGGCGGACCGGGCCTTCATGCGCCTGGCGCTGGACCAGGCCCAGAATGCCTGGCTGCTGGGCGAGGTGCCGGTGGGCGCCGTGCTGGTGCGCGAGGGCAGGGTGCTGGCCACCGGCTACAACCGCCCGGTGGGGGACTCCGATCCGACGGCCCATGCCGAGATCGTCGCGCTGCGCCAGGCCGCCAGCCTGATGGGCAACTACCGCCTTCCCGGCTGCACCCTGTACGTCACCCTGGAGCCCTGCGCGATGTGCGCGATGGCCCTGCTGCATGCGCGGGTGCAGCGCGTGGTGTTCGGCGCCTTCGATCCCAAGACCGGGGCCGGGGGCAGCGTGCTCAATCTGTTCGCCGAGTCGCGCCTGAACCACCATGCGCAGTTGCATGGTGGGGTGGAAGCCGCCGCCTGCGGGGCCCTGCTGCAGGAGTTCTTCCGCGAGCGCCGGCGCCTGGGCGCCCAGGCGCGCGCAGGCGATGCGGACGCGGCGCCGCAGAGCGCGGCGCAGGGAGGCATCGAGGTCAGTCACCTGGACCAGCCCGGAGAGGAATTCGATGACTGAACCCGCCGCGCCGAAGGCGCGCAAGACTTTCGCGCGGGGGGAATTGCGCCTCGTGTCCCCCTCGGGCGCCGTGCCCCAGCCGCAGCGCATCGAGCGCGCGGCCCAGCACCTGGGCGAACTGGGATTTCGCGTGCGCGTCGACCCTGCGGCGCTGTTGCGCGAGCAGCGTTTCGCGGGCAGCGACGCCCGGCGCGTGCAGGCCCTGCACCGCGCGGCGCGCAGCCGCGCGACGGTGGTCATGGCCACGCGCGGCGGCTACGGCCTCACGCGCATGCTCGACGCGCTGGACTACCCCTTGCTGCACGAGGCCGTGAGCCGGCGCGGCCAGGTCTGGGTGGGGCACAGCGATTTCACCGCCCTGCAGCTGGCCATGCTGGCGCGAGCCGGAACCGTGAGCTACAGCGGGCCGATGGCCAGCTTCGATTTCGGCGCCGAGCGGGTGGACGAGATCACCCAGGAGAGTTTCCTGGACGTCGTGGATGCGCGCCTGGAGGCGGTGGGCTTCGAATGCCCCGACGCGCCCCGATCCCTGGACGCCTCCGGCGTGCTGTGGGGCGGCAATCTCAGCCTGGTGTGCAACCTGGTGGGCACGCCGTACCTGCCGCGCGCGCGCGGCCTGCTGTTCCTGGAAGACGTGTCCGAGCACCCCTACCGCATCGAGCGCATGCTCACGCAATTGCTGGGTGCCGGGGTGCTGCAACGCCAGCGCGCGGTGCTGCTAGGCGCCTTCACGGACTACCGGTTGAGCCCGCATGACGCGGGCTACGACCTGCCGCAGGTGGTGGCCTGGCTGCGCTCACGCCTGCGCGAGCACAAGGTCCCGGTGCTCACCGGCCTGCCCTTCGGCCATGTGCGCACCAAGCTGTGCCTGCCCCATGGGGCGCGCTGCCGCCTGGTGCGCGAGGGATCGGACGCCTACCTGGTGTTCGGCCACTCGCACGGGGGGCATCACCGCGTGGCGGAGGCGCACGCGCGCGGGACGGCGCGGGATTCGCATCCCCACGAGGCGCATCCCCACGAGCCGCGCTGAGCGGCTCGCCGCGGATCAGGCCGTGGCCGTGCCCTCGGCGACATGCGCCAGCGCGGCCAGGTCCTCGGTGGACAGCACGCGCGGGATGTCCAGCAGGATGATGAAGCCGCTTTCCATGCGCGCCATGCCCTGGATGAACTCGCGGCGCAGCCCGGTGCCGAAGGCCGGGGCCGGCTCGATCTGCGAGGCATCGAGATCGAGCACGGCGTTGACCGCGTCGACCAGCACGCCCAGCGCCTGCGCGCCGTCGGGGGTGTTCACCTCGACGATCACGATGCAGGTGCGCGCGCGCAATTCGGTGGGAGGGCGCCCGAAGCGCTGCGCGAGGTCGATCACCGGCACCACGCGTCCGCGCAGGTTGATCACCCCGTGCACGAAGCCGGGCATCATGGGAATGGTGGTGGGACGCGCGTACTCGATGATCTCGCGCACGCCCAGGATGTCCACGCCGTAGGACTCTCCCTGCAGCGAGAAGGTCAGGTACTGGCCGGGAGCCGCGGGGCCGTGCGCATGCACGGCGTCGAGCGTGACCGCCGTGGTGGAGGAGGCAGGGACGGGTAGGTTCATGGCGAGTGCGGGTGGGAGAAAAGTGCGAGCATGGGAGATTGTGCCAGCATGGCGGACCCGCGCCGGCGCGTCAGGCGGCCTGGGCTCCTGCCTGGGCTCCTGCCTGGGCTCCCACAAGGGCGCGGTGGCGCGTGACCTCGGGCGCCGAGGCCAGCAGGGCCGGGACGTCCAGGATCAGGGCCACGCGGCCGTTGCCCAGGATGGTCGAGCCGCCGATGCCCCGCAGATGGGCGAACAGCGAGCCCAGGGGTTTGATCACGGTCTGGTACTCGCCCAGCAGGCGCTCCACCACCAGGCCCACGCGCTGGCCCGAGGCCGACACGACGACCACGTTGCGCCGCGCCGGCGAAGCCGCCGCGGCGGCCTCCGGGCGCGTGCCCAGCGCGCGCTCCAGGTGCAGCAGCGGCAGCACCTCGCCGCGCAGGTTCAGGTAGCCCTGCTGCTGCCCCTGCTCGGGGTACTGCAGGCATTCGACCACGGCGTCCAGCGGCAGCACGTAGCTGCGCCCGGCGCTCTCGATCAGGAAGCCGTCGATGATGGCCAGGGTCAGCGGCAGACGCAGGCGCATGGTGGTCCCGACGCCGGCTTTGCTCTGGATGTCGATGGTGCCGCGGATGGCCTCGATGTTGCGGCGCACCACGTCCATGCCCACGCCGCGCCCCGACAGGTCGGTGATGGTCTCGGCCGTGGAGAAGCCGGGCTCGAAGATCAGTTTCCAGACCTCGGAGTCGGGCAGGGTCTGCGCCGCCTCGGCATCGATCAGGCCGCGCTGCACGGCCTTGGCGCAGATGCGCTCGCGGTTCAGCCCCGCGCCGTCGTCGACCACCTCGATGACGATGCTGCCGGCGTCGTGGGTGGCCGACAGGCGCAGGGTTCCCTGCGCGGGCTTGCCCAGGGCGATGCGCACGTCGGGCTTTTCCAGCCCGTGGTCCATGGAGTTGCGCACCAGGTGCATCAGCGGGTCGGTGATGCTCTCGACCAGCGACTTGTCCATCTCGGTCTCGCCGCCCTGGATGAGCAGCGCGATGTCCTTGCCGAGTTCGCGCGCGGTGTCGCGCACCACGCGCTGGAAGCGCGCGAAGGTCTCTCCGATCTCGACCATGCGCAGCTTGAGCGCACGCTCGCGGATCTCCTCCACCAGGCGCGTGACCTCCGCGGCGGCCTCCACCTGCTCGGGCTGCTGGGCCTGCAGCGCGTTGCCGGCGCTGGCGATGACCAGTTCGCCCACCAGATCGATCAGCGCATCGAGCTTGTCGGCCGCCACGCGCAGCATCTGGCCTTCGCGACTGCGGCGTTCCTTGGCCTGGCGCTGCTTGTCCAGCGCGGCCTGCACGATGGGCTCGTGGGTGGCGCCTTCGCGCACCAGGATCTGGCCCAGGGGCTCGCGCTCGCCCTGGGGCAGGAGCTGCGCGCCTTGCTCCTGCTCGCGCAGCGCATGGTCGAGCTCATGGCGGGTCAGCGTGCCCACCTGCACCAGGATCTCGCCCAGGCGCAGCTCGTCCTCGGGCAGCGAGCGGATGAGTTCGACGTACTCGGCGATGCGGCTGTGCGCCGGGAGGATGCAGATGTCGCTGTCCTCGCGCACGAACTCGAACACCGCCTCGATGTCGTCCTTGCTGGCCTCGCTGCGGAAATTGATCTCGAAGCCCAGATGGCAGGACTCCGGGTCCAGCTCGGGCAGCGCGGGAAGGCCGTCGTCCAGCGTGGCCAGCGCGACGATGTCGCCCAGGCCGCGCAGGTAGCGGATGAAGGCCAGGGGATCCATGCCGTTGCGCAGGCAATCGCGCCCGAAGCGCAGGGAGATGTGCCAGCTCGCGGTGCTGGCCTCCTGCGGCTGCAGGCGCACCACCTTGTCCTCGCCCTGGGGCGGCGGGGTGTGCACGGTGACGGCGCCGGGCGATGCCGGCTCGCGAGGCGCGGGGGAGGGAGAGGGGGAGGAAGCGCTGCCCTGCGGCAGGCCCGACGGCGCCTGCAGGCTTTGCAGACGCGCCACCAAGGCCTGTTCGTTGGGGCCGGGCTGCAGCCCGTCGCCCCCCTCGGACACGGCCTCGATCAATCCGGCCAGGTGGTCGCGCGCATCCAGAAGGGTGCCCACGACCGCATCGTCGGCCGCCACCGCGCCGGCGCGCATCTGGTCCAGCAGGCTTTCCAGGTGATGGGTGAAGCGCACCACGCCGTCCAGCCCGAACAGGCCCGCCGAGCCCTTGATGGTGTGGGCGGCCCGGAACAGCTCGTTGACCATGTCCGGATCGGCGCCGCCCTCGAGTTGCAGGAGGCTGTGTTCCATGCCCGAAAGCAGGTCGCGCGCCTCGGTGATGAAGGCCTGCAGCGCCTGCAGCATCTGCTGCTCGAAACTCATGATCGGGCTCCCGCCGTCTCGACCACCGGGTCGCCGAAAAAGCCCAGCAGCTGGCACAGTTCCAGGGTTTCCAGCAGCGCCGGGCTGTGCGCCACCAGGCTCAGCGAGCGGCCCTGCGCGGCAGCCGCGCGCTTGGTGGACATGAGCAGTTGCACCCCGGAGGTGTCGATCTCGTCGACTCCGGAAAGGTCCAGCTCCAGGCGCTGGCGCGTACGCAGCAGTTCCAGCAGGCGCTGGTGCAACTCGCCCGCGGCGTAGATGTCCATGGAGCCGCGCAGCTCCACGCGTCCAGGCGCAATGTCGTCGCGCGTCAGCACTTCCATGGGCAATGGGCTCCAGGCGTTCGGGTTCGGGGCTTCAGGCGGGCGCTTCAGGCGGGCATGAGCTTGGCCACCGCGGCCAGCATCTGCGCGGGTTGGAAGGGCTTGACCACCCAGGCACGCGCGCCGGCGGCCTGGCCCTCGGCCTTTTTCTCGGCCTGGCTCTCGGTGGTCAGCATGATGATCGGGGTGAACTTGTAGTCGGGCTTGTTCTTGACCTGACGCACCAGCTCGATGCCGTCCATGTTGGGCATGTTCACGTCGCTGATGATCAGGTGCACCTTGCGGCCGTCCAGCTTGGACAGCGCGTCGACGCCATCGCAGGCTTCGATGACCTCGTAGCCGGCGCTGGAAAGAGCGATGTTCACCACCTGACGGAGCGAGGCGGAATCATCGACGATGAGTATGGTCTTGGACATTTCGACAGGCTAACGCGGAGATATTGCGGACGCAACGGTTCAGAAAAAGGTGATCTCGTCGTCGCCGCCGGATTGCGCGTCGTCCTGGCCCCCTTCGTGGGCCAGGCGCTGCTCCTGGGTGGTGTAGCCCACGGCCAGGCGCGCCAGCATGGCGTCGCCATCGGGGGTGGACGGCGAGGCGGCGAACTCCCGGGACAGATCCTGCAGCGCGCGCGCGGCATGATCCAGGATCTGGCTGACGCGGTCGCCGAATTGCAACGCCACCAGGACCCGGGATACTTCCTGTTGCGCCTGCTCGCCCTCGGCGCGCAGCGTGGCCGCCGCTCGCCCCTGTTCGGCGGCCAGTTCATGCAGGCGTCCGAGCACGTCCTGGACGGCCTGGTCGGTGTCGGCGAAGGTCTGTTTCTCCTGCTCGGTGGAGTGCATCGCGGCCTGGGCCATGGAGCGCATCTCGTGGCCGATCGCGCTTACGCGCTCGGCCATGTCCTGGCTGGTCTGGCGCGACTGCGCGGAGAGCTTGCGCACTTCCTCGGCCACGATGGAAAAGCCCCGTCCGTGCTCGCCGGCGCGCGCTGCCTCGATGGTGGCGTTGAGCGCCAGCAGATCGGTCTTGGCCGCCAGCGCGGCCACGCGCTCGACCAGGCCTTGAAGCGCGCTGGCGTGGGTGGTCACGCCCTGGGCCTGGCGCGCCGCCTCGTCACGGCGGCGCAGCGCCACGCGCAGGTTCTCCACCACCTGGCCGAGTTGCTCGCGGCTTTGCGAGAAGGCCTCGGCCACCCCGGTGCCGGCCTGCGCCGAGGCCGCCGCGTCCGAGGCACGCATGGATTTCTCGAAACTGGCATGCAGTTGCGCGAAGCGCCGGCTCAGATCCAGCACCGCCGAGTCCATCTGCGAGCGCGCGCCCTGCACATGCTGCGACAGCAGCTCGAGCGCGCGTGCCGCAGGGGAATCGGCTGCGGTCGGAACGGAGTTGGCGGCTTCTGGCATGGCGGTCTCTAGGTTTGCGCGGGGCATCGGTCTACAGGCCCAGCTGGGAGAGCAGGTCGTCGACGTTGTCCTGGTCCAGGCGCCCGGCACCGAAGGTGTCGGACAGGGCCTCTGCGGGGCATGCTGCCTGCAGCTCGGCCAGTGCCTGGCGCGCATCGGCCGGCACGGGCCCCAGCTGGACCAGGGCTTCCTGGATGCGCGACTCCACGGCCTGCAGCAGCGCGATGGTCTTCTTCAGGCGCTGACCGGCCAGGTCCTGGCCTTGCTGGGTGGTCAGGATGGTCTGCAGGTGGCCGTTCAGACGCTCCAGGCGCTGGTCGATGAAGCCGCCGTTGGTGGCGCGGATGGCCTGCAGCTCGGCCTGCGCCGCCTCCACCGCCTCCAGGGTCAGCATGGCCTGCTGTTCGCTCAGATGCAGCACCTCCTGCAGCGGATGGCTGGCGCCGGGCAGGTCGCTGGAGGCGTGCAGGATGCGTTGCACGCCCAGGGTGAGCAGCGCGTCGGCCTCGATCAGGTGGTGCAGGGCCTGGCCGGGTGCCTGGGAATCCGCGGGTGAGCTCATGCCGAACTCCCTGTCTGCGAGCCCGCGTGGTGCAGGCGCTGCAGGATGCCGTCGATCTTGGCCTTGAGCGCATCGGCGGGGAAGGGCTTGACGATGTAGCCGTTGACCCCCGCCTGCGCGGCCGCCAGGATGTTCTCCTTCTTCGCCTCGGCGGTCACCATGAGCACCGGCAGGCCGCGGATGCTGGGGTCGGCGCTGGCGCGGATCTCGCGCAGCAGGTCGATGCCCTGCATGTTGGGCATGTTCCAGTCGGTCACGACGAACTCGATCCCGCCGGCCTGGATGCGCCGCAGGGCCTGCACCCCGTCCTCGGCCTCGTCGATCGTGCCCGTCACGTGCCCGGTCTGCAGGAGCAGGCCGCGCACGATGCGCCGCATGGTCGGGAAATCGTCAACAACCAGGAATTTCAATCCCGCACCTTGTGGTCTTGTACGCTGTCATCGCGTTTTCTAACGACACCGCCGCGTGAATCTTGACCCCCGCGGCGCCCCCTCGTGCCATGCCACTGCACCGTCCTTGCTCGTACCGCTGCTACTCCTGCCCACTCGGGGCCTGTGCGGCCCGTCCTCGCGCCGCCGTTGTGCGCCGGACGGTCGCGAAGCCTGGCATTGTACGGTTGCGGCTCGGGGGCAAGGCGCGGGATTCGGCCACGGTCGGCGGGGCCCGGGGGCAGGCGTCGCACGATGCACTGCACTGTGAGTCCTCAACCTGAAATAATGCCGTGCTGCGTCCGAACTGGCGCGCAGTCCTCGTTTTCCGCACCCATTCCGAGCCCTTCGCTGTCCTTCCGGCCTGCCGATGCCTCCGCCACCGTCGTCCGCCGCCTCTCCCGCCTCCATCGCGCGTGCCGCCCTGCGTCGTCTGGCCGAGCAGGGCATCGAGCCCACGCCCGAGCAATATCGGCGCGCCTACATGGCGGCGTCACCCGCGGCAAGCCTGCCGGCGGGCGCCGCTGAATGGCTGCAGCACCTGGAGCATTCCTCGCTCGCGCTGCAGGATTGGGCGCCCGCCTTGCGCTCGGCCGTCTCCCAGGGCGACTGGGAACAGGCGGCGCGCATGCTCCGGGATCAGTTGGAAACGCCCTTCGATCCCAACCAGGCCAGCGGACTGGGGGCCGCGGTAGCCCGCTTCGTTCGGGAATGGGATCGCTCCCAGGCCGGACTGTCCCGGGTCCAGAAGCTGCAGGCCCTGCAAGCCGTGGAGTCGGCCGACGACGCCCTGGGCGCCCTGCAACAACTGCGCAGCACCACCGAGCGCTGGGCCAGCCTGCGCGAGCGTCCCGCGCCGGCTCGCAGCGAGGCGCCGATCCCGGCTCCCATGCCCACGGGTTCCTGGAAGCGCCTGTGGCTGGATGCGGTGCGCATGGCCGAGCAGGCCTATGGCGACCAGCCCTCGATCCAGGCGCAGGCCCGCGCCTTGCTCGACGACGCCGCGGAACTTCAGGACGCTGCCGCGGGTTTCGCCGCGCAGGCGCAGAACCTGTGGGACGCCTGCGAGCATTGGCATGGCGCGGCGAGCGCATCGCGCACGCGCATGCTCGAAGCCGTGCGCCTGCTGCTGGACAACGTGGCGGAACTGTTCACGCCCCAGCACTGGATCCAGGGGCAGGTGGCGGCCCTGCACGGCGTGTTGCACGAGCCTCTGGACCCCCAGCGCCTGGAGCAGGCGGTGCACGGATTGAAGGACCTGCTGCTGCGCCAGGGCGTGATGCAAAAGGCCACCGACGATGCCCGCTCGCTGGCGCGCGAACTCATCGACATGGTGGTGCGCAGCCTGGGTACCTACGTGGAAAGCAGCGAACGCTACGGCGAACGCCTGCGCGCCGGCATGCATGAGCTCGAGGAATCGGGGGATTCGCAACGCGCGAAGTCGGTGGTGCAGGGCATTCTGGCGCAAAGCCAGCAGATGCTCGAGGACACACGCCAGTTGCGCGTGTCCTTCGCCGACGCGCAGGAACAGCTGCAACAGGCGCGCAGCCGGGCCCGCACCCTGGAGGCCGAGCTGGAGCAACTCAGCGAGCTGATCCAGCAGGATCCGCTGACCGGCGCCCTGAACCGCCGCGGGCTGGAAGCGGCCTTCCGGCGCGAGGTGGCGCGCGCCTCGCGCAGCGGCGAGGCGCTGAGCCTGTCGATGGTGGACCTGGATTTTTTCAAGCGCATCAACGACCAGTACGGCCACGACACCGGGGACGCCGTGCTGCGCGAGCTGGTGCAGGTGCTGCGTTCCGAATTGCGCCCGACCGACGTGATCGCCCGCATCGGGGGGGAGGAATTCCTGCTCCTGCTGCCGGGCGAGGACGAGCAGGGAGCCGCCTCCGCGGTGCAGCGCGCGCAGCGCAGCTTCAACGCGCGCCGCTTCACGCATCCCCAGCAGCCAGCAGGCATACGCGCGCATTTCAGCGCGGGCGTGGGCCGCTGGACGCCAGGCGAGGCGCTCGAGGCCGTCTACGCGCGCGTCGACAAGGCCCTGATGCAGGCCAAGACCTCCGGGCGAGACCGCGTGGAACTCGCCCCGCCCCCGCAATCGCAGCCTTGACGCAGCTTCCCGGCATCGGCGACAGTGCTGCGCATTTCCTTCCGCCCCTCCTGAGCTCGCATTCCCCCGCACACCATGGCTACCAAGGCAAAAGACAAAGACAAGGACGAAGCGCCGGCGAAAAAGTCCGGCAAGGGCAAACTCATCGTGATCATCGCGGTCGTCGTGCTGCTGCTGCTGGGTGCCGGCGGCGCGGCCGCGTGGTGGTTCCTGGTCCATGACAAGGCCGGCAAGACCCCCGCCAAGCCGGTCGCGGCCGCGCCGAAGCCGGCCCACTTCATCAGCCTGCAACCCTTTGTCACGAATGTGCAGAGCACCGACGGCCAGGTGCATTACGTGCAGGTGACCATCGACCTCAAGGCCGATGACCCGAAGGTGGACGAGCAGGTCACGGCCCTGATGCCGGAGATCCGCAGCGCCATCCTGAACATCCTGGCGGCGCAGCAGGCGGCCACCGTGACCCAGGACGCCACGCGTGACAAGCTGCGTGCCACCATCCTGGCCAAGGTGAACGCGATCCTGCGCAGCGCCGAGCCCGCGAGCTCCGGCAAGGCCGCGGCGGCGCCGATCCTGGGCGTGTACTTCTCCGGCTTCGTGATGCAGTGAGCCCGGTGCGCGGGAATTCGCCGCGCGCATCCTCGTCATGAGCGGCGCGAAGCTGTCCGCGGAAAAACAGGCCCTGTTCCAGGAGATGGTCTGGCGTCTGATGGGCAATCTGCAGGATGCCCATTGGCGCGACATGCTGGATGCGTCGACGCCGCTGGGGCGCTGGATTCGCGAGCGCTACGAAAAGCTGGCCGCCACCGGCGAGGATACGGTGAGCCTGCTGGCCCAGTCGGCCGCCGTGGATCTGTTCATCCAGAATGTCCATCCCCTGGCCGGCCCCGAAGGCCAGGCGCGGGGCGACAGCCCGAGCGACAGGCGCGACCAAGGCGCCTGAGCCCGCCAGCCGGGCGCGCGTCGCGTGCCCGGACGCGGCCCGGGCGCCGGGTCAGCGCTTGACGAAGTCGATCACCACGGCCTCGCTGTCGCGCTGGCGGTAGTTCACCTCCACCGCCTCGCCGTAATGGGACTGGAGTTGCTGCAGCAGCGGCAGGGGATCGTGATCGTTGACAAAGCGCATGGTCTCGCCGGCGTGCAGGGCGTCGAGAGCGCCGAAGATGGCGGCATGCCGGAAGCGCTTGGCGATGCCCCTGGCGTCGAAGGGATAGGTGGCGTCGGGGCGAAGGTGCAGGTGGGGCGTGGTCATGGAAACACTCGGTGGAATGGGGGTCTGGGGAAGGGCTCGGCTAAAAAGATTCACACAACATGCATCTTAAAGCCGATGCTGGTGCTGTCAAGCGCCGGGATGACGGGAACGCCCCGGAGGGGCCGCCTCAGGAACGTCCTGGGCGCCGGGCCGCGCGCGGGGGAGGGGCCACCGCCACCTCGCCGCCGGCGGCCGGCGGCAGCAGGTCGGCCAGGGTGTAGCCGTCCAGGTGCGCCAGGAAGCTCTCCAGCGCCCCGTGGATCACGCCGGTGAGCCGGCAGGCGCGGCTGATCCGGCAATGATCGTTCACGCCCAGGCACTCGACCAGATGGAAGTCGGGTTCGATGTCGCGCACCACCGCGCCCACGTTGATGTCCGCCGGGGCCCGCGCGAGTCGGATGCCGCCGCCCTTGCCGCGCACCGTCTCCAGCCAGCCGCGCTGACCCAGCACCTGGGTGATCTTCATCAGGTGGGTCTCGGAAATCGCGTGCGCCGAGGCCACCTCGGCGATGGTGCACAGGCGATGCGGATGCTGCGCGACGTACATCAGCAGGCGCAGCGCGTAGTCGGTCATCGTGGTCAGGCGCATGGGGGCTCAGCATATCGGAGGCCGTGCTCCGGCAAGCCACGCGACTCTGCTCATGTGTGTGGTCTTTCCCTGAATGTGTGCAATTTCTCACTGAGCTCAAGGCTCCTCGCAGCTACCATCTGCGGAAATGCCTGATTCGCTGCTGAACCCTCCGACCACCACCCGCAAGGTGCTGCTCGTCGACGACGATCCCTTCATGCTGAAGGTGATGCGGCTCATGCTCGAGGGCATGGGGGCTCTGGAGGTGCACGGTTTCAGCAACGCGCCGGCGGCCTTCGAGGCGATCCGCGAGGCCAGGCTGCGTCCGGACCTGGTGATCCTCGACATCAACATGCCCGAGATGGACGGCATGGCGTTTTTCCGCCGGCTCTCGGAAATCGGTTACGCGGGTTGCCTGGCCCTGTGCAGCGGGGAGGGTGAAGCCTTGCTGCGCACCACGGGGCAGCTCGCGCAGTCCTACGGGCTGCGGGTCAGCGGGGTGCTCGACAAACCTCCGCGTCCCGAGCGCCTGCGGGCTCTGCTGGGCGCGTGCGGAGCGCCGGCGGCGCCGGCCCCGCGCGCCAGCAGCCCGGAGCGCACGGCCGAGGAACTGCGCCAGGCGCTGGAGCGCGGCGAGATCTTCTGTGTCTACCA
Source organism: Pseudomonadota bacterium (assembly GCA_021808525.1). GTDB lineage: Bacteria > Pseudomonadota > Gammaproteobacteria > Burkholderiales > Burkholderiaceae_C > Thiomonas_A. Next base: position 22,732 of record JAKBBK010000043.1, read on the forward strand.
GCCCAAGGTGTCGCTGTCCGACGGAAGCGTGCTCGGGGTGGAAGCCCTGGCCCGCTGGCGCCATGCCTCGGACGGAGTGATCCCGCCCGCCGCCTTCATCCCCATGGCTGAGCGCAGCGGCAACATCGGCGCGCTGACCCGGCGGATTTTCGATCTCGCCTTCGCGCAGGCGGCGGCGTGGAGACGGCGGGGCCTGGAGCTGCGGGTCTCGGTGAACGCCTCGGCGCATGACCTGGGGGTGCTGGACTTCCCCGACTTCCTGCTGGACTGCGCACGGCGCCACGGCGTCGATCCGTCCTGGGTGATGATCGAAGTCACCGAAAGCGGCCTGATCCAGGACGAGCGCCTGCTGGTCGAGGTGATGACCCGCCTGCGGCTGCGCCAGTTCCACATGTCCATCGACGATTTCGGCAACGGCTACGCCGCCCTGAGCAAGCTGCGCGACCTGGTGTTCGACGAGCTCAAGATCGATTTCGGCTTCACCCACGGAGCCGCCGGAGACGAGCGCAAGGCCGCGATCTTCGATGCCAGCGTGCAGGTCGGGAAAAGCCTGGGCATGAAACTCGTTGCCGAGGGCGTCGAGGATGGCTCCGACTGGGAATTCAGCCGGTCCCACGGGGCCGAGGTGGCGCAGGGCTATTTCATCGCCCGCCCCCTGGGCGCCGAGGATGTGGAGCCCTGGCTGCAGGCCTGGCGCCAGCGCTATCGGGAACAGATCGCGGCCCCCGCCGCGCCTTCGGCCTGAGCGCGGGCCGAAGCCATCCAGGACCTTGTCACGCCATGAACCGAATCGTCCGGGTTGTTCGAGGCCTGATGGCCACCCTGCTGTTGCTGGCGGCGTTCTGGCCGTCCTGGGGTTTCGCGGCGCAGCCCGTGTGGACCTTCGCGGTGGTGCCGCAGTTTCCTCCGGCGCAGATCTACGCCGACTGGCAACCGCTGCTCGAGGCCCTGCAGCGCAAGACCGGCCTGAGCTTCAAGTTGCTCGTGTACCCGTCGATCCCGGAATTCGAGCTCGCCTTCACCCGGGGGGTTCCGGACTTCGCCTACATGAACCCCTACCACGTGGTCATGGCGCATGGGAGCCAGGGCTACGTTCCCCTGGTGCGCAACGACGCCCCGCTGAGCGGAATCCTGGTGGTGCGCGCCGACAGCGGCATCACCAGCCTCGGTCAGCTCGACGGCAAGTCCGTGGCCTTTCCGGCGCCGAATGCCTTCGGCGCCTCGCTGTACATGCGCGCCTTGCTGCATCGGAAGGGCATCCACATCCTTCCCCATTACGTGGGTTCGCATGACAACGTGTACCGCGCGGTGGCGCGGGGCGACGACGCGGCCGGCGGGGCCATCGCCCTGACCCTGGCGCGGGAACCCGCGGCATTGCGCGAGCGCCTGCGGGTGATCTACACCACGCCCGGCGCGGCGCCGCATGCCGTGGTGGCCGCACCAAGGGTGCCGGCCCGGGATCGGTTGCTGGTGCAACGCGCCCTGCTGGACATGGGGCGGGACCCCGCGGACGCGGCGCTGTTGCGGGGCATCCAGATTCCCCACCCCATCCAGGCCGACTACGCCCGCGATTACGTGCCCCTGGAACGCCTGCACCTCGAGCATTTCCTCGTGCGACCGAAATAGGCGCCGCACGCGCTTCGCCATGCCACGCCTCTCGACCCTGGCGCGCCGCCTCGCGCCACAGCAGTTTCGCGCCCAGCTGGTCCTGATGACCCTGGGGGTGTCCCTGGTCAATTTCCTGTTGATCGGTTGGTACGTGGGTCACGATTTCGTGCAGCTGGAGAACCTCAACACCGAAAAGAGGTTCACGGCGATTTCCGGCAACCTGATCATCGGCGCCACCCCCCTGGTCATCGTCAAGGATTACGGATCCCTCGAGACCATGCTGGTGGCCGCGGCGCGTCTGCCGGGGGTGCGAAGCCTGGCGGTCACCGATGCCCGGGGCCGGGTGCTGAGCCGCGTGAATCGCGAGGCCTCCGGCAAACCCCGGGTGTCCTACGACTATTCCACCCTCAGGCCCCCGCGCCTGGACCACACCCGCATCCAGTGGCTGCGGCATGCCCAGGCTGGCCCGATGCGCCTGTTCCTGTCGGGCAACGACACCATCGAGATCTGGCGCCCCATCGGGCAGCAGGGGCTGGGGTGGCTGTACATGCGCGCCTCGGCCCGGGCCATCCACGCCGAGTTCGCCCAGCTCGCCCGCAGAGCCTTCGAGTTCCTGCTGTTGCTGTTCCTGAGCAGCGGGGTGCTGGTGCTGGCCTTCCTGCGCCCCAGCCTCAATGCCATGGCGCGCGCAACGGAATTCGCCAAGCGCCTGGGGGCACCGGGGCAGGAACCGTTGCCCGCCTATCGCGGCAACCGCGAGTTGCGGGATCTGGGCGAGACCCTGAACGAGACCGCGCGCAAGCTTCGCGCCCAGGATTCCGCGCTGCGCAGCAACCAGGAGCGCCTGACGGCCATCCTGCAAAGCCTGTCCGACGGAGTGGTGGTGCTCAGCCCGGAGGGAGTGATCGCCCTGGTCAATCCGGCCTTCTGCAGCCTGTTCGGCATCGAGCCCGAGCAGGCCCTGCAGGCGCGGATCACCCGTTTCCTGCCCGATCTGGCCGATGTCGATGCCGCCGTGGAGCCGGCGCTGACCCGCTACTGCGCGCAGCGCGGCAGCCTGTCCGAGACCGTGGGGCGCCGCGCCGACGGCGAGCCCATCGCCCTGGCCTTCGCCGTCAACCGTTTCGACATCGAGGGCAGGACCCTGTACGTGGGCTCCTGCCACGACCTGCGGGAGCGCAACCGCCTGATCGGCGAGATCGAGCAGGCGCGCGACGCGGCCGTGGCCGCGAGTCGGGCCAAGTCGGATTTCCTGGCCTCCATGAGCCACGAGATCCGCACGCCGATGAACGGTGTCATCGGCATGCTGGAACTGCTCTCCCAGAGCAGTCTCAACGAACACCAGGGCCGCATGGCCGAACTCAGCAAGGCCTCCGCGGTGTCGCTGCTGGAGATCATCAACGACATCCTCGACCACGCCAAGATCGAGGCCGGCAAACTCGAACTGGTCGACGGCTCGCTGCAGCCGGAGCGCTGCCTCCTGGAGGTGGGAAGCTTTTTCGACGTGCTGGCGCACAAGAGGCAGGTGAGCTTCAGTCTGTTCGTCGATCCGGCCCTGCCCACGCGGATCCGGGGCGACGAGCTGCGCATGCGCCAGGTCGCCACCAACCTGATCAGCAACGCGATCAAGTTCAGCTCCGGACAGGAGCGCCCCGGCAAGGTCTGGGTGCGCGCCGAGCTGGCCTCGGCCCAGGACGGCGACTGGTGCCGCCTGAGCGTGGCCGACAACGGGATCGGCATGGAGGATGCGACCATCTCCCGCATGTTCCTGCCCTTCGAGCAAGCCGACCGCTTCACGACCAAGCGCTTCGGCGGGACCGGGCTGGGCCTGGCCATCTGCCAGCGTCTGGTACAGATGATGGGCGGACGCATCGACGTGGCCAGCCGCCTGGGGGAGGGCACGGTGTTCACCGTGCTGCTTCCACTGCACGCCGACGGGGAAGGGCGCCCCAGCCATGGCGAGGAACTGGCGGGCTTCGACTGCACCGTGCACGCGGGATCGGTCTCCCAGGCGCAGGACGTGCTCGGCTGCCTGCGCGCCTCCGGGGCGCAGGCAGCGCTGGCCGAGGAGGGCGCGCCGGCCGCCCCGGCAGCGCGGGCCCGGCGCCTGCAAATCTGGCTGGGCGACGAGGCCGGCGCGCGCCAGAGCGCGAAGGACTCCCCCCAGGCGCTGATCCTGCTGCTCGCGGACGGACGCCGGCGCCAGCCCCGCCGGGTGGAGCCGAACCTGGCGACGGTCGACGGCAATCTCCTGACCCGCTCGAGCCTGGTGCAGGCCGTGCGTTTCGCGGCGCGGATCGAGGATCCCGCGGAGACGGCGGATCCAGCCTCGGCGAAACAGTCCGCGGGCATGGGGCTTTCGCGCGACCAGGCCCTGGCCCAGGGAAGGCTGGTGCTGGTCGCGGAGGATAACGAGACCAACCAGCAAGTGATCCGCCTGCAGCTGGAAAGGCTGGGATGGGTCGCCGACGTGGTGCCCAACGGCGCGCAGGCCCTGCAGCGCTGGGAGCAGGGAAGCTACGGCCTGTTGCTGAGCGACCTGCACATGCCCGTCATGGACGGCGTGGAACTGGCCACGGCCATGCGCAAGCGGGAATCGCAGACCGGACAGCCCCGTACGACCATCGTCGCGCTGACCGCGGCCGCGATGCCCTCCGAGCTGGCGCGCGCCCTGGACGCCGGGATGGACGACTACCTGACCAAGCCCGTGAGCCTGGAGGAACTACGCTCGACCCTGGAACGCTGGGGCGCTCGCCGGCCGGGCGCGCCGCGCCTGGATCATTCCGCGCTCCGTGCCCTGGTGGGAGACGATCCGGCGACCTTGCGAGCGCTGCGCCGGCAGTACGTGACCGAGCTCGAGGCCGGGCTGAAGGACATGGACATGGCCAGGCAACAAGCGGACCTGCCGCGCCTGCGGTCCGTCGCGCACCGTCTCAAGTCCGCCTCGCGCACCGTGGGCGCCATGGAACTGGGGGCCTGCCTGGAGCAGCTGGAACGCAGCGTCGCCGAGGGCGCGCCGCAGCCCGAG
>JAKBBK010000108.1 GCA_021808525.1 Pseudomonadota bacterium
GCATGCGCGGACGAACGCGCCACCGCGCCGGGCATGTTGGCCACGCAGTAGTGCACCACGCCGCATTCGACGTAGGTGGGATGGTCGTGGGTGGTCGGGCGCGAGGTCTCGAAGCAGCCGCCCTGGTCGATGGCCACGTCGACCACCACCGCGCCCGGGCGCATGCCTGCCAGCATGTCGCGCCGCACCAGTTTCGGCGCGGCGGCTCCCGGCACCAGCACCGCGCCGATCACCAGGTCGGCCCGCTCCAGCGCGGATTCCAGCGCGTGCAGGGTCGCGTATTGCGTGCAGGCGCGGCCCTGGAACAGCTCGTCGAGCTCGCGCAGGCGGGGCAGGGACTTGTCCAGCACGGTCACGCGCGCGCCCAGGCCCACGGCCATGCGCGCCGCGTGGGTGCCCACGGTGCCGCCGCCGATCACCAGCACCTCGCCGGGGGGCACGCCGGGCACGCCTCCCAGCAGCACGCCGCGCCCGCCACCGGCCTTTTGCAGGGCCACCGCGCCCACCTGCACGGCCATGCGCCCGGCCACCTCGCTCATCGGCGCCAGCAGCGGCAACTGGCCGCGCGCGTCGGTGACGGTCTCGTAGGCGATGGCGGTGCAGCCGCTGTGCAGCAGGCCTTGGGCCTGGGCCGGGTCGGGCGCCAGGTGAAGGTAGGTGAACAGCAGCTGCCCCGGGCGCAGCATGCGGCATTCGGCTGGTTGCGGCTCCTTGACCTTGACCACCATGTCGGCGCCGGCGAACACCTCCGGCGCCTCGGCGACGATGCGCGCGCCGGCGCTCTCGTAGGCCGCGTCGTCGGCGCCGATGCCCTCGCCGGCGCCGGCCTGCACCACCAGCTCGTGGCCGTGGTGCACGAGTTCGCGCACCGACTCGGGCGTGAGCCCGACCCGGTATTCGTGCACCTTGATTTCCTTGGGAACTCCTATGAGCATGCTGCGCACTCCTTGCCCGGGCGACGCCCGCGATCGATCGCCATCATGACCCAGACGACAATCCAAGTATCGCGCTGGGGACATGCGAAATAACATGAAGAAAACACTATTTTCTGCAATTCATCAACGAATTATTTGCAGTTAAAGGCGCAGAATTGTTGGCATTCCAACGGAGGCTACTGGGATGACCGAACTTGACCGTTTCGACCGCAGCATTCTGTCCTTGTTGCAAGGCAATGCGCGCATGGCCAACACCGAATTGGCCGAACGCGTGGGGCTGTCCCCATCGGCCTGTCTGCGGCGTGTGCAACGCCTGGAAAAGGTGGGCATCATCGCCGGCTACGTGGCCTTGCTCGACCCCCAGGCGGTGGGGCGCGCCAGCACCGTATTCGTCGAGGTGACCCTGGCTTCGCAGACCGAGGAGGCGCTGGCGGCCTTCGAACAGGCGGCCGGCGCCTGTCCCGACGTGCTGGAATGCCACCTGACCTCCGGCGACTTCGACTACCTGTTGCGCGTCGCCGTGCCGGACCAGCAGGAGTATGAGCGGGTGCAAAAGCGTGAACTCGCGCGCCTGCCGCATGTCGAGCGCATCAAGGGGGTATTCGCGCTGCGTACCGTGAGCAGGCGCACCGACTATCCGCTCTGAGACGGGTTTGCGGGCCCGCGGGGCGGTGGGCGGCCGCCCCGCGGGGATCAAGTACTGTATTTTTATCCAGTTTTTCGGTAGGCTTCGCTTCCCGCCCGCAGATCCGGGCGTCGTCGATGTTCGCGAGGCCGTCCGATGTCCGCCGCCGTTTCCTCCCTGCTGTCTTCCGGGCTCGCCGCCAGTGTCTGGCGCGGCAGCGATCTCGGGCATGCCGGCGCGCCGGTGCTGCGCAGCGGCTGGGCCCGGCTCGACGCCGAACTGCCCGGGGGGGGCTGGCCCTGCGGGGCCCTGACCGAGCTGCTCGTCCCGCGGGCCGCGCTGCTGGAGTGGCGCCTGCTGGGCACGGCCCTGGGCGCCGCGCTGCGGCCGGGGGGCCTGTTGGTGCTGGTGGGCCCGCCGGCGGTGCCGTACCTGCCGGGGCTGCAGGATCAGGGCATCGACCCCGGGCAACTGGTGTGGGTGCGCAGCCGCGATGCCGGCCAGAGCCTGTGGGCCGCCGAGCAGGTCCTGCGCGCGGGCGGGGCGGCGGCCGTGCTGGCATGGCTGCCGAACTGCCGCGCCGAGGCCTTGCGCCGCCTGCATGCCCACGCCCAGGACGGCCGCGCCCTGGTGTTCGCGCTGCGCCCCGAGCAGGCGCGTGCCGAGGCTTCGCCGGCGCCGTTGCGCGTGCGTGCGCGGCCCGGCGAGCCCTGGGAGCTGCGCGTGCAGGTGATCAAGCGCCGCGGCCCGGCGCATGAGCAGGAGCTGCGCCTGGCTTCGCGGCCCCCGGTCCTCGCGCAGGCCATGGTCGAGACGCCCGGGCAGGAGCATGAGCATGCTGTGGATCGCCTTGCTGGCCTGCGCCTGGCCTGAGCCGGCCGCATCGGCCGCGGCCACCGCGCATGCGCTGGCCGTCTGGGGCCTGCAGTTCACGCCGCGCGTGGTGCTGCTGGAGCACGCGGTGCTGCTCGAGCTCGAGCGCAGCCTGCGACTTTTCGGCGGCCAGGACGCCCTGCGGCGACGCATCGAGACCGAGTCGGCCGAACTCGGCGCCGCGGGCCGGGCCTGGGCGGGCACGGCCCTGGGGGCGCTGGCGCTGGCGCGCGCGGCGGCGGCGCCGACCCCGCCGCGCGACCTGGGGCCTGCGCTGGACGCGCTGCCCCTTTCCTGCCTGGACGCCACCGCCGGGCAGGCGGCGCTGCTGCAGCGCCTGGGCTGCCGTCGGCTGGGCGATGTGCGGCGCCTGCCGCGCGAGGGCCTGGCCCGGCGTTGCGGGCCGCAGCTGTTGCTGCACATCGACCAGGCCTATGGCCTGCGGGCCGAGCAGCATGCCTGGTTCAGCCTGCCGCAGGTCTTTCGTGCCCGCCTGGAGCTGCCGGCCCGGGTGGAGGATGCGCAGGCGCTGCTGTTCGGCGCGCGCCGCCTGTTGCTGCAACTGGAAGGGTGGCTGGGCGCGCGCCAGGCCGGGGCCACCACGCTGCGCCTGCGCTGGCGCTTCGACGCGCCGCGCGACCACGACGCATGGGGCGAGCTGGCCATGCGCACCGCGCTGCCGCTGCGCGGCGCCGAGCAGCTCGCGCGCCTGCTGGCCGAGCACCTGGCCCACCTGCGCCTGCCGGCCCCGGTGACCGAGCTGGAGCTGGAGTTGCAGGACATGCTGCCCCTGGCGGGCACCACCGCCAGCCTGCTGCCCGGCACGTCGGTGCAGGACATGGGGGCGTCGCGCGAGCTGCTGCTGGCGCTGCAGCGCGTGGCCGCGCGCCTGGGGTCGCGCCAGGTGCTGCAGGGGGTGGTGCTGCCCGAGCATCGGCCCGAATGGCAGCAGGCCTGGCATGCCCTGGGCGAGGCCCCGCGCAGCGCGGCGACGGCGAGCGCGGGATCCGCCGGGCCGCGCCCGGGTTTCCTGCTGCCGCGGCCCTTGCCGCTGCGCAGCCGCGGCGGCGTGCCGATGTGGCAGGGCGAGCTGCGCCTGCTGCTGGGGCCCCAGCGCATCGAAGGCGGCTGGTGGCAGCGCGACGAGGCCGGCGGCACGCACCACGTGGCGCGCGACTACTGGGTGGCCGCCAACGAGCGCTCCGGCCTGCTGTGGGTGTTTCGCAGCCGCGAGCGCGAAGCGCAGGCCCAGTGGTTCCTGCACGGCGTGTTCGCCTGAGCTCACAGCCCCGGGGAGATGTCATGACCCAGGCGTATGCGGCGCTGCGCTGCATGTCCAATTTCAGTTTCCTGCGCGGCGCCAGCCATCCCGAGGAACTGGTGCGCCGTGCCGGCGAACTCGGCTACGCGGCCCTGGCGCTGACCGACGAATGCTCCCTGGCCGGCGTGGTGCGCGCCCACGTGGCGGCGCGCGAGGCCGGGGTGAAGCTGCTGCTGGGAAGCCAGTTCCGCCTGCGCCTGGACCACGACCACGAGGCCGTGCTGGTGCTGCTGGCGCGGCACCGCGCGGACTACGCCGCCTTGTGCCGCTTCATCACCGCATTGCGCCGGGCCTCGCCCAAGGGCAGCTACCGCCTGGAGCTCGAGGCCCTGTTGCGCCAGCCCCCCGGCGCCTGCCTGGGCCTGCTGTGCCTGCCGCGCCGGGCCGACGATGCGCGGCTGCTCGGCTGGGCCGCCGCGCTGCGCGAGGGGCTCGGCCCCACGCTGCGGCTGGGCGTGGAGCTGCACCGCGAGCTGGACGACGCGCGCTGGCTGCAGCGCCTGCGCGCGCTGTCGGGGCGGCTGGGCATGGAGCTGGTGGCCTGCCCCGACGTGCAGATGCACGCCGCCTCGCGCCAGCCCTTGCACGACACCCTGTGCGCCATCCGCCTGGGGCGCGAGCTGGCGCGCTGCGGCCTGGAACTGCAGCCCAACGCCGAGCGCGCGCTGCGGGACCTGGAGCAACTGGGCCGGCGCTATCCGGCCGAACTCCTCCAGCGCAGCGCGCAGCTGGCGGACAGCTGCGCGTTCTCTCTCGAGGAGCTGCGCTACAACTATCCGCGCGAAGTGGTGCCGCCCGGTCTGCAGGCCGACGAATACCTGCGCCGGCGGGTGCTCGAGGGAGCCTGGCGGCGCTGGCCGGGCGGCCCCGACGCGGCGATGCGCGAGCTCATCGAGCACGAACTCGCGCTCATCGCCGAGCTCGGCTATGCGCATTACTTTCTCACCGTCGACGACATCGTCGGCTTCGCGCGCTCGCGCGGCATCCTGTGCCAGGGGCGCGGCTCGGCGGCCAACAGCGTGGTGTGCTGGTGCCTGGGGGTGACCGAGGTGGACCCGGCGCGCATGCAGGTGCTGTTCGAGCGCTTCATCAGCCGCGAGCGCAACGAGCCGCCAGACATCGATGTCGACTTCGAGCACGAGCGCCGCGAGGAAGTGATCCAGTACCTGTATGCCAAGTATGGGCGCGAGCGCGCGGCGCTGACCGCCAGCGTGATCACCTACCGACCGCGCAGCGCCATCCGCGACGTCGGCAAGGCGCTGGGTTTCGCGCCGGAGGTCGTCGATCGCCTGGCGCGCAACGTGCAATGGTGGGACGGGCGCGAGATCGCCGCCGAACGCCTGCTCGAGGCCGGCCTGGACCCCGCCGATCTGGGGGTGCGCCAGTGGATGGCGCTGGTGCGCGCGCTGCTGGGTTTTCCCCGCCACCTGTCGCAGCACACCGGGGGCTTCGTGCTCAGCGGCGACCCGTTGCACGAACTGGTGCCGGTGGAGAACGCGGCGATGCCCGGGCGCACGGTGATCGAGTGGGACAAGGACGACCTGGACGCGATGGGCATGCTCAAGGTGGACGTGCTGGCCCTGGGCATGCTCACGGCGATCCGCAAGTCCCTGGACCTGATCGGCGCCGCGCGAGGACGGCCCTTCGCCATGCAGGACATCCCGCCCGAGGACCCGGCCACCTACGACATGCTGTGCGCGGCCGACTCGGTGGGGGTGTTCCAGGTGGAGTCGCGCGCCCAGCAGGGCATGCTGCCGCGCCTGCGCCCGCGCTGTTTCTACGACCTGGTGGTGGAGGTGGCGATCG
>JAKBBK010000044.1 GCA_021808525.1 Pseudomonadota bacterium
CCCCGAGGCCGACCCGGTGCGCGACGCGCGCAGCGTGGTGGCCGAATTGAAGAAATACGACCCCGAACTCGCCGCCAAGCCGCGCTGGCTGGTGCTCAACAAGCTCGACATGCTCGACGAGCAGCAAGCCGCCGAGCGCGTCGCGGAGATTCGCCGCCGCCTGCGCTACAAGGGGCCGATGTACGCGATCTCCGCATTGACCCGCGCGGGGCTCGAGCCGCTGCTGCGCGACATCGACCAGACCCTGCGCCCGCAGGCGCAGGACGGCGAGGCGGCGGTCGACCCGCAGGATCCGCGCTTTGCCGTCCATGACCCCCTCGACGAATCCTGACACCGCCTCCGTGATCGCCCAGGCTCGCCGCCTGGTGGTCAAGGTGGGCTCCAGCCTGGTGACCGACGAGGGCCGGGGCATCGACCACGCGGCGGTCGCCCGCTGGGTGGAGCAGATCGCCGGACTGCACGCGCTGGGCAAGGAAGTGATCCTGGTGTCCAGCGGCGCCATCGCCGAGGGCATGAAGCGCCTGGGCTGGAGCCGACGCCCCAGCGAGATCCCGCAATTGCAGGCGGCCGCCGCGGTCGGCCAGATGGGCCTGGCCCAGGCCTACGAGACGGCCTTCAGCGCGCGCGGCCGGCATTGCGCGCAGATCCTGCTCACCCATGCCGACCTGGCCAACCGCAGGCGCTACCTGAACGCGCGCAGCGCCCTGCTCACGCTGCTGGCGCACCATGTGGTGCCGGTGATCAACGAGAACGACACGGTGGTCACCGACGAGATCAAGGTCGGCGACAACGACACCCTGGGCGCGCTGGTGACCAACCTGGTGGAAGCCGATGCGCTGATCATCCTCACCGACCAGAGCGGCCTGTACTCGGCCGACCCCCGCAAGGACCCCGGCGCCACCCTGGTGCGCGATGCGCGGGCCGACGATCCCTCGCTGGCCGCGATGGCCGGCGGGGCCGGAAGCGCCATCGGCAAGGGCGGCATGCTCACCAAGGTGCTGGCCGCGCAGCGCGCGGCACGCAGCGGCGCGCATACGGTGATCGCCAGCGGGCGCGAGCCTCGGGTACTGCTGCGCCTGGCCGAGGGCGAGGCCATCGGCAGTTGCCTGCACGCGGGCGCCGGAAAGCTGGCCGCGCGCAAGCAGTGGATGGCCGATCACCTGCAGGTCGGCGGCCGCGTGACCGTGGACGACGGCGCCGCCAGGCGCCTGCGCGAAGGCGGCGCCAGCCTGCTGCCGGTGGGCGTGGTCGAGGTGGCGGGTGAATTCGAGCGCGGCGACGTGATCGCCGTGCTCGACCAGCAAGGCGCGGAAATCGCGCGCGGGCTGAGCAATTACGCGGCCGCCGAGGCGCGACTGATCCGCCGCGCGCCGACCGCGCAGATCGTCTCCATCCTGGGATTCATCGAACAGCCCGAGCTGATCCACCGCGACAACCTGGTGCTGCGCCAGGCGCAGGGCTGAGCCGCGCGGGCGGCAGCGCGCCGGACGGAGTCCGGCGCCGCCCGGTTCAATGCACCACGAAGTAGGGCTGCAACCCGCTGCGCAGGCGCTGCATCAACTCCGCGGCATCGCCGGCCGCCATCGCGCCCTTGCACCAGTAGTTGCGGTCGAGCACGCCGTGCACGTCGGAGTTGGACACCACGTTGGCCCGGATCCAGGCCTTGTCGCCGTTGGGAACCCAGCGCTTGCCGCCGTCGTCCCAGGTGGCGTAGATGTGCCAGGTGTTGTCGGCGCAGTTCAGGCCTTCGTAGCTGATGTTGCGATAGCCCGAGCGGCTGCGCGCGACCAGGGTGTAGCGCACCAGGTCGATCGCCGGACGGCTGACGCTGGGCGGATCGATCATGAATCGAATCTGTCCCGAGGCCGAGGGCAGGGGAACCTCGACCAGCCCGGCGTCGCCCGCGGGCACCTGGGCAGGAAAATGCACCACCGCGCCCGGCTTGGCCTTGGGCGCCTGCGCCGGCAGGCCCTCGATGGCGCCGGGAGAGTCCTGCGCCGCCGCGGGCAGCGCGGCCCCGAGCAGGCAGGCCAGGGTGGCGCAAAGCCCGGCGCCCTTCGCGACCGCGGCCCTCATTCGCCGCTGGCCTCGACCGGCATCGCGGAAGGCAGCGGCTGGTGGCGCTGATGGCGCACATGCGCGCGCAGGAAGCGGGTGCGCGGCTCCATGCGGGGCAGCAGGTGGGCCAGCTCGCTCAGCGCCTGCTGGTAGACCTCGCGCTTGAATTCGATCACGCTGTCCAGCGCGACCCAGTAATCGTTCCAACGCCATGCATCGAACTCGGGATGGTCGGTGGCGCGCAAGCAGACGTCGCTGTCGCGCCCGGTGAGGCGGAGCAGGAACCAGATCTGCTTCTGCCCCTTGTAGATGCCGCGGTGATCGCGGCGCAGGTACTGCTGGGGGACCTCGTAGCGCAACCAGTTGCGGGTGCGCCCGAGAACGTGCACGTGGGAGGGTCGCAGCCCGACCTCCTCGAACAATTCCCGGTACATCGCCTGTTCCGGGTTCTCGCCGGCGTGGATTCCGCCTTGCGGGAACTGCCACGAATGTCCGCTGATGCGCTTGCCCCAGAACACCTGGTTCCTGGGGTTGAGCAGGATGATGCCGACGTTGGGACGATAACCCTCTCGATCCAACATGGCCAGTGCCCCCGTTCTTCTAGAATGTGTTTTGATTATAGGCACGCCGCAGCCCGAGTCGAACACGCCACCCGGCGCCGGGCGTCCCGCGCCCGGGGCGCGCGAATGCTGGCTTCGCGGCCTGCCCCTCCCCCTCCACTCACGCCGATTTCATGCGCGCTTCCCGATTCTTCATCTCCACCCAGAAAGAAGCCCCGGCCGACGCCGACGTGGCCAGCCAGGCGCTGATGCTGCGCGCCGGCATGATCCGCAAGCTCGCCGCCGGCCTGTACACCTACATGCCGCTGGGCCTGCGCAGCCTGCGCAAGGTGGAGGCCATCGTGCGCGAGGAGATGAACCGCGCCGGCGCCATCGAACTGCTGATGCCGGTGGTGCAGCCGGCCGAGCTGTGGCAGGAATCGGGGCGCTGGGACAAGTTCGGCCCCGAACTGCTGCGCATGAAGGACCGGCACCAGCGCGACTTCGTCGTGCAGCCCACCTCGGAGGAAGTCATCACCGACATCGCGCGCGCCGAGTTGCGCTCGTGGCGCCAGCTTCCGGTCAACTTCTACCACATCCAGACCAAGTTCCGCGACGAGCGTCGCCCTCGCTTCGGGGTCATGCGCGCGCGCGAGTTCACGATGAAGGACGCCTATTCCTTCGACCGCGACCGCGAGGGCGCGCAGCGCAGCTACGAGGCCATGTACGAGGCCTATCGGCGCATCTTCGAGCGCTTCGGCTTCGAGTTCCGCGCCGTGGCGGCCGATTCGGGAGCCATCGGCGGTTCCCTGAGCCACGAGTTCCATGTCATCGCCGACACCGGCGAGGACGCCATCGCCTACAGCCCCGAATCCGACTACGCCGCCAACGTGGAGAAGGCGGAGGCCCTGCCGCTGCTGGCCCAGCGCGCGGCTGCGGGAAAGCGCCTGGAGCTCACGCCCACGCCGAATGCCGGCAAGTGCGAGCAGGTGGCCGAACTGCTGGGCATCGCGCTGCAATCCACGGTCAAGTCGGTGGTGCTGGCCAGCGACGGCGAGGCCGGCACCCAGCTGGTGCTGCTGCTGGTGCGTGGCGACCACGCCGTCAACGAGGTCAAGGTGGGCAAGCTGGCCGGTCTGGGCGAGGCGCGCATGGCCACCGAGGAGGAGATCGTCGAATGGTTCGGCTGCCGCCCCGGATTCATCGGGCCCATCGGCACGCGCCGCCCGCTGCGGGTGGTGGCCGATCGCACCGTGGCGAACATGCATGATTTCGTGGTGGGGGCCAACCAGCCGGACTTCCACTACACAGGGGTCAACTGGGGACGCGACCTGCCGGAGCCGGAAGTCGCCGACATCCGCAACGTGGTCGAGGGCGACCCCAGCCCCGACGGCCACGGGCGCCTGGCCATGTGCCGCGGCATCGAGGTGGGGCATGTGTTCTACCTCGGCACCAAGTACTCCGACGCCCTGCAGGCGAACTACATCGACGAGGCGGGCAAGTCCCGGCCGCTGGAGATGGGTTGCTACGGCATCGGCATCACCCGCATCCTGGGCGCCTGCATCGAGCAGAACCACGATGCGCGAGGCATGATCTGGCCCGACGCGCTGGCGCCCTTCGAGGTGGTGCTGTGCCCCATCGGCATGGACCGCAGCCCCGCCGTGCGCGAAGCCGCGGAGGCGCTGCTGGCCGAACTGCAGGGCGCCGGTTTCGACGCCATCCTCGATGATCGCGGGCTGCGCCCGGGCGCGATGTTCGCCGACTGGGAACTCATCGGCGTACCCCACCGCCTGGTGGTGTCCGACCGCGGCCTGGCCGCGCAGACCCTGGAATATCAGCACCGCCGCGACGCGGCGGCCACCAGCGTGGCGCGCGGCGAGGTGCTGCAACTGCTGCGCTCGCGCTCGCGGCCTTGAGTCTTCCGGCAGCGACGTGAAGCCCGAGCGCCAGGCCAGCGGCAGGGTGCCCGGGCATGCCCGGTGCGTGGCGGGCTTCGCGCGTCTGGCGCGCCTGGCGCTTCTGGGGCGCCTGGCGGTCGCGTTCCTGCTGGGTTCGGCGCAACTGCTCGCGGGCACCGCCTGGGCCGGCGCGCAACGCGAGGAGCCGCTGTCCGATGCCGTGCGCCTGGCCCTGGCGGCACAGATCTCCGACGATGCCCCGCCGGTTCCGCATTTCCACGACCCGCGCCGACTCGTGCGCTACCTGTTGTGGCTGGCCACCGAGTCCTCGCGCCTGCGCAAGCGCATCCCCGACGTGGCCGCCCGGCGCGCGCTGCTGCGCACCGTCTGGTACGAGGCCACGCGTGCCGGCCTGCAACCCTCGCTGGTGCTGGGCCTGATCCAGGTGGAAAGCGGATTCAACAAATACGCCATCTCCTCCGCCGGAGCGCTGGGGCTGATGCAGGTCATGCCGTTCTGGACCCGCCAGATCGGAAACGGCGACAAGATGGCGCTGTTTCGCATGCGGGTGAACCTGCGCTACGGCTGCGTGATCCTGCGCCATTACCTGGACGAGGAGCATGGCAGCCTGTTCTACGCCCTGGGACGCTACAACGGCTCGCGCGGTCGCGCCGCCTATCCGGACGCGGTGCTGGCGGCCAGCCGGCAATGGCAGGTCGCCGCGCCGCTGCTGGCCGAGGCGCTGCCGGCCCGCCCCCGGGGCGCCGCGCACTGAGGGGCGGCGGCGCGGGGGCCGCGCGGGCTCAGCGCCGCATCAGGCCGCCGGCACCGCCCCCCATGCGCTGCATCATCTTGAACATCTTCGCGCCCTTCATCTTTTTCATCATGTCGCGCATCTGCTCGTACTGACCGAGCAGGCGGTTGACCTCCTGCACGGCCACGCCGGCGCCCGCGGCGATGCGGCGCTTGCGCGAGGCCTTGATCAGGTCGGGCTTGCGGCGCTCCAGCGCGGTCATGGAGCAGATGATGCCCTGCATGCGCCGCACGTCGCGCGCGGCCTTGTCCATGTCGGCCTGCCCGGCGCGCGCCTGGAGTTCCGCGGGAAGCTTGTCGAGCATGCCCTGCAGGCCGCCCATCTTGTTCATCTGCTGGAGCTGCATGAGGAAGTCGTCGAGATCGAACTGCTCGCCCGACTTGACCTTGCGCGCCAGTTTCTCGGCCGCCTGCACGTCGACGTGACGCTGCGCCTGTTCCACCAGCGCCAGCACGTCGCCCATGCCGAGGATGCGGTCGGCCATGCGCTGGGCATCGAAGGCCTCCAGGCCGTCGATCTTCTCCGACACCCCGGCGAACTTGATCGGCGCTCCGGTGACGTGGTGCACCGACAGGGCCGCGCCGCCGCGCGCGTCGCCGTCCAGCTTGGTCAGCACCACGCCGGTCAGCGGCAGCGCGTCGTGGAAGGCGCGCGCGGTGGCCAGAGCGTCCTGGCCCTGCATGGCATCGACCACGAACAGGGTTTCCACCGGATCCAGGGCCTCGTGCAGCTCGCGGATCTCGCGCATCATCTGCTCGTCCACCGCCAGGCGCCCGGCGGTGTCGACCAGCAGCACCTCCACGTGGTGGGCGCGGGCGTAGGCCAGCGCGCGCCTGGCGATGTCCAGGGGTTTTTCCTGCGGGGACGATTCCAGGAATTCGGCTCCGGCCTGCCCGGTGACGCTGCGCAACTGCTCGATGGCCGCCGGGCGGTACACGTCGGCCGAGACGGTCAGCACCTTCTTGCGCTGGCGCTCGACCAGCCACTTGGCCAGCTTGGCCGTGGTGGTGGTCTTGCCGGCGCCCTGCAGGCCGGCCATCAGGATCACCGCGGGGGGTTGCACCGCCAGGTTCAGCGCCGCGCTGCCGCTGCCCATCAACGCGGCCAGTTCCTTGTGCACCACGCCCACCAGCGCCTGGCCGGGGCTGAGCGAGCCCACGACCTCCTGGCCCAGCGCGCGCTCCTTCACATGCTGCGTGAACTCGCGCACCACGGGCAGCGCCACGTCGGCCTCGAGCAGCGCCAGGCGCACCTCGCGCAACATGTCGGAGACGTTGGATTCGGTGATGCGGGCCTGTCCGCGCACGGTCTTGACGACCTGGGACAGGCGCTGGGTAAGGTTGTTCAGCATGAGGAGGGGACCCGATGATGCCGAGCGGCACCGTGAAGCCGGGACAAGCCCGGCCTGCTCCCGAGAGGGCTCGGTTAAACTTGAAACATGTGGATTTTAGTCAACGGCCTGGCCTTCGCACTGTACCTGTTGGCGGCGTTCCTGGGCCGTCCGCGGATGGTGAGCGCGCGTCGCGCGCAGGATGCCCCGCCCGGACGCGACCTTTCCTCCCTGGCCATGCTGCTGGCCTGGGCGGCCCACGCCAGCACCTTCGCGCTGGTGCTCGAGGGCATGCACGAACCCGACTTCGGTTTCGCCCCGGCCCTGTCGCTGACTTTCTGGCTGGTGGCCGCCGTGTACTGGGTGGAGAGCCTGTACTACCCGCTGCAGGGCCTGCGCTCCTGGATCTGCCTGCTGGCCGCCGTCTCGCTGCTGCTGACCTGGTTCTTTCCGCCCTATCGCCTGGCTCCTCCGGGCGCCGGCATCGCCTTCTCCCTGCACTGGGCCATGGGCATCGCGGCCTACGGCCTGTTCGGCGCGGCGGTGCTGCATGGGGTGATGCTGTGGTCGGCCGAGCGCGCCCTGCACCAGCGGCGCCCGGGGCTGGCCGGCCTGGGGCCCGCGCTGCCGCTGCTGACCCTGGAAAAGCTCACCTACCGCCTGGCCGCGCTGGGCTTCGTGCTGCTCACCGCTTCGCTGGTGTTCGCCGCGCTGTTCAGCACGCGCCTGTTCGGCCAGCCCTTCGAGTTCAATCACCAGACGGTGTTCGGCGTGGCCTCCTGGCTGCTGTTCGCCGTGCTCCTGACCGGGCGCAGGATGCTGGGGTGGCGGGGTCGCCGCGCGCTGCGCTGGCTGTTCTCGGGATCGGCGCTGCTGCTGCTGAGCTACGTGGGCTCGCGCTTCGTGCTCCAGGTCATCCTGCACCGCTGAAGACGACATGAAATACCTGCTGCTGTTCATTGTCGTGATCGTCGCGCTGATGCTGCACAAGAAGAATCGTGCTTCGCAGCAGGTTTCGCAGGAACGCCCCAAGGCGCAAGGCCTGAGCGCTCCGGAGCCGATGCACGCGTGCACGCGATGCGGGGTCAACGTGCCGGCCAGCCGCTGCGTCTGGGATGCGCAGCAGCGCCCTTACTGCTGCGCCGAACATGCCCGGCAGGGCTGAGCAAGCCGCCGGCCCGGACAGCGGCTTCGCCTTCGAGCGCAGCCCGCCCCGCTCGCGCGACTCCCTCGCCACCCGCCTGATCTCCGGCAGCACGCCCTCTCGGGAGCGCCTGCGCTCCTTCCGCGTGCTGGGCGCGGCGCGGCTGGTCATGGGCAGCATCCTGCTCGGCTGGTTCATGCTCAACGCGCTGGGCGAACACCACGCCGGCATCGGCATGGCGGTGGCCGTGGTGTACGTGCTGGGGGTGCTGGGACAGTGGCTGCTCAGCCTGCTGACCACGCGGGGCTTCGCCTGGCAGGTCCTGTCGGCCGTGCTGTTCGACCTCCTGGCCTACACCCTGCTGCAGTGGCTGGCCGGCAGCACCGCGCATGAGCTGGTGCTCAGCTACACCCTGCCGGTGCTGGCCGCCGGGGTCTGGGGAACCCTGCGTTTCACCCTGACCACCGCCGCCGCCGTCAGCCTGCTGCTGCTGGGGCAGGCGCTGCTGGGGGTGCGCAGCTGGGGCATGGGGGGCGAACTCCAGCTGTTCTCGGCGGGTTTCGTGGGCGCGGCCTATTTCGCCATGGGCGCGCTGGCCTGGCAGCTGTCTCGCCGCCTGGTGCGCCAGGAGCAGCGGGCGCGCAGCAGCGAAATCCGCGCCGGGCGTCAGCTGGCCATCAACCGCCACGTGCTGCTGGAACACCCGGACGGCGTGCTGGTGGTGGATGCCCGCATGCGCGTCGAGGCCGCCAACCCGGCGGCAGCCGCCCTGCTGGGCATGCCCGGCACGCCGGAGGAACTGGCCGCGGGGGCCTGGGACTTCGCCGATCCGGCGCTGGCCCCGCTGGGCGAGCGCCTGCGCGAACTCGCCTCCAGCGCCCGCCCGGCCGCGCCGCTGCAATTCGACAACGTGGACGGTCTTCGCCTGCGCGCCCAGGTGCAGCCGCTGCGTCACCTGCCCGGCGGGCCGGCCTACGTGGTGTTCCTGCAGGACATGCGCGACATCGGCAACCAGATCCAGCAGGACAAGCTGGCCGCGCTGGGCCGGCTGGTGGCGGCGCTGGCGCACGAAATCCGCAACCCCCTGGGGGCCATCGCGCATGCCAACGAACTGGCCGCCGAACACGGACTGAGCGACTCCCAGCGCATGCGCATGTCCGAGCTGATCGCGCAGAACGTCGACCGGCTCAACCGCATCGTCGAGGATGTGCTCGACCTGGGGCGCTCCGGGGCGCGCTCGCCCGTGGTGCTGCAACCCATGCGCATGTTGCGCGAACTGGTGGCGGAATTCGACGCCGACACCCCGGGACGCATCGTGCTGGAGGCGCAGGACGCGCAGGCCACCCTCGAATTCGACCCCCAGCAATTGCGCCGGGTGATCGTCAACCTGCTGAACAACGCCCAGCGCTTCGCCAGCCGCGCCCCGGGAGCCATCCGCATTTCGCTGCGCGGCGGCCCGCAATTGCGTGAACTGGCGGTGGCCAATGACGGACCGGTCGTGGCCCCGACGCTGCGCACCCAGATCTTCGAGCCCTTCTTCACCACCGACAGCCGCGGCACGGGCCTGGGCCTCTATATTTGCCAGGAGCTTTGCTCGCGCTACGGCACCCGCCTGTTCTACCGCGTGGTGCAACAGGGCGGCACCCACGGCGAATTCGTCATCGGCGTGGTGGCGCCGGCCCCGGGGGCCTGAGCGAGCCGGAAGCCGAATCCCCACCATGGCCGACAACACCTCTCCGATCCGCATGCTCGTCGTCGACGACGAGCCCGACCTGCGCGAACTCTACGTGCTCACCCTGCAGCGCGAGGGCTGGCAGGCCGACGAGGCCGGCAGCGTGGCGCAGGCCCTGCAATGCCTGGCGCGCCACGAATACGAGGTGGCCATCGTCGACATGCGCCTGCCGGACGGAGAGGGCACGGATATCCTGGCCTGGGCGCAGACCCAGCGGCGCGCCGAGCGCATCATCATGGCCACCGCCTACGGCAGCGCGGCCAGCGCGGTGCAGGCCCTGAAACTGGGCGCCTACGACTACCTGACCAAGCCGGTGGAGCTCTCGCAGCTGCGCCAGGTGGTGCGCTCGGCGCTGGGCCACCGCGACGCCCCGCCGCCGCTGCCGACCACGGCCGCCCTGCAGGCCATGGTGGGCGAATCGGCGCCCATGCTGGCGGTCAAGCAGACGCTGCGGCGCTGCGCGAGGGGCATGGCCCCGGTGTTGATCCAGGGCGAATCCGGCACCGGCAAGGAACTCGCCGCGCGGGCGCTGCACGAACTGAGCAATCGCGCGGGCGGCCCCTTCGTGGCCGTCAACTGCAGCGCCATTCCCGAGCACCTGCTCGAGGCCGAGTTCTTCGGCTATCGCAAGGGAGCCTTCACCGGCGCCACCAGCGCGCACGAGGGGTTTTTCGCGGCGGCCGCGGGCGGCACCCTGTTCCTGGACGAAATCGGCGAACTGCCCCTGTCCATGCAGGCCAAGCTGCTGCGCGCGGTGCAGGAGCGCAAGGTGCGCGCCATCGGCGAAACGGCCGAGACCCCGGTGGACGTACGACTGGTCAGTGCCACGCATCGCGACCTGCAGCGCTGCGTGTCCGAGGGCAGTTTCCGGCAGGATCTGTATTACCGGCTGAACGTGATCGCGGTGACCATGCCGGCGCTGCGCGAGCGCCTGGACGACCTGCCCTTGCTGGTCGAGGCGCTGCTGGCACGCATTCGGCATGAGCACGAGCGCCCGGGCCTGCGCCTGGACGACGCGGCGCTGCATCGCCTGCGCGGCCTGGGCTTCGCGGGCAACGTGCGCGAACTGGAAAACCTGCTGCACCGCGCCGCGACCATGGCGGCCAGCGATCTGATCGGCGCGCCGGACCTGGAGCCGGACGCCGATCGCACGGGCTCGCCGACCTTCTCGGCGACGCAGGCCGGGACCCATGCCCCGGCGCACACGCCATGGTCGATCCAGGCCCAGGCAAGGGAGCCGGCGGAGGTCCAGGCGCACGCGCCGTCGCGCGCTTCGGGACAGGAGCCGGGGCCTGGCTTCGAAGCGCAGCCCCAGACCCTCCCGACACCCGGCGCGGCCGGAGAGGACGAGGAGATCGAAGGCCTGGCGGCCTGCCTGGACGACATCGAGCGCGAGGCCCTGCGCCAGGCACTGCTCGACAGCCACGGCGACCTGGAAGCCGCGGCGGGCCTGCTGGGCCTGCTGCCGCTGCAGCTGCAATGGCGCCTGCGACGCCTGCACCTCGATGGCCGCTGAATCCATGAGCGCGCAGGCCCGCGCCTTGTTCGACGCGGGCTGGTACCGCCACGCGCTGCGCCGCGACTCGCCACACTTCGACCCGCGCCCCGCGGGAGCGACCGTCGAGCTGATCGTGCTGCACGGCATCTCGCTGCCCGAGGGGAGTTTCGGCACCGGGCATGTGGATGCGCTGTTCATGGGCCGGCTCGACCCCGAGGCCCATGCGGACTTCGCGACACTTCGGGGCCTGCGGGTTTCCTCGCACTTCTTCATCGGTCGCGACGGCGAACTCAGGCAGTACGTGTCCTGCGAGCAACGGGCCTGGCATGCGGGGGTGTCGAGCCTGTGGGGGCGCCAGCGCTGCAACGACTTCAGCGTGGGCATCGAACTCGAGGGCTGCGACGCCCTGGCCTACGAGCCGGCGCAGTACGAGAGCCTGGGTGCCTTGCTGGGCGCGCTGCTGGAGAGTCATCCGGTGCGGGCCGTCGCCGGCCACAGCGATATCGCGCCCGGGCGCAAGACCGATCCGGGCCCCCATTTCGACTGGGATTTCGTGCGCCGCGCGACCGCCCTGCCCGACGCGGCGCTGCCACCTTTTGCCTGAAGCCCGCCGCCGCGGCCCCGCGCGTTCCCCGCGCGCAACAGCCGACGGACCCCGCCCAGGGATGCATCAATGCGCGCGCCCAAGGCGCCGGGCCGCGCGCAAGCGCGCCCGCCCCTGTGGAAAAACCTGTGCATAGCCGGTGCCCAGCCTGTGGGACGGGGAAGCGCTAGCTATAGGGTATTGCGCAGCGTTCCAACGCTAGATATAGTGCCCCACAGGGTCTCTCACGGCATCACGGGCATGCACCGCGAAGACCCGCTCCCGGCATCGTGGGCGCGGCGACTCGAGGAGGCCGCGCGCGATGCCGCCCATCCCCCCCGGACGCGCGCGCGCGAATCGTCCGCGGCGGGTACCGCATCCGTGCCGCGCGCCATGAAGTCCCGAGGCTGCGCGGCCCGTTTTTCAGGAGAACCTGCGTGAATCTGAGCACCGACATTTCCCCGACCCAGGCCGCGATGCCCGCGCCGCAAACGCCCGACGAGGGCGCCGCGGGCCAGGTCTACAGCGATTACAAGATCATCCGGCGCAACGGCGCGGTGGTCGGCTTCGAGCCGGCGAAGATCCAGATCGCCCTGACCAAGGCCTTCCTCGCCGTGCAGGGGGGCTCCAGCGCGGCCTCCGCGAGCATGCGCGAGCAGGTCGAGGAGCTGACCCAGTCCGTGCTGCGCGCGCTGATGCGCAGCCGGCCCGGCGGCGGCACCTTCCACATCGAGGACATCCAGGATCATGCCGAGCTGGCGCTGATGCGTGCCGGCCACCATGAGGTGGCGCGGGCCTACGTGCTGTACCGCGAGCGTCGCGCGCAGGAGCGTGCGCGCCAGCGCGAGCAGGAGGCCCCCCGGACGCAGGAACTGCAGGTCACCGATGGCGGCGTGCGTCGCCCGCTGGACCTCGGCGCGCTGCAGGACCTGATCCGTTCGGCCTGCGCCGATCTGGGCGCCGACGTTCGCCCCGACCCCATCCTGGCCGAAACCCAGCGCAACCTGTACGACGGCGTGCCCATGGACGAGGTGTACAAGGCCGCCATCCTGGCCGCGCGCACCCTGATCGAGGGCGATCCCGGCTACGCCAAGGCCACCGCGCGACTGCTGCTGCACACCATCCGCAGGGACGTGCTCGGCGAGGAGGCGACCCAGGCGCAGATGAGCCAGCGCTACGCCGAGTACTTCCCCCACTTCGTGCGCGAGGGCATCGAGCTGGAACTGCTCGACGAGCGCCTGGGCCAGTTCGACCTGGCCCGCCTGGGCGCGGCCCTCAAGCCCGAGCGCGACCTGGAATTCGACTATCTCGGCCTGCAGACCCTGTACGACCGCTATTTCCTGACCAACCGCGCCGACACCCGCCACAACAAGGACGGCCGGCGCATCGAACTGCCGCAGGCCTTCTTCATGCGCGTGGCCATGGGGCTCTCGCTGGGCGAGATCGACCGCGAGGCGCGCGCCATCGAGTTCTACGAGGTGCTGTCGCGCTTCGACTTCATGGCCAGCACCCCCACGCTGTTCAACGCGGGCACGCGGCGCTCGCAGCTGTCGAGCTGCTACCTGACCACCGTGGCCGACGACCTGGACGGCATCTACGAGGCCATCAAGGAAAACGCCCTGCTGTCCAAGTTCGCCGGCGGCCTGGGCAACGACTGGACCCGCGTGCGCGCCCTGGGCAGCCACATCAAGGGCACCAACGGCAAGTCGCAGGGCGTGGTGCCCTTCCTGAAGGTGGTCAACGACACGGCGGTGGCGGTCAACCAGGGCGGCAAGCGCAAGGGCGCGGTGTGCGCCTACCTGGAGGCCTGGCACCTGGACATCGAGGAATTCCTGGAGCTGCGCAAGAACACCGGCGACGATCGCCGGCGCACCCATGACATGAACACCGCCAACTGGATCCCCGACCTGTTCATGAAGCGGGTCATGGAAGGCGGCAACTGGACCCTGTTCTCGCCCTCGGACGTGCCGGACCTGCACGACCGCTTCGGCCAGGACTTCGAACAGGCCTACCTGCGCTACGAGCAACGCGCGGCCAGCGGCGAGATCAAGCTGCACAAGACCATCCCGGCCACCCAGCTGTGGCGCAAGATGCTCACCATGCTGTTCGAGACCGGGCACCCCTGGATCACCTTCAAGGACGCCTGCAACGTGCGCAGCCCGCAGCAGCATGCCGGCGTGGTGCACTCCAGCAATCTGTGCACCGAGATCACGCTGAACACCAGCGGCAGCGAGATCGCGGTGTGCAACCTCGGCTCGGTCAACCTGGTCGCCCACCTTCGCCAGGACGAGCAGGGCCAGTGGGGCCTGGACCACGCCAAGCTCAAGCGCACGGTCTCCACGGCCATGCGCATGCTCGACAACGTCATCGACATCAATTACTACGCCGTCGGCAAGGCGCGCAATTCCAACCTGCGCCACCGTCCGGTGGGTCTGGGAATCATGGGATTCCAGGACTGCCTGCACCTGGCCCGCATTCCCTACGGCTCGCAGCAGGCCGTGGAATTCGCGGATCGCTCGATGGAAGCGGTGTGCTACCAGGCCTACTGGGCCTCCACCGAGCTGGCCGCCGAGCGTGGTCGCTACAGCAGCTACACCGGTTCGCTGTGGGACCGCGGCATCCTCCCGCACGACACCCTCAAGCTGCTGGCCGAGCAGCGCGGAGGCTATGTGGAGGTGGACGATTCCACCAGCCTGGACTGGGAAGCGCTGCGCCAGCGCGTGCGCGAGCATGGCATGCGCAACTCCAATTGCGTGGCCATCGCGCCGACCGCGACCATCTCCAACATCATCGGGGTGGACGCCTGCATCGAGCCGACCTTCCAGAACCTGTACGTGAAATCGAACCTGTCGGGCGAGTTCACGGTGATCAACCAGTACCTGGTGCGCGACCTGAAGGCGCGCGGGCTGTGGGACCAGGTCATGGTGGCCGACCTGAAGTACTTCGACGGCAGCGTGCAGCCCATCGACCGCATCCCCGCCGACCTGAAGGCCCTGTACGCCACGGCCTTCGAGATCGACGCGACGTGGATCATCGAGGCGGCGGCCCGGCGCAGCAAGTGGATCGACCAGGCCCAGTCGCTGAATATCTACATGGCGGGCGCCTCGGGCAAGAAACTCGACGAGACCTACAAGCTGGCCTGGCTGCGCGGACTGAAGACCACGTACTACCTGCGCACCACGGGCGCCACGCATGCCGAGAAGTCCACCGTGCGCAGCGGGCGACTGAACGCGGTACCGCAGGCCGAGGCCGCGCCGACGCTGGCCGCGCAGCCCGATGCCCTGGTGCCTCCGACCGCCGGCAGCGACATCAAGTTCTGCGCCATCGACGATCCGACCTGCGAGGCCTGCCAGTGATCCGACGCGGCATGTCGAGCACTTCGGTCCGGCTTCGACATGCCGCGTCGTTGGATTTTGGCATCAAAGTAATGTGTGCAATCGATTGGTTTGGATTGCATGACACCCTATCGTGTTGATGCTTTGTCATGAACACCTGATAATTGAACGAAGGGAAAGACATGCTCCATTGGGACGACAACACCGCAAGCACCAGCGGACCTGCAACCGGCCGCATGCCGGACGTTTCGCCCTCGGTTTCGCCGTCCTTGCAGACGGCGATTCCCGCCTCCCCGACATCCCCCGCCTCCTCGATGTCCGCGGTCTCGCCCGCGGCTCGCGCGAGCGCGCAGGCGGACGAGTCCTACAGCCAGCGCGCGGCCTCCGAGGCACGTGTGCGCGCCGAGGACAAGCGCATCATCAATTGCCGCGCCGACGTCAACCAGCTCGTGCCCTTCAAGTACAAGTGGGCCTGGGACAAGTACCTCTCCTCCTGCGCGAACCACTGGATGCCGCAGGAAGTCAACATGTCGCGCGACATCGCGCTGTGGAAGGATCCGCATGCGCTGAGCGACGACGAGCGCAGGATCGTCAAGCGCAATCTCGGCTTTTTCGTCACCGCGGACTCGCTGGCGGCGAACAACATCGTGCTGGGCACTTATCGCCACATCACGAATCCCGAATGCCGCCAGTTCCTGCTGCGCCAGGCCTTCGAGGAGGCCATCCACACCCACGCCTACCAGTACATCGTCGAATCCCTGGGCCTGGACGAAGGCGAGATCTTCAACGCCTACCACGAAGTCAAGTCGATCCGCGACAAGGATGAGTTCCTCATCCCCTTCATCGACATCCTGACCAACCCGGGTTTCCGCACCTCGGCCTTCGGGGGTACCGAGCGCAACGACCAGGAGCTGCTGCGCTCGATCATCGTGTTCGCCTGCCTGATGGAAGGCCTGTTCTTCTACGTGGGGTTCACGCAGATCCTGGCCATGGGTCGGCAGAACAAGATGACCGGCGCCGCCGAGCAGTACCAGTACATCCTGCGCGACGAGTCGATGCACTGCAATTTCGGCATCGACCTGGTGAACCAGATCAAGCTCGAGAATCCGCATCTGTGGACCCGCGAGTTCAAGGAAGAAATCACCGCGCTGTTCCAGCGCGCGGTGCAGCTCGAGTACGCCTACGCCGAGGACACCATGCCTCGCGGGGTTCTGGGGCTGAACGCCTCGATGTTCAAGGGTTACCTGCGTTTCATCGCCAACCGCCGGGCACAGCAGATCGGCCTCGATCCGATGTTCCCGAACGAGGAAAACCCCTTCCCGTGGATGAGTGAAATGATCGACCTGAAGAAGGAACGCAACTTCTTCGAGACACGGGTCATCGAGTACCAATCGGGCGGAGCCCTGTCCTGGGAATGATGCGCTCGCCGCCCATCCCAGCCCGCGCTGCCGCCCCGGCCGTGGCCTTGCGCTTGCCGGCCCTCCTTCGTTTTTCAGGATCACCTCGTTGAAGTTTCGCCGCTCGTCCCGCCTCGCAGTACCCGCCCAGCATGGCCGCGCCACGACGCGCCGCCGTGCCGGCCGCGGTACCGCCGGCGCGATGCAGCCGCGAGTCGTGGCGCGCGTGCAGGCCCTGCCGGGCCTCGCCTGCCACGACCACCCCACATTCACGGTGCAGGCCGCAGGGCCCGCCGCGAATGGCCCGGCTCGCGCCAGCGCTGGTGCGAGCGGGGTTTTGCCCATCGGCGCATTTGCAAATGTCCCGTATCGGAGACCGCCGGGAGGCGGGGCCATGAGGAGCTTTGGATGTGACCGATGAGGTTGGACCTCTAAAACACGTGAACTAGGAGAATCAACATGGCAACTGCAACCAAGAAGCCGGCCGCGAAAAAAGCTGCCGCGAAGAAGGCCCCGGCGAAGAAGGCTGTGGCGAAGAAGGCCGCGCCGGCGAAGAAGGTCGTCGCCAAGAAGGCCGCGCCGGCCAAGAAGGCCGTCGCCAAGAAGGCCCCGGCGAAGAAGGTCGTCGCCAAGAAGGCCGCGCCGGCCAAGAAGGCCGCCGCCAAGAAGGCCCCGGCGAAGAAGGTCGTCGCCAAGAAGGCCGCGCCGGCCAAGAAGGCCGTCGCCAAGAAGGCCCCGGCGAAGAAGGCTGTCGCCAAGAAGGCCGCGCCGGCCAAGAAGGCCGTCGCCAAGAAGGCCCCGGCGAAGAAGGCCGCGGCGAAGAAGGCTCCTGCGAAGAAGGCCGCGGCGAAGAAGCCCGCGCCCGCCAAGAAGCCTGCCCCCGCCCCCAAGGAAGCCGCGCCGGCCGCGAAGACCGCGCTCAGCCCGGCGGCCGCCTGGCCCTTTCCGACCGGCGACCGTCCCTGAGACCCGCTGATCGTGCCTGACCGAGCCTGGGCCGCGAGGCCCAGGCTTTTTTGTGCATGAGCGCCGCGTCCCTTCCCTGCTGGCTGCTGGCGCATGGCGACGGCTGCGTGGTGCTGATCAGCGCACAGCCAGGCGCAAGGCGCAGCGAGCTCGCCGGCCTGCACGACGGTACCCTGCGCGTGCGCGTGGCGGCGCCAGCGCTGGAAGGCCGCGCCAACGACGCGCTGCGCGCATGGCTGGCCGGACAGCTGCGGTGCGCGAACAAGCAGGTGCGCCTGCTGCGCGGCGACAAGTCCCGGCGCAAGCAACTGCTGGTCGAACTCCCGCCCGAGCTGGTCCTGGCGCGCATCGAGCCCCTGCTCGCGCAGGCACAATGAGCTTTTGTCCACCCCATCGACCGAACACCATGAGCATCAAATCCGACCGCTGGATCCGGCGCATGGCGCAGGAGCACGGCATGATCGAGCCCTTCGAGCCGGGGCAGGTTCGCCAGGCTCCAGATGGACATCGCATTGTCAGCTACGGCACCAGCAGCTATGGCTACGACATTCGCTGCGCCAACGAATTCAAGGTGTTCACCAACGTGCACAGCACGGTGGTCGACCCGAAGAACTTCGACCCCCGGAGTTTCGTGGACATCCAGGCGGAGGTGTGCATCATTCCGCCCAACAGCTTCGCCCTGGCGCGCACCGTGGAATATTTCCGCATCCCGCGCAACGTGCTCACGATCTGTCTGGGAAAGAGCACCTACGCGCGCTGCGGCATCATCGTCAACGTCACACCCTTCGAGCCGGAATGGGAGGGCTACGTGACCCTGGAATTCAGCAACACGACTCCGCTGCCGGCGAAGATCTACGCCGGCGAGGGCTGTGCCCAGGTGCTGTTCTTCGAAAGCGACGAGGTCTGCGAGACCAGCTACCGCGACCGCGGCGGCAAGTACCAGGGCCAGCGCGGAGTCACGCTGCCCCGGACCTGAGCCGCGCGGTGCCGCCTCAGCCGAGTTCGGCGCGCAGGCGCGCCACCTGCTCGCGTACCTGGCGCGGCGCGGTGCCGCCCGGCAGGTCGCGCGAGGCCGCCGAGCCCTCCAGGCGCAGCACCTCGGCCACGTCGGGCTGCACGGCGGGATGCA
Organism: Pseudomonadota bacterium; assembly: GCA_021808525.1. Lineage (GTDB taxonomy): Bacteria > Pseudomonadota > Gammaproteobacteria > Burkholderiales > Burkholderiaceae_C > Thiomonas_A. The sequence continues at coordinate 18,424 of JAKBBK010000044.1, forward strand.
GGCGCTGCAGTTCGGCCAGCGAGAGCTCGCCGAGGTCGCGTCCGCTGGCCGCGCATTCGCGCACGGCCAGCGCCACCGCCTCGTGGGCGTCGCGGAAGGGCAGGCCCTTTTTCACCAGGTAGTCGGCCAGGTCGGTGGCCGTGGCGTATCCCTTGAGCGCGCTGCGTCGCATGGCCTGGGCGTCCACCTCCAGCCCCGCCATCATGTCGGCGAACAGGCTCAGGGTATCCAGCAGGGTGTCCGCGGTGTCGAACAAGGGCTCCTTGTCTTCCTGGTTGTCCTTGTTGTAGGCCAGGGGCTGCCCCTTCATGAGCACCAGCAGGGCGCTCAGGTGCCCGATCACGCGGCCCGACTTTCCACGAGCCAGCTCGGGAACGTCCGGGTTCTTTTTCTGCGGCATGATGCTCGATCCCGTGCAGTAGCGGTCGGGAAGCCGGATGAAGCCGAAGGCCTGGCTCATCCAGAGCACCAGTTCCTCGCTCAGGCGCGACACGTGCACCATGATCAGGCTGGCGGCGGCGCAGAACTCGATGGCGAAGTCGCGGTCGCTGACGGCGTCCAGCGAGTTGCGGCTGATCGCCTCGAAACCCAGTTCGCGCGCCACCATCTCGCGATCCAGCGGGTAGCTGGTGCCGGCCAGCGCGGCGGCTCCCAGCGGCAACCGGTTGATGCGCCGGCGCGCGTCGGCCAGGCGCTCCGCATCGCGCCCGAACATCTCCACGTAGGCCAGCAGGTGGTGGCCGAAGCTCACCGGCTGCGCCACCTGCAGGTGGGTGAATCCGGGCATGATGGTGTCGGCGTGGCGTTCGGCCAGCTCGACCAGCGCCAGGCGCAGCGCACGCAGTGCGGCCTGGATGCGATCCAGCGCATCGCGCAGCCACAGCCGGATGTCGGTCGCCACCTGGTCGTTGCGGCTGCGCCCGGTGTGCAGGCGCTTGCCGGCATCGCCCACGAGCTGGGTCAGGCGCGCCTCGACGTTCAGGTGCACGTCCTCGAGCTCGATCTTCCACTCGAAGCGTCCCTGCTCGATTTCCTCGCGCACCTGGGCCATGCCGCGCTCGATGTCGGCCAGGTCCTGCGCGCCGATGATTCCGCGCGCGGCCAGCATGCGCGCATGCGCCAGGGAAGCCTGGATGTCGAAAGGGGCCAGACGCTTGTCAAAACCGACCGAGGCCGTGTAGCGTTGCACCAGCGCGTCGACCGGTTCGGAAAATAGCGCCGACCAGGCCTGGCTCTTGCGGTCGAGAGAGGAGCTCATGGGATCACGGAAATCGAACGAACGGAAAGGCGGGCCCGGCCGCGAAGGCCACGCCGCCCACGCATGGACCAAACCGGCATTGTATTGACCCCTTCCCGCGGCGACGCGCGCGCCGCCGCCGACCTTTGCAGCGCCGGCGCGGCATTGCGCGCCTTCGCGCTGGCGAACCTGGCGGCGCTGGTCCTGGGCCTGGCGGGCGCGGACTCGCCGGCCGCCTGGTCGCCGGCCCTGGTGCGCGACCTCGCGGTGGCGCAGCCCGCGGTCGCGCTGTGGCTGCTGCTGCTGTGCGCCGGCGCCCGCTACTGGCGTGACGCGCGGCGCCAGGCCCTGATGGCCGTGGCCTGGGGCGCCGCCACGCCCTGGCTGGTCGAGGCCGCGCTGGGCTGGGCGCTGGGCCAGGCGCCCCACGCGGGCGCCTGGCCCGACTGGCGCGGCGCGGCCCTGGGCGCCCTGCTCGCCGCGCTGCTGCTGCAACACCAGCGCCTGCGCCTGCAGGCGCTGGACCCCGCGCAGGTGCGCGCGCGCCTGGACGAGCTGCAGGCTCGCATCCGGCCCCATTTCCTGTACAACGCGCTGAACGCCGCCGCGGCCCTGGTGCACGAGCAGCCCGAACGCGCCGAACAGGTGCTGGACGACCTGGCCACCCTGTTCCGGGCCAGCGTCGGTCGCGGCGGCCAGCTCAGCAGCGTGCGCGAGGAGATCGAGCTGGCCAGGCGCTACCTGGACATCGAGGACGTGCGCTTCGGCGCCCGCATGCGCCTGAGCTGGGAGATCGACGAGGCCTGCCTGGACCTGCGCATGCCTTCGCTGACCCTGCAACCGCTGCTGGAGAACGCGGTACGCCACGGCGTGGAATCGAGTTCCCGCCCCTGCTGCATCGACGTGGGCATACGCCGCCGGGGCGCGCACCTGGAGATCGACGTGCGCAATGACTACACGCCTCGCTCCGCCGAGGCGCGGCACAGCGGCACCGGGGTGGCGCTGGCCAATATCGGCCAGCGCCTGCGCCTGCTCTACGACCTGGAGGCGGAGATTCGCCACGGGCCGCTGCGAGGCCCCGAGCCGGGCCTCGAGCGCTGGCGCGTGCGCCTGCGCCTGCCCCTGGGGATCCGCACGCCATGAACATCCTGCTGGTCGACGATGAAGCCCTCGCCCGCGCGCGCCTGCGGCGCCTGCTGGGGCGCATGGAGCAGGCGGCGGGCGCGAGCGTGGACGAAGCGGCCGACGCCGACGCCGCGCGCGCCCTGCTGCGCGGCCGAAGCTACGACCTGGTGCTGCTGGACATCCAGATGCCCGGCGACAGCGGCCTGCGTCTCGCCGCCGAACTCGAGCTGCAGGCCTCGGCACCGGCCGTGGTGTTCGTCACCGCGCACGACGAGCATGCGCTGAGCGCCTTCGAGCATGGCGCCTACGACTACCTCACCAAGCCCGTGCGCCTCGAGCGCCTGCAGCAGGCGCTGTCGCGCGTGGCGCAGCGGCGCGCGGTGGCGCCGCCCGAACCCGCGCCGGACGCGGCGCTTTCCATCGTCGAGCGCGGCGCCCTGCTGCGCGTGCCCCTGGGCGAGATCCTGTATTTCCGGGCGCAGGACAAGTACACCCTCGTGCGCACCGGGTCGCGCAGTTACCTGGCCGACCCGGCGCTGGGGGAACTCGAGCAGCGCTATGGCGCGCGCTTCGTGCGCGCGCACCGCAGCGTGCTGGTGGCGGTGCAGGCCATCGTCAGCCTGGAGCGGGCCGCGCCGGCGCCCACACCGGGCGGCGCCGGGCAGGGCGCCATGGCCGAAGCGGCCGAAGGCGCCGAGGGGGCCGAATGGACGATTCGCCTGCACGGTGTCCCCGAGCGCCTTCCGGTCAGCCGGCGCCAGCTTCCCCTGCTGCGGGCCTTGCTGCGTCAGGCTTGAGGCCCCGTGCCCGCGCTTCAGCCCCCCAGCAGCAGCGCCAGCACGCCGAACAGCAGGCAGTACACGCCAAAGGGCCGCAGGGCCCGGATCTCATGCCCCCGGAACCAGCGCATCAGGAACCAGGTGGACAGCCAGGCGCACACCCCGGACAGCAGCCCGGCCAGCAGCACCGTGCCGAGCATGCCGGGAGGCAACTGCGCATGCAGCAGCTTGGGCACCTCGAGCACGCCGGCGGCGGCGATGATCGGGGTGGCCAGCAGGAAGGACATGCGCGCCGCGGCTTCGTACTCCAGCCCCGCGCCCAGCCCGGCCACCAGGGTCGCGCCCGAGCGCGAGAACCCGGGAATCAGGGCCAGCGCCTGCGCCGCGCCGATGAACAGCGCGCGCCCGAAGCTCAGGCGCGCCAGGCTGCCGCTCGCGTTGCGGTTCTTCAGGCGGTCGCCGACGATGAGCAGCACGCCGTTGAGCATCAGCGCCACGGCCGCGAAGGCGAAGCCTCCGAACAGGTCGCGGATGCGGTGTGCCAGCAGCAGCCCGAGGATGCCCGCCGGAATGGTGCCCACGACCAGCAGCCACAAGGTACGCGCCTGCTCGTTGCCGGTGCCGCCCCGCGCGCGCAACCAGCCCCCGATCAGGCGGGTCCAGTCCCGATGGAAATACAGCAGCAGCGCCAGCGCCGTGCCCAGGTGCAGCACGACCACGAAGGGCAGGAACCAATCGGCCTCGCGGTCGATGGGCCAGTGCGCAAGGGCAGGCACCAGGATGCTGTGGCCCAGGCTGGAAATGGGGAACAGTTCGGTCACGCCCTGCAGCGCCGCCATGGCCAGCAGGTAGAGATGGGAATGCATTCGGGCTCCGTGAAGAAGGGCGCCGGCGCCGGAACCGCCCGGGGCGCGCGCATGGCGCATTCTTGCAGCTTTGCCTCGCCGGCCCGAATCCCTGTGCGGCTGCGCGGCGTCAAAATGCGATGCGATCCCGGGTTGCGAGATGCTTCCCGGGAGCCAAGCCCCGGGGCGGCTCCCTATAATCCCAGGGATTCGGTTGCCCGGCGCCTGGCGCGGGTCAGCCGCCTTCGTCCATCCATTACCGAGTCAAGCCCGCGATGAAACAGCTGATCTTTGCCGTCACGCTCCTGCTTGCTGCCGGTGCCCAAGCCCAGACCATCCAGGGCAGCGCGGCTGCCGGCAAGCAGGACGTGTTCATGTGTGAGGGTTGCCACAACTCCACCGGCTACCGCGTTGCGTTCCCGGAGGTCTACGAGGTGCCGATGCTCAACGGCCAGAGCGCCGGCTACATCGCGCAGGCCCTGCAGGAATACCGCAGCGGACAGCGTCGCAACCAGACCATGCGCGCCATCGCCAGTTCGCTGACCGACCAGGAAATCGCCGACATCGCGGCCTACTACTCCCAGCCCAAGGCTGGCGGCACCCATTGAGGAAACCCCGATGAACCACATGTTCGCTCGAATGTCCCTGCTGGGCGTGGCCGCGGCGCTGGCCGCGCTGGGCACCGCGCACGCCGCCGACCTGAAGAAGGGCGAGGACCTGGTGAACCAGGGCGGCTGCATCGCCTGCCATGGCGCCGGCCTGGACAAGCCGGTGGCGCCGACCTACCCGATCATCGCGGGCCAGCCCGAGTCCTACCTGTTTCACGCCATGCAGCAGTATCAGGCCAAGCATCAGACCCCGCTGTACGGTCGCGACAACCCGATCATGGCCGGCATGGTGGCGCGCTTCGACGCGCAACAACTGCACGACATCGCCGCCTACGTATCCAGCCTGAAGAGCCCGCTGTACGAGCCGGACAAGGCGCGCGACCCTCGGCCTTGAGGCCGGCAGCCGCCGCAGGCGCCAGGAACCGCCCCCGTGGCGGTTTTTTTGCGCCCGCGCCGCGTGGATAATGGCGCATGCAGCACCATCCATGCATTCAGGAGCCAGACGATGCCCGCCATCCGGGTCGACATGTTCGAGGGGCGCAGCCCCGAGGTGAAAAAGCAGCTGGTCGAGGCCATCACCCAGGCCGTGGTCGACACGCTCCAATGCTCCCCCGAAGCGGTGGACATCATTCTCCACGAAGTCTCGCGCGGGCACTGGGCCACCGGAGGCAAGCTGTGGAGCGAGCGCTGAACCCAGGCCCGAGGGCCCGTGCCGCGGGGCGCGCGCGGGTTCGTGCACGGGTCCCTGCGCTGGTCCATGCACTGGGCGGCGCCTGCCTGCTGGCCTGCGCCCTGTCCCTGCCGGCGCGAGCCGCGCAGCCGCAGCCCCTGGCCCTGGCCGTGCAGCGCCTGAGCCTGGACGCCGCGCTGAAGGCGGCGCGGGCGGCCATGGCCAGGTGCCGCGCCGAAGGCCTGCAGGTGGGTGTCACGGTGGTCGACCGCGACGGCCTGCCGCAAGTGATGCTGCGCGACGTGCTGGCTCCGGAACTCACGCTGCGCGTGAGCCGGCGCAAGGCCTACACCGCGGCCTCCTTCGACAGCCCCACCTCGCGCCTGCAGGCCCGGGGCGGCAGCGGCCTGGCCCATGTGCCGGGGCTGCTGTTCGACGCCGGCGGGGTGCCCATCAGCGCCGCCGGAACCCTGTACGGCGCCATCGGGGTCAGCGGCGCGCCTTCGGGGGCCACCGACGAGGCCTGCGCGCGCGCCGGCGCCGAGTCCTTGCAGGAGGATCTGGAAATGCGCCAGCCCTGAACCCCGGATTTCCTGGGCCATCTCGCGGCAAAATGGGGAATTCTTGCGATCCTGCGACATAATTTGAGGATTCGATCCGCTTGCGGAGTGGCCGGATTTACAAGCCGACCGCCAGCCAGCATCATGTGAGGGTCGCCCCTCCCGCGCCATGTCCACCGTACTCCAAGCCTCGCCTCCCAGCAGCCGATCGCCCTTGCAACTGTCCGGGCTGGCCAACGCCCTGGTGCAATCCGGGCACCTGGCGCGGGCGGGTGCCGAGCAGATCCAGAAGCGCGCGGTGGACAACCGCAGCAGCTTCATCGCCGAGCTGATCGGCAGCGGCGGCATGGGCGCCTCGGAACTGGCGCACTGGATCAGCCGCACCTTCGCGCTGCCCCTGCTCGACCTCGACGCCTTCGACCCGGCGCGCGTGCCCAGCGGCCTGATCGACACCAAGATCGTCAAGGCCTACAAGGTGATGCCGCTGATCAAGCGCGGCAACAAGCTGGTGGTGGCCACGGCCGATCCGGCCGACCACGAGGCCGAGGACAAGATCAAGTTCCAGTCGCAGTCGGCCGTCGACCTGGTGGTGGTCGAATACGACAAGCTGCAGCGCTGGATCGACCAGAACACCCAGAGCGCGAGCTCGCAGATCGCGGCGCTGGCTGGCGACGACTTCGACCTGGCCGACCTGGACGACGGCACCGATTCGGCGGTCGAGAAGGAGATGGCGGCCGACGTCGACGACGCGCCGGTCGTGCGCTTCCTGCAGAAAATGCTGGTGGACGCGGTGAACATGCGCGCGTCCGACCTGCATTTCGAGCCCTTCGAGGGCTTCTACCGCATCCGCTTCCGGGTGGACGGCGAACTGCGCGAGATCGCGCAGCCCCCCGTGGCCATCAAGGAAAAGCTGGCGTCGCGCATCAAGGTGATCTCGCGCCTGGACATCGCCGAGCGTCGCGTGCCCCAGGACGGGCGCATGAAACTGCGCTTCGGGCCGGAGCGGGCCATCGATTTCCGGGTCAGCACCCTGCCGACCCTGCACGGCGAGAAGATCGTGATCCGGATCCTGGACTCCTCGATGGCCAAGATGGGCATCGAGAGCCTGGGCTACGAGCCGGAGGAAAAGGAGCGGGTGATGCACGCCATCCGCCGCCCCTACGGCATGGTGCTGGTCACCGGCCCCACCGGCAGCGGCAAGACCGTTTCGCTGTATTCCTACCTGAACCTGCTCAACCAGCCCGGCGTGAACATCTCCACCGCCGAGGACCCCGCGGAAATCAACCTGCCGGGCATCAACCAGGTCAACGTGAACGAGAAGGCCGGCCTGAACTTCGCCACCGCGCTGAGGGCCTTCCTGCGCCAGGATCCCGACATCATCATGGTGGGCGAGATCCGCGACCTGGAAACCGCCGATATCGCGATCAAGGCCGCGCAGACCGGTCACATGGTGTTTTCCACCCTGCACACCAACGATGCGCCGACCACGCTGACCCGGCTGATGAACATGGGCGTGCCCGCGTTCAACATCGCCTCCAGCGTGATCCTGATCACCGCGCAGCGCCTGGCGCGCAAGCTGTGCCAGCAGTGCCGCACGCCGGTCGACGTTCCGGCGGCCGCGCTGATCGAGGCGGGCTTCGCCGAGTCCGAGCTGGACGGAAGCTGGAAGCCCTACAAGCCGGGCAAGTGCAGCGCCTGCGGGGGCTCGGGCTACAAGGGGCGCCTGGGGATCTACCAGGCCATGCCCATCAGCGAGGAGATCCAGCGCATCATCCTGAACCACGGAACCGCGCTGGACATCGCCGCGCAGGCCCGGGCGGAGGGGGTGCGAACCCTGCGGGAATCCGGGCTGGTGAAGGTACGCCTGGGCCTGACCTCCCTGGAGGAGGTGCTCGCGGTGACCAATGAATAACGGGACGCCGGCCACGCGCCGCTGGGGGACACGATGAGCACGACTGCCGCGGTGCGGAGCGCCAAGGAATTCCTCTACGTCTGGGAGGGCAAGGACCGCCAGGGCCGCGTGCAGCGCGGCGAGATGCGTGCCGGCAGCGAGAACATCGTCAACGCCTCGCTGCGTCGCCAGGGCATCCTGGTGACCAAGCTCAAGAAGCGCAAGGTCGGCGGCGGGCGCTCGATCAAGTCCAAGGACCTGACCACCTTCACGCGCC
>JAKBBK010000045.1 GCA_021808525.1 Pseudomonadota bacterium
GAGGGGGTCAAGGAATCTTGGGGCGGCCCGGCGATTCCTTGTGACGGCCCCCGGGGCCGGGCCGCATCAGCGGGGCTGCCGGCAGAACAGCTCTCCGCGCGCGGCGTAGCGCGGCGCGTAGCCGACCTCCGTGCCTTCGCGGCACAGGCGCGCGTAGTCCAGCACCGCGCCGGTGGTGCGCGTGTCGGGGCCTGCGCCGCAATCCGCGCGCAGCACGCCGGCCTCGAAGCGCAGATTCGAGCAGGCGCGACGATAGGGCCCTGGCGGGAACCGCTGCGCGTCACAGCGAAGCGCACCGTCTACGTTGGACACCCCTGATTCGGGCTCGCAGTCGCGCGCATGGTGCAGTTCGCTGGCTCGCGGTCCCTGGCCGTCGACCGTTGCGCAGGCAGCCTGGAGCAGCCCGTCGCGGTAGCGCAGGGGTGCGCAACTGCGCTCGTAGCTGCCCCGCGGATGCTCGCAGGCCAGGCGGCCATGGTCGTTCATCACGCCGGAGCCGTGGCAGGTGTCCAGGTCCAGGCTGGAGGGCCGCAGCACGCCGCGCTCGTCGAGGCAGCGCGCCGACAGCAGGGCGTGCGCGGAATCATGCACCAGGTCCTGGCAGGTGGCCGCGTAGCTGCCGTCGGGTGGCGCGGCATCGCGGCCGGGCAGGGTGAAGCCGCCCAGCGCCGCATGCTCCAGGCTCGCGCTCAGCCCGATGCCCAGGAAACTGGCCACGTGCAGGCCGGGAGTCTGCTCGTCGCCGGGCACCGTGCTGAACTCGATGCCCCCCACGGTCAGGAGCCCCAGATGCGTGGCCTGGATGGGGAACAGCTGCAGCACCCGCCACGCCGGCAGCGCGCTCACCAGGGCGCCCCAGCTGAAGCCGAAGCCGATGCCCAGCACCGGGGCGTAGTAGTGCATGAAGGGTGTCCAGCACAGCAGTACTCCGGCCCCGATGCTGCCGTCCGCGCACCACATGCCGGTGGTGAATCCGGTGCGCTGCGGGGCCACGTCGATCAGCGGGAAGCTCTGCTCGGCACCCTCGGGCGCGAAGCCCGCGCGCCAGGCCGCGGGAGGGGTCGCGGGAGGGGTGAAGCGGAAGGTCCCCGAAGCCGACGAGGCGCCGAAGGCCTGGACCGCGGCCGGCGCGGGCTCGAGCTCGATGCGCACCGTGCCGTCGGGCGAGATGCGGTACGCACCGAGCGCGTAGTCGCCGCTGGCGCGCTGGTGCGCGAAGCGAAACTCGAACACGCCGAAGGGCAGGTCTCGTGGAACCTCGGCGGTGAACACATGGGCTCCCGGGGCGAGCTCGCCGACGGGCAGCCAGTCGTCCTCGCCGAGCTGCAGGCGGAAGTCGTACAGGGGCTGGCGCAGGTGGTTGTGGACCTGGAACAGGGTGGGCAGGCGCGGGTCCGCGCAGGCGGCGCCGCAGATCAGCGCCGTGATGCCGAGCAGGATCAGGCGCAGCAAGGCGCGCGGCAGACCTTGCCGGGGTGCCCGCCGCGCACCAGTCGCCGCGCGCGCGCCGCGGTCGGACGGAGGGTTCGGGTGTTGATGCATGGCAAGGTGTCGCGCATGCGCGGGGTCGCGGGAACACGGGCTGCACGGGCTGCACGCGCCCCGACCCGAGGGCGCCGGATCGGGACCTGAGGCGATGCTAGGGGCTGGTCCACGACCTTATTCACACAATGTATTCATGGTCTTTCAGACCCATCGTGCTCGACCCGAGGCGCCCTCGACGGCCTCGCGCCCGCGCCACCGCACACATTCGAAACATCCGGATGCAACTGCGTGCCCGGCATCGCGCAGTGTCATGACACAACGCAATCAAAACGACCTTTGTGCTCCCTAGGCTTTGAGCTGGTGCCGATCGCGGCACGATCTCGTGAAAGGAGTCTCGTCCATGTCCGTGGAACATCCCTATCAGCCTCTGGGGCTTGCCGGTGCGCGCGAAGGTGCGCAGCCGCTGGCCGAGTCCGAGTGGCCGGCCCCCGACCTGCGTTTCGCCCGCCCCATGGGAGCGTGGGTGATCGTGGGCGCGCTGTTCGTGGTGGTCATCGCCCTGTGGGCGATGGTCGCGGTGTTCTTTTCCGCGCATGCCTGAGGAGCTCTCATGAATTCGACGACGGACGCCTTCGATCACCGATTCCACGCGGCGGCCCAGCGCCACGAGCGCGCGTGGGTGTTCATTTCCGTGGCCATGATCGCGGTGCTGTTCATTGCCGCGGTGTACCTGGTGGTGCATGACTACGGCGTGGTGGCCAAGACGGCGCGCATCTACGCCGACCCCAACACCCCCGCGACCCTGGCCGACTTCCAGGGCAGCGGCGTGAAACAGACCGGCCCCAACTCCTACAGCGTGTACGAGATGGGACGCATCTGGTCCTGGACCCCGGGCACGGCCACCCCGCTGACCCTGCCTGTCGGCGCGCACGTGACCTTCTACGTCACCAGCGGCGACGTGCTGCACGGTTTCGAGATCCAGGGCACCAGCATCAACCTGACGGCGATTCCCGGGGTGGTGGGGCATGTGAGCTATACCTTCGACAAGCCCGGCACCTACTACATCATCTGCAACGAGTACTGCGGGGCGGGGCACCAGGCCATGATCGGCAAGATCATCATCACCGGGAGGGCCCACGCATGAGCGCCGTCATGACGCAAGGCGGCGCGCAGCCCGCCGCAATCGCCGTGAGCCAGGACGTGGCCGCGGCCAAGCGCCTGCTGCTGGCCTTCTGGGTCACCGGGTTCTGCGCCTTGCTGGTGGGCATCGCCATCGGCGTGCTGCAGGGTGCGAACTACGCGGGTATCGACCTCTATCCCTACCTGGCGCCGTTTCTCAAGACCTATTACCAGGGGCTGACCCTGCACGGCGTGCTCAACGCCTTCGTGTTCACCTTCTTCACCATCTCGGGCTGGCTCATGTACCTGCCCGCGCGTGAACTCAGGCTGCGCCCCAACCTGGCGCTGGGCTGGTTCACCTACGGTCTCATGCTGCTGGGCACCTTGATGGCGGCCTATGCGATGTTCGACAACTCGTCGAGCGTGCTCTACACCTTCTATCCGCCCCTGCAGGGCAGCCCCTACTTCTACCTGGGGATCACCCTGGTGGTGGTGGCCAGCCTGCTGCCGCTGATCGTGGTCCTGGACCTGCGCGCGCGCTGGAAGCGGGCGAACCCGGGACAGGTCACGCCGCTGGTCACCTTCATGAGCGCGAGCATCCTGCTCATGTGGCTGCTGGCCGCGCTGGGTGCCGCCAGCGAGGCCGTGTTCCTGCTCGATCCCTGGTCGCTGGGCCTGACCTCGACCGTGGACCCGCTGCTGGCGCGCACCCTGTTCTGGTGGACCGGGCACCCGATCGTCTACTACTGGCTGATGCCGGGCTACATCTCCATCTACGCGCTGCTGCCGCGCCAGGCGGGAGGCAAGCTGGTGTCCGATCCGCTGGCGCGCCTGGCCTTCCTGCTGCTGATGGTGTTCTCGGTGCCGGTGGGAACCCACCACCAGTACACCGATCCGGGCATCGCGCCGGTGATCAAGGGCGTGGTGACGGCGCTGACCCTGTCGGTGGCGATCCCCAGCCTGATCACCGCCTTCACGGTGGCGCTGAGCCTGGAGTACGCCGGGCGACGCCGCGGCGGCAAGGGCCTGATGGGCTGGTGGAACGCGCTGCCCTGGCGCGACCCCTCGGTCGCGGCGCAGGTGCTGGCCCTGGTCAGTTTCATCTTCGGTGGCGCCGGCGGCATCGTCAACGCCAGCTGGCAGCTCGACAACGTGGTGCACAACACCCTGTGGATTCCCGCCCACTTCCACCTGACGGTGGGCACGATGACCACGCTGGTGTTCATGGGCGTGAGCTTCTGGCTGCTGCCGCACCTCACCGGGCGCCGGCTGTTCGCGCCGCGCCTGGCGCTGGCCTCCGTGTGGCTGTGGTTCGCGGGGCTCATGCTGTGGGGCTTCGCGGGCCATTGGGCCGGATTGGACGGCGTGCCGCGCCGCGCCTGGATCTCGGCCCTGCCGCATGCGCAGTACATGCGCCTGTACGGCGCCGTGCACGGCGCGCTGGAACTCGTGGGCGTGGGCGGGGTGATCGCGGCGCTGGGGGCCATCGGCTTTTTCGTCTGCTTTTTCGGCACCCTGTTCGGGCGCCGCGACGAGCAGGCCATGCGCCAGATTCCCTTCACCCAGGTGATCACCGGGCCGGAGAACTCCGTGATGGCCCGCATGGCCGAGCCCCTGGGTCTGTGGACCGTGATCACGCTGGTCATCACGCTGGCGGTGTACATCCCCACCCTGTGGCCCATGCTCACGCATCCGATCCATGCCGTCGGCTTCCACATCTGGTGATGGGAGCTCGGGCCGTGCCGGACCTGTCGAGGGCTGGCGCGGCTCGGCACTGCGGGCGCTGATCGCCTGCGCGCTGATCGCCTTGCTGCTGTGGGCCTGGGGCCGCGCCGGACGCGAGGGCCCCGCGCTGCGCGGACAGCCCCTCGACGGGCGCGCCGCGCCGGCCTTCCAGGGCCTGCGCGACACCCGGGGCCGGGACTTCGATTGGGGCGCCCGGCGCGGCGATGCCGTGCTGGTGTTCTTCGGCTACACCCACTGCCCGGACGTGTGCCCCCTGACCCTCGTGCGCCTGGCGCGGGTGCTGGACGGCCTGGGGGCGGGGGCGCGCCGGGTGCGGGTGGTGTTCGTCACGCTGGATCCCGCGCGCGACACCCCGAAGGTGCTGGGAGCCTATCTGGGCGCCTTGCTCCCGGGTGCCACGGGGCTTCGAGGCGATGCCTCGGCCACGGCGCGCAGCGCCGCGCAATGGGGCGTGCGCTGGCGCCGTGTCGCGGATCCGGCGGGCGGGGCCGATTACTGGTTCGACCACACCGCCTCGGTCACGCTGGTGGGCCCGAGGGGGCATCTTCGCGCCCGCTACGGCTATGCCCAGCTGGCCGCGCCGGGCCTGTTGCGTGGCGACCTGCGGGCCTTGCTGCGATGAGCTCCGCGGCCTGGGGATCCGGTGCCTGGAGCGCCTGGACGGCCGGGGTGCTGGCGCTGCTGCTGGGCTACGCCTGGCTGGCCTGGCGCGGGGGATGGGGCGCGTGGCGCGGGGCGCTGTTCGCGGCGGGCTGCGCCGGCACCCTGGCCGCGGCATGGGGATTGCACGATCCCCTGCAATCCATGAGTGTCTACGCCGCGGCGCTGATGTTGCTGGGCCAGGGGGTGTCGCCGCTGCTGCTGCTGGGGATTCCCGCCGGGGTGCGGGCGCAATGGAGGCAGCCGCGCCAGCGCTGGTGGGCGCAATGGCTGCTCGACCCCTGGGTGGCGGTGGCCGTGTTCGTGCTGCTGACCCTGGCGCTGAACCTGCCCGGCCTGTTCGAGACCGCGCTGGCCGATGCCGTGTTCAGCGCGCCCATCGGCGTGCTGCTGCTGCTCGGCGGGTGGATGATGTGGGCGCAGTTGCTCGACGGCAGTCGGGGCATCCGGCGGCGCTGGCTGGCCGGGCTGGTCGCCTGGCTGGCGAGTCTGCCGATGATGCTGGTGGCTGCCGTGTGGGTCTGGAGTCCGCGGGTGCTGTACATGCCCTACCTGGACGTGCTGTGCCTGTGGAACCTGAGCCCGCTGCAGGACCAGCATTACGCGGGGCTGGCGATGTTCGTCGCCGGACTGCCGCTGCAGTTGCGCGCGGCGTGGATGCTGATCATGGGGGATGCGTGAGCGCAAGGTAGGCGCCTCGGGCAGCGCGTATGCTGGGTCCAGCCACGGTACCCGGAGCATGCGCCATGTCCCAGCCTGACGACGAACCTCGATCCGGGCGGCCGCCCGATGCGGCGGACGACCGCGACGATCCCGCGGGGGCAGGGCAGCGGCGCCTGCGCCTGCCGCGCCTCGACCCGAAGGCGCGCATCCATTTCGGCTACTGGCTGGTGGCGCTGATGGTGCTGCTGTGGCTGCAGGGCCTGTGGCAGGGCGCCAGCCAGGTGCAGACCGTTCCCTACAGCGAATTCGAGACCGCCCTGCAGCAGGGGCGCTTCAGCCAGGTGCAGCTGGGCGAGCAGACCATCACCGGCACGCTGCGCCAGCCGGCCCCCAAGGGGCCGACCCGGCTGGTCGCGGTGCGCGTGGATCCGCAGGTCGCGCAACAGTTGCAGCGCTACGGCGTGCGCTACGAGCAGTTGCCCAGCCAGGCCTGGCTGGCCAATCTGCTGTCCTGGGTGTTTCCGGCGCTGGCTTTTTTCGGCGTGTGGTACTTCATGGTGCGGCGCTTCGCCGACCGCCAGGGCGGACTGGGCGGGGGCTTCCTGTCCATCGGCAAGAGCCGCGCCAAGGTCTACATGGAAAACAGCACCGGCGTGAGCTACGCCGACGTGGCCGGGGTGGACGAGGCCAAGCAGGAGCTGCAGGAGGTGGTGGAGTTCCTCAAGGACCCGCAGGGCCACGGCCGCCTGGGGGCTCGCGCCCCCAAGGGCGTGCTGCTGGTGGGGCCTCCGGGCACGGGCAAGACCCTGCTGGCGCGCGCGGTGGCCGGCGAGGCCGGCGTGCCCTTCTTTTCCATCAGCGGCTCGGAGTTCGTGGAAATGTTCGTGGGCGTGGGGGCGGCCCGCGTGCGCGATCTGTTCGAGCAGGCCAGGGGCAAGGCGCCCGCGATCATTTTCATCGACGAGCTCGACGCGCTGGGGCGCGCGCGAGCCGCCGCGCCCTTCGGCGGGGGAGGGCACGACGAGAAGGAGCAGACCCTGAACCAGTTGCTGGTCGAGCTCGACGGCTTCGACCCCAGTTCCGGCCTGGTGATCCTGGCGGCCACCAACCGCCCGGAGATCCTCGACCCGGCACTGCTGCGTGCCGGGCGCTTCGACCGCCAGGTGCTGGTGGATCGGCCCGACAAGGTCGGGCGGGTGCAGATTCTGCGGGTGCACGTGCGCAAGGTGCGCCTGGACCCCACGGTGGACCTGGAGCAGGTGGCCTCGCTCACGCCGGGTTTCTCCGGCGCCGATCTCGCCAACCTGGTCAACGAGGCCGCGCTGCTGGCCACGCGCGACGACGCCCCGGCGGTGAACGCGGGCCATTTCACGCGCGCCGTCGAGCGCATCGTCGCCGGCCTGGAAAAGCGCAACCGCCTGCTCAATCCCCACGAACGCGAGGTGGTGGCGCACCACGAGATGGGCCATGCGCTGGTGGCCATGAGCCTGCCCGGCGGCGAGGTGGTGCACAAGGTGTCCATCATTCCCCGTGGCATCGGTTCGCTGGGATACACCATCCAGCGCCCGACCGAGGATCGCTACCTGATGACCCGGGACGAACTGGAAAACAAGATGGCCGTGCTCATGGGCGGGCGCGCGGCCGAGTCGCTGGTGTTCGGCGCCTGGTCGACGGGAGCCGCCGACGACCTGGCCAAGGCCAGCGACATCGCGCGCAGCATGGCCACGCGCTACGCCATGGTGGACTCGCTGGGCCAGGTCGCGCTGGAGGACGCGCCGCAGAACCTGCTGGGAACGCCGGTGCCCCCGCAACGCAACTACAGCGAGCAGACGGCGCGCGAGATCGACTGCGCGGTGCGCGAGCTGACGGCGGGCGCCTTCGAGCGCGCACGCTCCATCCTGCAGCAGCGCCGCGAGGCCCTGGAGCTGGGCGCCGCGCGCCTGCTGCGGCAGGAAACCCTCAGCGAGGCGGAATTGCGCGAGATCTTCGCGCGGGACGCCGCCGCGGCCGATGCGCCGCCGGTGGCCTCCGCGGCCCCGGGTCCGGCCACGGACTGAACACCGCGGACCCGCATCGGTCCCCAGCTCTCGCTCCGGCTCGCTGCCCGGCTCGCAGCCGGCTTCGCCATCGAGTTCGAGCCCCGGCCGTGCGCCGCGGGCGCGGCGCGCCATGCCCGTCGCGGGCGTGCGCCGTCGCGTGCATGAAGCCATGCAAAGCATGCAATTCTCCCCGGCGACGCCCCTGCCCATAATGATTTCGCTGGCGCCTGCAGGCAGGCCGAAGCTGCCGAGCGCCTATCGCGAATCACGGCGAATCCACCCAGAACCACGAGGAGACCCATGTCTAGTTCCAGCATCAGCGAGCGGATGGATCGGCTTCCGATCACACCGCACCACAGGACGGCGATTTTTGCGCTGGCATTCGCCTACTTCTTCGAGTTTGCCGATCTCAACACCTTCGCCTTCGCCGCACCCGGGGTGATGAAGGCCTGGCATATCGCCGTCGGTTCGGTGGCCTTCATCACCTCCGCGAGTTTCGGGGGCATGTTCCTCGGCGCGGTCACGGCCGGCTGGCTGGCCGATGCGATCGGACGCAAGCGCGCGCTGGTCCTGACCGTGCTGTGCTATGCGCTGTTCTCGCTGCTCAATGCCGCATCCTGGAACGTGCTGTCGCTGGCGGCCTTCCGCTTTCTCACCGGCGTGGGCCTGTCGGGCATGACGGTCACGGCCAACACCTATGTGAGCGAATTCTTTCCGGCGAGCGCACGTGGCAAGACCATGGGGCGCATCATGACCGTGGGCCTGGTGGGCATTCCCGCCACGGCCTGGTTCGCCAGGACCTTCGTGCCCATGGCGCCCTGGGGCTGGCGTGCGGTGTTCGTCTGGGGCAGCCTGGGGCTGATCGCCCTGGTGTTCGTCGCGCGCATGAAGGAGTCTCCGCGCTGGCTGCTGCGCCGTCATCGCGAGGCCCAGGCGCTGCAGATCGTGGAGGAACTCGAGGCCCTGGCCGCCGCGCGCCCGGCTGCCCGCGCGGCAGCCGCCGTGCACCTGCAGCGTGAACCCATCGACTACGGTCGTCGGGTTCCGCTGTCGCGCCTGTTCGAGCCCGCGGAACGCCATCGGACCATCATCCTCTTGCTGGTGTGGGTGTTCCAGACCCTCGGCTTCTACGGCTTCGTGGCCTGGGTTCCCACCCTGCTGGTCAAGCATGGCTTCTCGGTCGTGCATTCGCTGACCTTCGCCAGCGTGATCGCCGTGTGCAATCCCCTGGGGGCCATCCTCGCGTCCTACCTGGTGGAGCGCTTCGAGCGGCGCTGGTTCATCACCGTCGACGGCATGCTCATCGCGGCCTTCGGCCTGGGCTTCGGCCTGTCCTTCCAGCCGGCGGCGATCCTGGTGTTCGGCGCACTGGTGATGCTCAGCATCCAGGCCATGGCGGTCGGCCTGTACACCTACACGCCGGAACTCTTTCCCACCGAGGTTCGCTCCACGGGCATGGGCCTGACCTATGGCGTGGGCCGACTGGCCAACGTGCTCGGCCCCTTCGTGGTCAGCCTGCTGTTCGAGGCCTACGGTTACGGCAGCGTGTTTGTCTACATCGCGGCCTGCTGGCTGGCGGTGTCCGCGATCGTGGGCCTGTTCGGGACCTCCACCACCGGACGTTCCCTGGAGGCGCTGCATGGAGCGGCCCCGGGCCGCGAGGAGGCCGCGTGATGAGCGATTCGAGCGAGTGGATCGGCCGCAGCCAGACGCGCGACGACGTGGTGAGCCCCGCGCCCCTGCGGGGGCTGCGGGCCACGCTGGATCGGGAACCCCTCGACATCCGCCCCGGCATGGTGCTGCCGCCGCTGTGGCACTGGCTGTATTTCCTGCCCACCGAGCGCCAGAGCGACATCGGTCCGGACGGTCACGCCAGGCGCGGCGGCTTCCTGCCCCCCATCGACCTGCCGCGGCGCATGTGGGCGGGGAGCCAGTTCGAGTTCCATGCCCCGGTGCGCGTGGGCGATGTCCTGCAGCGCACCAGCACCGTCGTCGACCTGAGCCACAAGCAGGGTCGCACGGGCCCGTTGGCCTTCGTGAAGCTGCGCCACGAGATTCGGTGCAACGGCGCGGCCGATCCCGCGATCGTCGAGTTCCACGACATCGTGTACCGCCAGGCCCGCCAGCCGGGTGACGTCGAGCCACCGCCGGCGGCGGCCCCGGCGGCCACGGCCGCCACGTGGAGGCGGGTCGTCGTGCCGGACGACGTGCTGCTGTTCCGCTACTCGGCGCTGACCTTCAACGGCCATCGCATCCACTATGACCGCAAGTACGTGACCGAGGTCGAGGGCTACCCGGGGCTGGTGGTGCACGGCCCGCTGATCGCCACCTTGCTGCTGGACCTGCTGCATCGCCAGCTTCCCGAGGCCGAGGTCGCGGCGTTCAGCTTTCGCGCGCGCCGTCCCACCTTCGATCTCCATCCCTTCACGGTCTGCGGCGCTCCGCAGGCCGATTCCCGCACGGTACGGCTCTGGGGGGAGGACCACGAGGGTTGGCTCACCATGGACGCCGTGGCGACCCTGCGCTGAGCGCGCGACCCGAAGCCGATTTCTCATGCAAGCTCTACAAGGTCTCACCGTCGTCACGCTCGAGCACGCGATCGCCGCGCCTCTGGCCACCCGCCATCTCGCCGACCTCGGCGCCCGGGTCATCAAGATCGAGCGCCCCGGCGTGGGCGATTTCGCGCGGGGCTACGACACCCGGGTTCGCGGGATGGCCTCGCATTTCGTCTGGGCCAATCGCAGCAAGGAGAGCCTGACCCTGGACGTCAAGCACCCGGCGGCGCGCCGGATCCTGCAGCGCCTGGTGCTGGAAAAGGCCGATGTGGTCGTGCAGAACCTGGCTCCCGGCGCCAGCGAACGGCTCGGCCTGGACCACGCCTCGCTGGCCAGGGACAAGCCCTCGATCATCGTGTGTGACATCTCCGGCTACGGCGCCGACGGCCCCTACCGGGATCGCAAGGCCTACGACCTGCTGATCCAGAGCGAATCGGGCTTCCTGTCGGTGACGGGCACCCCCGAGGAGCCCTGCAAGGCCGGGCCGTCGATCGCCGACATCTCGGCGGGCATGTACGCCTATTCCAGCATCCTGGCGGCCCTGCTGGAGCGTGGGCGCAGCGGGGTGGGTCGGAGGGTGGACATTTCCATGCTGGAATCGCTCACCGAGTGGACCTCCTATCCCCTGTACTACGCTTTCGACGCAGCGGCTCCGCCGCCGCGCACCGGGGCCTCGCATGCCACCATCTACCCCTACGGCCCCTTCCCGACCGGCGCGGACGGCGCCAGCGTGATGCTGGGCCTGCAGAACGAGCGGGAGTGGCTGAGTTTTTGCGACAAGGTCCTGCTGCAGCCGGCGCTGGCCGCGGATCCCCGCTTCAGCGGCAACGCCAGGCGCGTGGCCGCCCGCGAGGCCCTGCGCCAGATCATCGTCGAGGCCTTCCGCGAACTGAGCGCACCCCAGGTCGTGGAGCGCCTGCAGCAGGCGCAGATCGCCAACGCCCGCGTGAACACCATGCAGGAAGTCTGGGATCACCCCCAGCTTCGCGCGCGCCGACGCTGGAGGCAGATCGACTCGCCCGTGGGGCCCCTGCCGGCGCTGCTGCCTCCGGGCAGCTGGGACGATGGCGAGCCGCGCATGGATGCGGTGCCGGCCCTGGGCGAGCATACCGACTCCATCCTGCGCGAACTCGGGCTGGACGCCGACGCCATCGCGGCGCTGCGCGTGGAGAAGGCGGTATGAGCCGGCAGGCGCGCAGTTATCTGTTCGTTCCGGGGATTCGGCCCGAGCGCTTCGACAAGGCGGCGCACAGCGCGGCCGACGTGGTGGTGATCGACCTCGAGGACGCGGTGGATGCGAGCTCCAAGGGACAGGCCAGGGAGCTGGTCCTGGCCTGGGCCGCGCGGCAGCAGCCCGCTGCGCTGGATCGCATCGCCCTGCGCGTCAACGACGCCGGCTCGCGTTTTTTCGCGGAGGATCTGCAACTGCTTGTCGCATCGGGCCTGCGCCAGGTCATGCTTCCCAAGGTGGAGCACGCGCAGCAGGTCGCGCAGGTGCTTCGCGCGGTGCCCGAGGCCCGCGTGCTGCCCCTGGTGGAAAGCGCGCGGGGCATCGAGGCCTGCCGCGGCATCGCCGAGGCCCCCGGGGTGCTGCGCCTGGTCTTCGGCACGCTGGACTTCGCCGTCGACCTGGACCTGGACATCGACCACGACCCGGCTCCCCTGGAGCAGGCGGCGGCGCACATCGTGCTCGCATCGCGCCTGGCCGGGCTGGCGCCGCCGGTGGCCGGCGTGACCCCGCAACTCCAGGACCAGGCCCGGCTGCTGTCGGACTGGTCGTGGTTCCGGCGCAGGGGGTTCGGCGCCAAACTGTGTATCCATCCGAGCCAGATCGAGCCGGTGCACGCGGCCATCGCCCCGGATGCCGCGACCGTGGACTGGGCGCGCCGCGTCGTGGCCGCGGACCAGAGCGCAACAGGGGCCGCCAGCGTCGATGGGCGCATGGTGGACCGTCCCGTCGTACTCCAGGCCCTGCGCGTGCTGCGCCGGGCCGGGCCTTGACTTTCTTCATTCCTCCGAGATTCGCACCATGGCTTCCTCCATCATCGATTCCACCATCTTCCAGGGCATTTTCAGCAGCGACGAGATGCGCCAGGTATGGTCCGACGAGAACCGTACCCAGAAATACCTGGACATCGAGCGCGCGCTGGCCGTCGTGCAGGCGCGCCTGGGCCTGATTCCCCAGGAGGCCGCCGACGAGATCGCTCGACATTGCGAAGTCGGGCAGATCGACATGGCCCGGCTGCGCGAGCAGACCGAGCGCATCGGCTACCCCGTGCTGGGCGTGGTCTCCCAGCTCAACGCCCTGTGCCGCGACAAGCTGGGCGAGTACTGTCACTGGGGCGCCACCACCCAGGACATCACCGATACCGCCACCGTGCTGCAGATCCGCGAGGCGCTGGCGATCGTCGAGCGCGAGCTGGCGGGAATCTCCGCCGCCATGGCCCGGCTGGCCCGTGATCATCGGGATACGCCGATGATCGGGCGCAGCAATCTGCAGCAGGCGATCCCGGTGACCTTCGGCTACAAGATGGCCGGTCTGCTGTCGGCCATCGAGCGCCACCGCGAACGCCTGGCGCAGCTCAGGAAACGGGTGCTGGTGGGCGAGTTCGCCGGCGCCGCCGGCACCCTGGCCTCGCTGGAGCAGGGGGCCATGCAAACCCAGGCCGGGCTGTGCGCCGAGCTCGGGCTCGAGCAGCCGCTGATCGCCTGGCACACCATCCGGGACAACATCGCCGAGGTGGGCGCGTTCCTCGGGCTCGTGGGCGGAACCCTGGGCAAGCTGAGCATGGACGTCAAGCTGATGATGCAGACCGAGGTGGGCGAGGTCTACGAGCCCTATCACCATGGACGCGGATCCTCGTCCACCATGCCCCAGAAACGCAATCCCATCGCGAGTTGCTACATCCACGCCGCGATCAGCGTGGTGCGCCAGCACGCGGCCTCGCTCATGGACGCCATGGTCGCCGACCACGAGCGCTCCACCGGACCCTGGGAAATCGAGTGGATCGTGCTGCCCGAGGCCTTCTGCCTGATGGCCGGCGCGCTGCGCCAGAGCCGTCATGTGCTGGAAGGCCTGCAGGTCGATGCCGCGGCCATGCGGCGCAACCTGGACCTGACCGACGGCCTGGTCATGAGCGAGGCGGTGATGATGGGCCTGGGCAAGTACATCGGACGCGAGTACGCGCACGACCTGGTCTACGACCTGTGCCGCCAGGCCCTCGCCGAGGGCAGGCCCCTGCTCGAGTTGCTGTGCGCCCATCCCGAGATCTCGGCGCACGTGGATCGCGCCGGCCTGGAGCGCATGCTCGATCCCGCGAACTACCTGGGCCAGTCCGGGGTGATGGTGGACCGGGTGCTCGCCACGCTGCGCTGACTCAGCGCGGGGCGCGACGCGAGGGCGGCCGTGCCGCATCGGGCTCCCTGGGCTCCCTGGGCTCCCTGGGCGCCTTGGGCGCCTTGGGCGTCGGGGCAGGCACGGCCGGTCCGGCGCTCCGGGACCCCGGCCGCCGGGCGGCGACGAAGTCGTAGAGCTGCTGGGCCTCGGGCGAGAGTTGGCGGCCCTTGCGCTTGATCAGGCCGATGCGCCGCGTGACCTGGGGCTCGCCCAGGGGAATGCTCATGAGCAGCGGATGCTCGTACTGGGGCATGGCCAGCGAGGGCACCGCGGCCACGCCCAGCCCGGCCTCGACCAGGCCGAGCAGGGTGGTGACATGCTGCGCCTCGTAGACCGGGCGCAGGCGGGTGGAGGTACCGGCCAGCGCCTGATCGAGCAGCAGCCGGTTGCCCGAGGACTTCGCCGTGAGGATGAAGTCGTGCTCCTCCAGGTCGCGCCAGGTGGCCTTGCGACGGGCGGCCAGCGGATGATCGCGGCGGCAGGCAATGACAAAACGCTCCGTCAGCAGCGGCCGATAGTCGATCTCGGCTTCCGAACCCCCGAGAAAATTGATCCCGAAATCAGCCTCCCCGCTGGACACAGCCGTCAACACCTCGTTGGCGCTGGCGTCGAATACGCGTACCCGCAACTTGGGGTATTGGCTGCGGTAGCGCTGGATCACGTTGGAGAGGAAGTAATAGACCGTCGACGGCACGCAGGCGATGCACACCTCGCCCATGCGCCCGGTGCCGATGCCCCGCACGCTCAACAGGGTCTCGTCGAGTCCGTCGAGCAGGCTGCTGATGCTGCGGGCGAATTCCCGGCCCACGGCCGTCAGCTTGACCTCGCGCGTGGTGCGCTCAAGCAGGCGGATGCCCAGGGACTGCTCCAGCTTGTCGATGCGCCGGCTGAAGGCGGGCTGGGAAATATGCACGGCCTCCGCCGCCTTGCGGAAGTTCCCCAGTTCGGCCACGGCGCGGAACGCGATCAGATCGTGGAGTTCGAAGTTGACGGCCATGGGCATCGAGACGAGCGGGCTGTTGGAACACCGGAAAGGGACCAGCGCCTGATTCTGCGCCGGTCCCTCCGGCCCATCAACCGCGCGTCAGCGGCGAATCGGCCGCCGGATGCCGCAGGGGGAAGGCCTGCCGCGCGCGCTCACTGCGTGGACTCGATGCGCATCATCTCGCGGGCGATCTGCTCGGCGGGCAGCGCGGCGCGCCGGGCCAGCCAGATCACCAGCAGGCTCCAGATCGCCACCAGGATGACTCCGGGCCAGAAGCTCAGCACGCCGTAGCCCCCGCCGACGTCTCCCAGCGCCGAGAGGATCCACATGCCTCCGAACCACGCGAGCAGCCAGGAAATGTGCTTCCAGCCGAACTCCCCGGCGGGTTTGCCGGCGAGCAGGTGATACCAGGCGGCGTACAGCGCGAAGCCCACCGCCACGAGGATGAACAGGAAGGAGTTGGTCTGGTAGCCGGTCCAGTAGACGATCCAGTTGCTGGCCACGAAGGCCAGGGGCGCGATGAGCCCGGCCGCGGGCAGCCTGAACTCGCGCTCGCGCTCGGCTTGATGCTCGCGCAGGATGAGCAGCACCACCGGCCCCAGTCCGAAGGTGAGCACGGTGACCGAGGTGATGTAGTTGACCATTTTCTGCCAGGCGGGGAAAGGCAGCAGGAACAGCACGCCGACCGCCCACATGACCAGCACCGACAGCAGGGGCACCTGCGAGCCGTTGAGTCGCGTGAGCCAGCCGGGCCCGGCGCGCAGTTCGCCCACGGCGAACAGGATGCGCGAGCCGCCGGTCACGTACATCAGGCCCGTGCCCCCCGGAGAGATGTAGGCGTCGATGTACAGGATGGTCGCCAGCCAGCCCATGCCGAGGCTGGCGGCCAGGGCGGCGAAGGGGCCCGCGTCGCCGGAAAAGGCCACGTGCGCCCACCCGCCCGCGATGTCCGCGGGCCGCAGCGCCAGCAGATAGCCCAGTTGCAGCAGGATGTAGACCGCGGCCGACAGCAGCACCGAGCCTATGACCGCCAGTGGGATGGCTCTGCCCGGATTGCGGCTTTCCCCGCCGAGGTCGATGGCCGTGCGAAAGCCCAGGTAGCTGAACACGATGCCGGCGGCGGGCAGGGCCAGGAACACGTCCTCGAAGCCGTAGCCGCCGCGATCCACGGTCCACACCGAGCTACCCGACGGCCAGTGCACGCGCAGGCCGACCACGATCAGCGCCAGCGCCGTGAGCAGCGGCACCGCGATCTTCCACCAGGTGATGGTCGAGTTGACCCCCAGCAGCCTGCGCACCGCCATGAGATTGAGCGCTGCGAACACCCCCAGCAGCACGGCGCAGGCCACGAAACCCGTCAGGGACAGGACCCCGCCGCCCTGGGGCTGCAGGAAATAGGGCAGGTAGTTGTTGGCATAGGTGACCACCGCCTCGGCCTCGACCGCCGGCACCGCCACATAGGCCAGGAACAGCATCCAGCCCCACAGGCGTCCCAGCGCGGCGCCATGGGTGGCGTGGCTCATGTGCACCAGCGCGCCGGCACGCGGAAACAGTGCCGCGAGTTCCGCGAAACACAGCGCGATGAGCATGACGATCACTGCCCCCGCGATCCAGCTCCACAGGCTCAGCGGGCCGGCGATCTTCGATGCGTGAAAGGCGCCGAACAGCCAGCCCGAACCGATCATGCTGGTGGTGCTGGCGAACAGCAGGCCGATGATGCGTGCGTCGCGGCGCAGTCCGGACGAGCTCTGGGGTACGGCAACCATGGCGATCCTCCCTGTGCTGAGGTCTCGCTCGCGCGCCCGGGTTGCGTGCCGAGGCTGTGGATTGTCGCTGGCGGTGTGAGGTGGAGACCTTGGTGTTTTGTTCAGTTCTAGCTTGAGATGCACGGGACGACGTAACAAGACGTCACGCGACCCGCCGCATGGTCCCCCATGTCGGTCGGCGAGCGCCCAACAAAAAGCCGGCGCAATCGGCCGGCTTTTCGCGGGGATCGAAGCGAAGTTACTGGGTGACCTTCGCTCCGGCCAGCAGTTCCTGCTGGTACTTCTGCACTTCCTCGCGCTGCAGCTCCTGCACGATCTGGGGACGCAGCTGTTCCATCGCGGGCGGCTTCGCCGGGCGCGTGGCGTCGAGCTTGATCACGTGCCAGCCGAACTGGGTCTGCACGGGGGTGGTGGTGTACTGGCCGGGCTTGAGCTTGGTCATCGCATCGGCGAAGGCCGGAACGAAGTTGCCCGGGGTGGACCAGCCCAGCTTGCCGCCGTTGGCGGCCGAGCCGGTGTCCTTGGAGTACTTCTTGGCCAGCACGGAGAACTTCGCACCCTTCTTGAGCTGGGCGATCACGTCCTCGGCCTCCTTCTGGGTCGGCACCAGGATGTGCTGCGCTTCGTACTCGGTGCTGCCGAAGGACTTGGCGAACTGGTCGTACTTGGCCTTCACCTGGGCGTCGGTGATCGGGTGCTTGCTCAGGTAGTCGCCCAGCACGGCGCGGATCAGCACGTTCTGGCGGTTGATCTCCAGCTCGTCCTGGATCTCGGGCTTCTTGAGCAGGCCCATCTTCTCGGCCTGCTGCACCATCACCTCGCGCAGGATCATTTCCTTCTTGATCTGCTCCTTGAGCTGGGGCGTGACCTGCTGGCCTTGCTGCTTGGCCATGTTGGCGGCGACGGCGTCGACCAGCGACTCGGAGATCGGCTTGCCGTTGACGGTGGCGGCGTTCTGCGCCATCGCCAGCGGGCTGAACAGGGCCAGCGCGACAGCGGCGGGAAGGAGTTTGGTACGGAGCAGGGTCATGGGGCAATCAGCCTGGAGGAACGTGGCAAAAACCGCGGATTAACGTGCGATGAACGGATTTCTCGACCAGCAGGGCAAGAGGGATCGCCGGCGAGCTCGCCGGCGATCCGATCGGGTCGCCCGCGCCGGCAGCCTGCCTGCACGGACCCGAGGGCCGAAGTCGCCGCTCTCACGCTCTCTCAGAGAGGGCGCAGGTCCAGCGTCACCGAATGGACTTCCTGCCGCAGCAGAGGATCCAGGGCATCATACACGAGGCGATGCCTCGCAAGAGGCCCCAGGCCGGCGAAGCGCGCACTGCGTACGCACACCCGGAAATGGCTGCCCAGGGAGTCGAAGCCGGCGTGCCCATGGTGCTGCGCGGACAGGTCCTCGACCCGCGTGTCGTCGCCCGGAAAGGCCTCGCGCAGGGCCTGCTCGATGCGTTGCTGGCGGGTCATCGGGTCCTCAGGGCGCCTTGGAGGGCAGGTAGCGGGCGATCAGCAGGGATTGCAGCACCGCGAACACCAGGGTCAGCCCGAGGCTGCCGAACAGCTTGAAGTTCACCCAGGCAGCCGTCGAGAAGGTGTAGGCCACCCACAGGTTGACCACGCCCATGAGCGCGAAATAACCCGTCCATGACCAGTTCAGGCGCGTCCACGCCGCCTCGGGCAGCTCGAGCTGGCTGCCCAGCAGGGAGCGGATCAGGTTGCGACGCATCAGCAACTGGCCGCCGGCCAGGCTCAGTGCGAAGACCCAGTACAGCACCGTGGGCTTCCACTTGATGAAGGTCTCGTCGTGCAGCAGCAGCGTGGCCCCGCCGAACAGCACCACGATCACCAGGCTGACCCACAGCATGGGCTCCACGCGGCGCCGGCGCAGCCACACCCAGCCGATCTGCAGCACGGTGGCGGCGATGGCCACCGCGGTGGCCACGTAGATGCCGCCGAACTTGAAGGCGACGAAAAACAGGATGATCGGGAAGAAATCGAACAGCAGTTTCATCGAAAGGTCTGGGTCGTGCGGCGGGGACGGAAGGGGCGGAAGGGGCAGGGACTCAGCGGGAGTCGGCGTCCGCCGGTGCCGCGGCTGGCGGCTCCCCGGTTCGGGCTTCGAAGTCCAGCGAGGCCGAATTGATGCAATAGCGCAGCCCGGTGGGGCCCGGGCCGTCGGGGAACACATGCCCGAGGTGGGCCTCGCAGTTGGCGCAGCGCACCTCCGTGCGCACCATGCCGTGGCTGCGGTCGACGTGCTCGGCCACCCGGGCACCCGGTGCCGGCGCGGTGAAGCTCGGCCAGCCGCAGCCGGCGTCGTACTTGGTGTCCGACTCGAACAACGGGGCTCCGCAGCACACGCAGCGGTAGGCGCCGGTGTCCTGGTGGTTCCAGTACTTGCCGCTGAAGGGGCGCTCGGTCGCGCTGCGGCGCGTGACCTGGTATTGCTCCGGACTCAGGCGCTCGCGCCACGCACGATCCTGGTCGGGGTCCGTCGGGGGGGCAGGGTGGGTCGACATGTTCGTTCCTCGGGGATTGCGCGTGCCGGGCTGGGCCGCGCGACGCTCCGCCCCACATTGTCCTACGTTCGCGTACCGGGCATCGAATCTGGCTCAGGACGAGCACGAAAGCACGGGCGGCCCGGCATCGGCCGGAGGGGCGGCGGCCAGATCCTCGCAGCCCGGTTGTTCCTCGTAGGGCCGGCGCAGCACCCGTTGCAGGCGCCGCGCGGCGCCGAAGTCGCCGGCCTCGGCCCGGGCGATCGCCTCCTGGCCCAGGTGATGACGCAGCACGTAGCAGGGGTTGACCCGGAGCATGCGCTCGGCCCGCTGCGCACGCTGCGCGGCGTCGAGCCCGTCGAGCCGGCGCTGCAGGCGCTCCAGCCAGTCCTGCAGACGCTGCGGCCAGGCCGCGAACTGCGCCTGCAGCGCGTCGGGCACACCGGCCTGCGGCCGCGCGACGCAATGGGCCAGCTGCCGGTGCGCGATGGTCCAGTCGGCGCGGCAGGCGGCCAGCAGATCGATCCAGTCCTGCACCAGGTCGGGGTCGTCGTCGCGTGCCGGGCCGAGCCCCAGCTTGTCCTGCATGCCGTCGCGCATCGCCGGCATGAAATGGTCGGCGAATTCCTCGACCGCGTCGCGCGCCGACTGTTCGTCGCCGATCAGCGGCAGCAGCGCCTGGGCCAGGGCCAGCAGGTTCCAGCGCGCCACCGCGGGCTGGCGCGCCCAGGCGTAGCGCCCGTAGGCATCGGTGGTGTTGGGCGTGTAGCCGGGGTCGAAGGCGTCGACGAAACCGAAGGGGCCGTAGTCGATGGTCCAGCCCAGCATCGACATGTTGTCGGTGTTCATCACCCCGTGCACGAAACCCACGCATTGCCAGCGCGCCACCAGCGCCGCCGTGGCCGCGCCCACCTCGCGCAGCAGGGCCAGGGCCGGGTTGGAGGCCTGCGCGGCCTGGGGGTACAGGCGCTCCACGGCGTAGTCGACCAGCCTGCGCAGCGCGTCGTGGCGGCCCGAATGGCTGAAATGCTCGAAATGCCCGAAACGCAGGAAACTGGGACTCAGGCGCGCCACCACCGCGGCGCGCTCGATGCTTTCGCGTCGTACCGGCAGATCCGAGTCCACCAGGCACAGGGCGCGGGTGGTCGGCACGCCCAGGTGCCACATGGCCTCGCTGCACAGGAATTCGCGCAGCGAGGAGCGCAGCACGGCGCGACCGTCGGCATGACGCGACCAGGGCGTGCGCCCGGCGCCCTTGATCTGCACTTCCCACCAGCCGTGGCCCTGGGCCTGCGCGGGGTCGGGCGCCGGCGCCTCCCCCAGCAGGTGCGCGCGCCCGTCGCCGAGCTGCCCGGCCCAGTTGCCGAACTGGTGCCCGGCGTAGACCGTGCTGATCGCCCCGCAGCCGGCGGACCCGGCCGGCTCGGCGGCCGCGGCATTGCCGCTGAATACATGGGCCCATTGCGCGCAGGACTGCGACTGCAGCGGCTGCTCGGGGTCCGGAGCGCGCAGCCCGAGCAGGCGTGCCGCGTCCTCGCTGACCAGGCGCAGCCGAGGCTCGGGCAGGCCCTGGGGCGCATGGCTGCTGTAGAACTCGGGCCCGAGGCGGGTGAAGGTCTGGCGCAGCGCCGGCAGCTGCGCGTCCGGTTGGGCGCCAGCGGCCGCCGCGGGGACCGGTGCGGCCGTCGCGTCGGTCGGGGCGAGAAAGTCGAGGGACATCGGCGAATTTTCCCGCAGTTCGTTAAGGCCTTTCGTTCGCAAGGTCTTCGAGTGCGGGCTGGTGCAAGTCCAGGTGCGCGCTGAGGTCATGCGCCCAGGGTTTCCCCGGGGCGGAGGAGCTTGTAAGGCCTCGCCGCAGTGCCGCAAAATGCGGCGTTCAATCGCGCCCACGACATGTCGACAAATCAGATTCTGCGGGCCCGGGGCCTGACCAAACAATTCGCAGGCTTTGCTGCAGTGCAGGATATGGACCTGGACATCGCGGAGTCTTCGATCCACGCCCTCGTAGGCCCCAACGGGGCCGGAAAGACCACCTGCTTCAACCTGCTGACCAAGTTCCTGGAGCCCACCGCGGGCAGCATCGTGTTCGACGGGCGCGACATCACGCGCATGCAACCGGCCCAGGTGGCGCGCCTGGGCCTGGTGCGATCCTTCCAGATCAGCGCGACCTTCGGGCACATGAGCCTGCTGGACAACGTGCGCGTGGGCATGCAGCGTGCGGCCGGCATGGCCTGGCAGTTCTGGGCTTCCCCGGCGCGCCTGGACCGTCTGAACGAACGCGCGCTGCATTACCTGGAGCAGGTCGGGCTGGGCGACCGGCCGGATCAGCTGGCGGTGAACCTTCCCTACGGCCACAAGCGCGCGCTGGAACTGGCCACCACGCTGGCGCTGGAGCCTCGGCTGATGCTGCTGGACGAGCCCACGCAAGGCCTGGGGCACGAGGACGTGGAGCGCGTGACCGAGCTGATCGCTCGCGTGGCCAAGGGGCGCACCGTGCTGATGGTCGAGCACAACATGTCGGTGATCTCGCGCATCTGCGACCGTGTGACGGTGATGCAGCGCGGGCGCAAGCTGGCCGAGGGCAGTTACGCGGAGGTCTCCGCCAATCCCGAGGTGATCAGCGCCTACATGGGCGAGGCGGCGGAGGAACTGGCGGCATGAATTCCACCCACAGCCCGACGCGCGAGCCCGCGCAGGGCGTCGCCGCCGGCCAGGGCGCGGAACTCGCGCTGGACATCCGCGGCCTGCACGCCTGGTACGGCGAATCCCATGTGCTGCATGGCGTGGACCTGCAGGTTCCGGTGGGGCGCACGGTGTGCCTGCTGGGGCGCAACGGCGCCGGGCGCACCAGCACGCTGCGCGCCATCATGGGCCTGACCAGCGCGCGCAGCGGCAGTATCCGCGTGTTCGGACAGGATCTCGAGAAGGTGGCGCCGCACCGCGTGGCCGGGCTCGGCGTGGGCTACTGCCCCGAGGAACGCGGCATCTTCGCCAGCCTGTCCACGCGCGAGAATCTGCTGCTGCCTCCGCTGCTGCGCACGGGCTTCGAGGGCCTGAGCCTGGAGGAGATCGACACCCTGTTCCCCAATCTCAAGGAGCGCGCGCGCAGCCCCGGCTCGCGTCTGTCCGGGGGCGAACAGCAGATGCTGGCGCTGGCGCGCATCCTGCGCACCGGCGCGCGACTGCTGCTGCTGGACGAGATCTCCGAGGGCCTGGCCCCGGTGATCGTGCAGGCGCTGGGCCGCGCCATCACCTCGCTGCGCGACCGGGGTTTCTCGATCCTGCTGGTGGAGCAGAATTTTCATTTCTCGGCAAGGCTGGCCGACAGCTTCTACGTCATGGAACGTGGGCGCATCGTCGAGCAATTCTCGCGCGAGGAATTGCCGGGCAAACGCGAACGGCTGGAGCAGCTGCTCGGCGTGTAGTGGTGGTTCATCGACGTACTACAAACAAGGAGACTGACATGAAATTGAGCCGATTGTCCCTCGCCGTGGCCGGCGTCCTGGCCCTCAGCGCCGCCTCGGCGCAGGCCGCAGCCCCCGTCAAGCTGGCCTTCATCACCGACATGTCCGGCGTGTACTCGGCCATCGACGGCCCCGGCGGCGTGGACGCGATCAAGATGGCCATCCACGATTTCGGCGGCTCGGTGCTGGGCCGCAAGGTCGAGCTGCTGACCTTCGACCACCAGAACAAGGCCGATCTGGCCGCCGGCAAGGCCAAGGAATTCTTCAGCCAGGACGGCGCCGACATGCTCATCGCCGGCACCAACAGCGCCACCGCGCTGGCCATGGAGCGCGTGGCGGCGAGCTACAAGAAGCCCTTCATCGACATCGGCGGCGGCGCCTCGACCATCGTGGGCAAGGAGTGCACGCCCTACACCGACATGTACGCCTACAACACCACGGCGCTGGCCCGCGGCACGGGCAAGGCCATCGTGGAGAAGGGCGGCAAGACCTGGTACTTCCTGACCGCCGACTACGCCTTCGGCAAGTCGCTGCAGAGCGACGCGGCGAAGGTGGTCGAGGCCAACGGAGGCAAGGTGCTGGGCCAGGTGTACGCGCCGCTGGCCTCGGCCGATTTCTCCTCCTACCTGCTGCAGGCCCAGGCCTCCAAGGCCCAGGTGCTGGGCCTGGCCAACGCCGGCGGAGATTCGGTGAACTCCATCAAGCAGGCCACCCAGTTCGGCATCACCAAGACCATGAAGCTGGCGGGCCTGCTGCTGTTCGTCACCGACATCCACAGCATCGGCCTGCCCTCGGCCCAGGGCCTGTACCTGACCACGCCGTGGTACTGGAACCAGGACGCGCAGTCGCGCGCCTGGGCCCAGCGCTTCTACAAGGAGCGCCACGTGATGCCCACCTTCGTCCAGGCCGCCGACTACTCGGCGACCATGACCTACCTGAATGCGGTGAAGGCGGCGGGCACGACCGAGGGTGACAAGGTCATGGCCGAACTGCGCAAGATGAAGGTCAACGACATGTTCATGCATGGCGGCTATCTGGCTCCCAACGGCCTGATGATCCACGACATGTACCTGGCCCAGGTCAAGACCCCCGCGCAGTCCAAGGGCGAGTGGGACCTGTACAACATCGTGCAGAAGATCCCCGGCGCCGATGCCTTCGGCCCGATCGCCGACTACGGTTGTCCGCTGGCGAAGTAAACGGCCTTGCGGCGGCGGCGCGGGCAGGGCTCGCGCCGCCGCCGCGGCATCCCCGCGTGCTGCGCGCCGCTTCCTGCCCGATCGAGGCCCTGATTGACTGAGCTGTTCGGATTTCCCCTGCCGCTGTTGCTGGGCCAGCTGATGCTGGGCCTGGTCAACGGCGCCTTCTACGCGATGTTGTCGCTGGGCCTGGCCGTCATCTTCGGGCTCATGGACGTGGTGAATTTCGCGCATGGCGCCTTTTTCATGATGGGCGCGATGCTGGCGTGGATCGGCGGCCAGTACTTCCACCTGGGCTACTGGTGGATGCTGTTGCTGTCGCCCCTGCTGCTGGGGGCCTTCGGCATGCTGGTCGAGCGCCTGATGCTGCGCCGGCTCCGGGGCATGGACCCGATCTACGGCCTGCTGCTGACCTTCGGCCTGACCCTGCTGCTCGAAGGGGGCTTTCGCTCCGCCTTCGGCGTGGCCGGCCAGCCCTTCAATGCCCCGTCCCAGCTCGGTGGGGTGCTGAACCTGGGATTCATGTTCCTGCCCGTCTACCACGCCTTCGCCGTGCTGGCCAGCGTGGTCATGTGCGTGCTCACCTGGGCGCTGATCGAGCGCACGCGCCTGGGTTCGTACCTGCGCGCCGGCACCGAGAACCCGGCGCTGGTGCAGTGCTTCGGCATCAACGTGCCCCTGCTGGTCATGCTGACCTTCGGCTTCGGCGCCGCGCTGGCCGGGTTGGCCGGCGTGCTGGCCGCGCCGGTGATCCAGGTCTCGCCCCTGATGGGCTCGAACCTGATCATCACCGTGTTCGCGATCGTGGTCATCGGAGGCATGGGCTCGGTCATGGGCTCCATCGTCTCCGGGCTCCTGCTCGGCCTGGTCGAGGGCCTGACCAAGGTGCTGTACGCGCCCATGGCCAACACGGTGGTGTTCGTGCTCATGGCCGTGGTGCTCACCCTGCGCCCGGCGGGGCTGTTCGGGAGGCAGAAATGAAGCCCGGACTGCGAGGGACCTGGCTGTGGCTGCTGCTGGCGCTGGCCGCGCTGGCGCCGTGGCTGGGCCTGTATCCCGTGCTGGGCATGCGCATCCTGTGTTTCGCGCTGCTGGCCTGCGCCTTCAACCTGCTGGCCGGGTATGGCGGGTTGATTTCCTTCGGGCACGCGGCCATGTTCGGCGGCGCCGGCTACATCGCCGGCCAGGCGCTGGCGCAGTGGCACGTGCCGACCCCGGTGGGGCTGCTGCTGGGCATGGTGTTCGCGCTGGGCGTGGGGCTGATCATGGGCCTGCTGGCCGTGCGGCGACACGGCATCTACTTTTCCATGATCACCCTGGCGCTGGCACAGATCGTCTACTTCTATTTCCTGCAGGCCCCCTTCACGGGGGGCGAGGACGGCCTGCAGGGCATCCCGCGAGGCACCCTGCTGGGCCTGCCCCTGCACTCCGACCGGGTGATGTACGAGTTCGTGCTCGCGGTGTTCGCGCTGAGCTGGTGGTTCCTGCGCCGGGTCAACCGTTCGCCCTTCGGACAGATCCTGCGGGCTTCGCGCGAGAACGAGCCTCGCCTGGTCTCCCTGGGCTACAACGCCGCGCGCTACAAGCTGGGGGTGTTCCTGCTGTCGGCCGCCTTCGCCGGCCTGGCCGGGGCGCTCAAGGCCGTGGTCATGGGCTTCGAGACCCTGGACGACGTGCACTGGGCGACCTCGGGTCTGGTGATCCTGATGACCCTGGTGGGCGGCCTGGGCACCGACCTCGGCCCCGTGCTGGGCGCGCTGATCATCACCGTGCTGGAGGACAAGATGGGCCTGGTGGCCCGTTTCCTTGTGCACCTCACCGGCCTGTCCTGGTTCTCCCACCTGGCCGACTCGGTGGGCATGGTGATCGGCGGGATTTTCGTGGTGTGCGTGCTGGCCTTCCGCCGCGGCATCATCGGCGAGCTGGGCGCGCGCCTGTCCACCCGCGCGCGCCCCGGCGCCTGAGCCGGGGCCCGAGGGCAGGGCGCCGCGGCGCGGGCGCCCTCAGCCTTCCGGCGCGGAGGGCGGAGCCGGCTCCAGCGCGGGGCGCGACACCAGCACCTTGTCGATGCGCTTGCCGTCCATGTCGACCACCTCGAAGCGCCAGCCTTCCCATTCGATCACGTCGCCCGTGTGCGGCAGGCGCGCCAGCAGCAGCATGAGCATGCCGGCCAGGGTGTTGTAGCGCGCCTTCTCCTCCTCGGGAACCGAGCGCAGCGCCAGCTTGTCCTTCAGGTCGCCCACGGGGATCAGGCCGTCGAGCAGCCAGGATCCGTCCTCGCGCTGGATGGCCCAGGGCTCCTCGGAGGGATGGCTCTTGAACTCCCCGGCGATGGCCTCCAGGATGTCCTGCACGGTGACGATGCCCAGGGTCTGGCCGTATTCGCCCAGCACCACCGC
>JAKBBK010000046.1 GCA_021808525.1 Pseudomonadota bacterium
TTCATCAGGCGCATGTGCAGCCAGGCGGCGTAGTTCAGCCAGACGATCAGCGCCCAGGTCTCCTTCGGGTCCCAGCTCCAGTAGCCGCCCCAGGCCTGCGCGGCCCACAGCGCGCCCAGGATGGTGGCGATGGTGAAAAAGGTGAAGCCGATGGCGATGGACTTGTACATCACGTCATCCATCACCTCCAGCGACGGCAGGCGCTCGGCGATGCGCCGGCGCCCGTACAGGATGCCCGCCACCGCCAGCGCCGAGATGCCGGCGAACACGCCCCAGTACTCCGAGATGCCGCCCTGGCGGAACACCAGAGGTTCGAAGAACATCACGAAACCCAGCAGCCACAGCGGGGTGAGCTTCCACCAGGAGCTCTCGTTGCCGTTGAGCTTGACCAGGTAGGCGAAGCCGATCATGGCCGAGATCGCGAAACAGCCGTAGCCGACGAAGTTCGCCGGCACGTGCAGCTTCATCCACCAGCTCTGCAGCGCGGGCACCAGCGGCTGGATCTCGTAGGCGCCCTGCACCAGGCTGTACCACAGCAGGAAGCCCACCGCCGCGCTGACCACCAGCATGGCGAAGGCGCCCATCGAGCGGGTGCGGTACTTGTGCTCCATGTACAGGTACAGCGTGGTGGTCAGCCACGAGAACAGCACGAACACTTCATACAGGTTCGACAGCGGGATGTGGCCGACGTCGGGGCCGACCAGGTAGCTCTCGAACCAGCGCATCATGGTGCCGGTCAGGGCCATGGTGACGCCGACCCAGGCCAGGCGCGAGCCGAAGTACTGCGGGAAATTGGACTGCCAGCCCCCCGCGTCGCGCAGCGCCGTGCCGTCCGCCGCGGTGACCCGACCGGTGAACATGCCCACCCAGTAGCTCGCCGTGGACAGGAAGAGCAGCAGGGCCATCCACAGGATCGCCGTCTGGCTGGAAAGGAAGAACTTGAGCAGGAACTCCTGCTCGCCCCGCGCCAGCACCGGCACTCCGCCGGGGCCGTAGTACTGGCTGATGCCCAGCACCGACAGCACCCCGACCGCGATGGCCAGGTTCTTCAGCGCGCTCCAGCCCCAGCCCAGCAACAGCAGGGCCGTGGTGGCGCCCAGGAAGATCAGCTGCACCCAGTAGCCCATGGCCGCGCCGAATCGGTGCAGCACATAGCCGTCGGTGCCGAGGATGAGGGCCAGGAACACCCAGTCGTAGGCGCTGCGGCGGCTCAGGTAGCCCAGCGGGCCGGAGCGCCGCTCCAGGCCTGCGCCCTCGAGGTCGATGCCTGCGTGCTTGCTTGTCAGTTCCATCGCTTGGGTCCTTCTCAGTTGGGATCGGCGCCGCCCGCGGCCGGCCTGGCCGCGGAGGGCAGGACGGCGTCCCGCATGGCGCCGAATTCACGCTCGAAATCGATTGTGCGCCGATTCGTGCTCATCGCCATCAGCGTCTTGCTGGCATCCTCGCCGTCGTCCTTGACCAGGAACCAGGCGCGGCGCTCGCGTATGTACAGCATCGTGAACACCCCCAGGATCAGCAGGCCCGCGCCGATGTACACGATGATCTTGCCCGGCGCGCGCGCCACCTGGAACACGCTGGCCTCGACCTGCTTGAAGCCGGCAAGCTGCATGTACAGCGGCGCCGGGTAGAAGGTCGCGTCGGACAGCGCCAGCACCGCGGCGTTGAAGTAGCGCTGGCTGGCCTCGTCCTGCTTCGGGGGCTGCAGGCCCGCCTTGGCACGCTCGGCCTCCCAGAGCTGCCACAGCGTGCCGTTGAGCACGTCGATGAACACCTTGGAGGCCTTGGCGAGCTGCGGCTTCGGAACATTGCGCTGCAGGAACTCGGCCAGCGCCGGCAGCCCGCCCGGAGAGCTCAACAGGGCTTTGCCGGTACTGGGGTCCTTGGGGATGACGCCCGCGAACACGTCCAGCGTGCGCCCGGCGGTTTCGCGCAACTGGGCGACCAGTTGCTCCGAGGCATTGGGCGGCAGCGCGTCGCGCACGTAGGCGTCGACCGCCTTGGCGCGCATCTGCGGGTCTTCCAGCGCGGCGCGCAGGCGCATCCAGTCGTCCACGCTGTCGTGGGAGTCGGCCGGAATGCGCAGGTAGTGGTAGCTGCCGCCGAGCTCGCTGCGCTCTCCGGCGACGAACACGCGAAGCCCGTCGAGCTCGATGGGCAGCATGTAGTTGAAGAATTCATGGGCCTGCCCGGCGGCGTCGCGCAGCTTGTAGATCACCGCCGGCCCGACATTGGTGGGGTGGGTGGCGGACTGGCTGTTCACCGCGGCGCCCAGGTGCTTGTCCAGGCCCGCGAACAGACCCCCGCGCGGCGCCACCGCGGCCTTGCCCTGCTGCGTGGCCGCGTTCAGGTTTTCCACGTTGATGGCGCGAAAGCCCGTGAACTCCAGGTTCAGGCTCTGGCTGCCGTCGCTGAGCTGGCGCGTGCTGCCCACGTCGCCGTCGATGGCGAAGGGCTTGTCGCCGGCGCCGTGCATGGGCCAAGCCCGAAGCTGCAGATGCGAGCCGCCGTCATCGAATCCCGACTGGAAGATGGTCACGCCGTCGTAGGTGAGCGGGGAGTTCACCTTGATGGTCGCCGGAAAGCTCTTGCCGGTGCGCGCGTCGGTGATCTGCACCTGGCTCTCGAACAGCCTGGGCATGCCGGTGGAGTAATAGTCCACCTGGAACTTGTGCAGCTTGATGGTGAAGGGCAGAGGCTGCAGCACCGAGCCGTCGCCGATGGTCAGCACCGCCGTGTTGGAGCTGCCGCCCTCGGGGATCTGCAGGTTGCCGCGAAAGCTGGGGTTGTGCACCGACAGGATGTTCTGCGGCGGGACCTGGGAGATCTGCAGGTTGCTGGTGAGCAGCTTCTTGCCCGTCAGCAGCATCTGCAGGCGGATCATCATGTCGCCGTCGAGCAGGCCGCCCACGCAGATGAACACGAAGGCGCCGTGCGCCAGGATGTAGCCCAGGCGGTTGATGCCGCCGGTCTTGGCGGCCACCAGCGTGGCTCCCTCGCTCTCGCGCACGCGGCTGCGGTAGCCCCGACTGCGCAGATGGGCCTGCACCCGCTGCACCATCTGCGCGCGCGACAGGGGCATGCCGGCCTCGGCCTTGTCGTGCAGCGAACGCAGCCCCTGTTCCCGGAAATGCTCCTTGTAGCTGCGCAGGTCGGCGAGGATCTTCGGCGTGTTGCGGATCAGGCACAGCGAGGTCGATACGACCAGCACCCCCAGGATCAGCAGGAACCACCAGGAGCTGTAGACATTGAACAGATCGAGGCGGTGGAACACCGCGGTCCAGAAGGGTCCGAACTCGTCGACATAATTGTTCAGCGGCTGTCCCTGGTCCAGCACCGTGCCGATGATGCTGGCGATGGCCACGACGACCAGCAGGGCGATGGCGAAACGCATCGACGACAACAGTTCCACGCCGGCGCGCCAGGCTCGGGAGCCACGGCGCAATTGCAGGCCGGAAGTGCTGAGGGTCGTGAGGGTGGAGGACATGGACTGCCGTGGAAAGACCTAGGGACTCGCGCGCCGCGCGCGACGGCCCGGGCCGCGACGCGCGGCGCCGCCGCAGGGGCGCGAGACCATGGTGTGGTGCTCGATGGGACGGCTGCCTGCCGGGGCGCCATGGGCTTTCGGCACGGACGCCCTCACGGATACCGCCTGGTGTATATGCAGGGTAGCGGAAACTGGGCCTCGAACAGCGAAGCCGGACCTGCGCAATATAGCAAACCCGCACCCGGGGCGTGGTAACGAATGCGTCAAATGCAACATCTTGCGCGTCGCAGCTTCGTCGGGCTCAGTGCAGGCCCGAAGCGAAATCCGCCACCTCGCGGATCTGCGCTTCGGTCATGCGGGATGCGATTTCGTGCATCGGCCCCTGATCATTGCGCGTACCGTCGCGAAAGGCGCGCAGTTGCGACGCCAGATACTCCGACCACTGCCCCGCCAGCGAGGGGTACAGGGGCGGGATCCCATGCCCGTCGGCGCCATGGCAGGCCGCGCAGGCCGGCACCCGGCGCCCGACGATGCCACCGCGCCAGATGCGCGCCCCCGCGGGCAGTTCGGCCGCCAGGGGCGCCAGCGCGGGCCGCAGCCTGCAGGAAGCGAAATACGCCGCGAGGTCGCGGCGGTCCTGCTCCGACAGCCCCTGCGCGATGGGGTTCATCACCGGGCTGGGGCGCGCCGCGCTCGCACCGGGTCGTGCCGGGCGGAAGCGCTCGAGTTCGCGCTCCAGGTAGGCGGCATTCTGGCCGGCCAGCTTGGGGAACTGCGGCCCCGAGGCGTTGCCGTCGATGCCGTGACAGGCCGCGCAACTGCGGGCCAGCGCCTGGCCGTGACGCAACTGCGCCGCGTCGGGGGCCTGTGCGCTCAGGGTGGCACCCGCCGGGCCGGAGGCCGCCAGCGCCGCCGAGCCCAGGGCCCAGCATGCGCCGCCGAGGGTCAGGGCGCGCAGGGTCGCGCGCGCCAGCCTCGGCAAGGCCCCCGCAAGCGCCTGCCTCGCCCCGTGGGCGCCGTAGCGGGAGCGCTGGGCTTGGCGATGCGGGACATGGGGCATGGCTGGCTTCGAAAGGACGTCCCGGTGCAAGCCCGTTGCGCGGCGCCCGCCGGGCAACGGGCGACGCAGGGCTAAGATGCCGCATGCTAGCGATATATAAGCCATGACGAATATAGGGAATTCCAGCAGGCCCGCTCCGGACACCAACGCCCTGTTGCAGTCCGCGCGTTTTCTCACCACGGCGGCCGAACTGCGCCAGTTGCCCGACAGTGAATGGCCGGAAGTGGCCTTCGTCGGGCGCTCCAACGCGGGCAAGTCCACCGCCATCAACGTGCTGTGCGGCCAGCGTCGCCTGGCCTTCTCCTCCAAGACGCCCGGGCGCACGCAGCACATCAACCTGTTCGCGGTCGGCCTGGCGGGCGAGACGGTGGGCCTGCTGGCCGATCTGCCCGGCTACGGCTACGCCTCGGTGCCCCTGGCCACCAAGCAACGCTGGGAGCGCTTCATCGCGCTGTACCTGGCCGAGCGACGCCAGCTCGCCGGGCTGGTGCTGATCGCCGACTGCCGCCAGGGCCTGACCCCGCTGGACTGGACCCTGCTGGGTTATTTCGCGCCCTCGGGCCTGCCGGTGCACGTGCTGCTGACCAAGGCCGACAAGCTCTCGCGCAACCAGCAACTGCGCCAGGCCCAGGCGGTGCGCGACGACCTGCAGCGCAACGCCGCCCGTGCCGGGCTGCTCGCCGCCACCTCGGTGCAGTTGTTCTCGGCCACTGCGCGCCAGGGCCTGGAAGAGGCGAGCCAGCTGATCGAGGGTTGGTTGCTCGCGCCGCCCCGGCCCGTCTGAGCGCTCCGGCACGCGCCGGCCCGGCTGATTTCCCGGGCGCGCTCAGGCGAGTTCGAGCCGGCGCTCGATGCGCGCCACACGCTCGTTCAAGCTGTCCATGCGCATCCCGAGCAGCGCACAGCCCTCCTCGACACGGGCCATCGAGCGCTGCAGATGGGCCAGGCCGATCTCCAGGTGCCCGAGGCGCAGCATCGCCTCCTCGATCCGCCGCTCGAGCCGAGCCTGCCCTGCCTGAAAGGCCTTCAGGTGCTCCAGGATCAAGTCTTCCACACGAGTAGCCATGCCTGCGTCTTCCTGAGCATGGCCCTGACTCTAGCGCCTCGTCGGTCCCGGCGAGCTTGCCGGAGGCAAAAAAGCCTGCGCAAGGCGCAGGCTTTCAGGGTACTTCCGCAGGCAGCACGCGCTTCGAGGCCGGAGCCCCGAAGCGCTTCGGACATTACATGTCCATGCCGCCCATGCCGCCCATGCCGCCGCCCATCGGGGCCGCGGGAGCGTCTTC
This sequence comes from Pseudomonadota bacterium, assembly GCA_021808525.1. Lineage (GTDB taxonomy): Bacteria > Pseudomonadota > Gammaproteobacteria > Burkholderiales > Burkholderiaceae_C > Thiomonas_A. The sequence continues at coordinate 5,828 of JAKBBK010000046.1, forward strand.
CTTCGGCGCGTCGGCCACCATGCACTCGGTGGTCAGCAGCAGGCCGGCGACCGAAGCCGCGTTCTGCAGCGCGGTACGGGTGACCTTGGTGGGGTCCAGGATCCCCATCTCGATCATGTCGCCGTACTCGCCGTTGGCCGCGTTGTAGCCGAAGTTGCCCTTGCCCTCGACGACCTTGTTCAGCACCACGCTGGGCTCGTCGCCGGCGTTGGCGACGATCTGGCGCAGCGGCTCCTCGATGGCGCGCATCACCAGCTTGATGCCGGCGTCCTGGTCGTGGTTGGCACCCGTGACCTTCAGGGTCGTGCGGGCACGCAGCAGGGCCACGCCGCCACCGGCGACGATGCCTTCCTCGACCGCGGCGCGCGTGGCGTGCAGGGCGTCCTCGACGCGGGCCTTCTTCTCCTTCATCTCGACTTCGGTGGCGGCACCGACCTTCACCACCGCCACGCCGCCGGCCAGCTTGGCCACGCGCTCCTGCAGCTTCTCGCGGTCGTAGTCGGAGGTGGCTTCCTCGATCTGCACGCGGATCTGCTTGACGCGGGCCTGGATGTCGTCGCCATTGCCGGCGCCGTCGATGATGGTGGTGTTTTCCTTGGCCACTTCGACGCGCTTGGCCTGGCCCAGGTCGGCCAGGGTCACCTTCTCCAGGTTCATGCCGGTTTCTTCCGACACCACCTTGCCGCCGGTGAGGATCGCGATGTCTTCCAGCATGGCCTTGCGACGATCGCCGAAGCCCGGGGCCTTGACGGCCACGGTCTTGAGCACGCCGCGGATGCTGTTGACCACCAGCGTGGCCAGGGCTTCGCCATCCACGTCCTCGGCGATGATCAGCAGCGGACGGCCGGACTTGGCCACCTGCTCGAGCACCGGCAGCAGATCACGGATGTTGGAGATCTTCTTGTCGTTGAGCAGGACGTAGGGATTGTCCAGCGTGGCGACCTGACGGTCCTGGTTGTTGATGAAGTAGGGCGACAGGTAGCCGCGGTCGAACTGCATGCCCTCGACGATGTCGAGCTCGTTGTTCAGGCTCTTGCCGTCCTCGACGGTGATCACGCCTTCCTTGCCCACCTTGTCCATCGCCTCGGCGATGATCTTGCCCACGTCCTCGTCGGCGTTGGCGGAGATCGTGCCCACCTGGGCGATTTCCTTGCTGGTGGTGCAGGGCTTGGAGATCTTCTTCAGCTCTTCCACCAGCGCGGTCACGGCCTTGTCGATGCCGCGCTTGAGGTCCATCGGGTTCATGCCGGCGGCCACGTACTTCATGCCTTCGCGGGCGATGGCCTGGGCCAGCACGGTGGCGGTGGTGGTGCCGTCACCGGCGTTGTCGCTGGTCTTGGAAGCGACTTCCTTGACCATCTGCGCGCCCATGTTCTGCAGCTTGTCCTTGAGCTCGATCTCCTTGGCCACGGACACGCCGTCCTTGGTCACGGTGGGGGCGCCGAAGGAGCGCTCGAGCACCACGTTGCGGCCCTTCGGGCCCAGCGTGGCCTTGACGGCGTTGGCCAGGACGGTCACGCCTTCCATCATGCGGGCGCGGGCATCGGCGCCGAAAACAACTTCTTTTGCAGCCATCTGTGATTCTCCGGATTCAGTAGGGTGGGACGGTCGCGCGGAATTACTTCTCGATGACGGCCATCAGGTCGTCTTCGCGCATGACCATCAGTTCGTCGCCGTCGAGCTTCACGGTCTGGCCGGCGTACTTGCCGAACAGCACGCGGTCACCGACCTTGACCGCCATCGGCAGCAGCTCGCCCTTGTCGTCGCGCTTGCCGGGGCCGACCGCCAGAACTTCACCCTGATCGGGCTTCTCGGCAGCGGCGTCGGGGATGTAGATGCCGGAAGCCGTCTTGGTTTCCTGTTCCACACGCTTGACGATGACTCGATCGTGCAGGGGACGCAATTTCATGAAGGTTGCTCCTGAGGAGGTGTTCGAGGGTTCAAAACCGTGTTGTCCAACGCAGGCCGCGCCCCGGGGGGCGCGGCACACAGGTGCCCGGCGGCCGGGGAGCCGGGAGCCCTGCGGCCCCTCCTGCGCTCCGTCCGCTCGTTAGCACTCAGCGGTTGCGAGTGCTAATTGTAGGGGCGGCGAGCCGGATTTCAAGACCTGCTTGGTCTGCGCCTCCTCGATCGTGCGCTGGGCATCTCGAAGCGCGGTGGTGACCAGGAAGTCGCTGACTTCGGCCATATCCCCACGATGCAGGCATGGAGAGCCAACCATCGATGTCCGTTCCAGCCGTTCCTGGTGTCCGCAGCGGGGTGGACAGCCGCGGTCGGCCTGCGCCGCCAGGCGGTGCGACGCCACGACCATGCCTCCAAGGGCCTGGCAGGCATGTCGCCTGGGAAAGCCTGCGAAAGGATCGTCAGGATGCCGGCACGCCCCGGCCGAGCGCTCGCTGCAGACCCAGGGCCGCCAGCACCGCGCACAGCGGCACGGCCGCGGCCACCGGATCACGCCAGTGCAGCAACGCGGCGGTCAGCACAGCGGCGCCCGCGTAGATCCCGAAAGCCAGGGCCTGCCTGCGCGCCGGAAACAAGGAGCCCGGGCGGCCCCGCACCCCCACCTGCATGAAGGTCATGACCAGGCTGGTCAAGGTGCTCGTGAACACCACCGTGGGCACGCCGTCGACGGGAATCTTGCGCGCCGCCACGCTCTGCAGGCCCATGGCCAGCGCGCTCGCCGCCACCGACAGCTGCAGCAGCGGCCCCGACGCGGGGAAGCCGCGGGACCACCACAGCAGGGTGATCCCCAGCAGGACCAGCGCCTCCAGGCCGAGGATGTCGCGCAACTCGTGATGCGCGTCATGTCGCAACACCAGCGCCGCGAGCGCCGCGCCCGCGATGTAGCCCGCCAGAGCGAGCAGGGAAAGCAGTGCCGCCGTCAGCCTGCCCTGCCCCAGGGCCATGCCCAGCAGCGCCGTGTTGCCGGTCATCGCCGAGGTGAACACCTGATGCAGCCTGAGAAAGGCGATCACGTCGGTGGCGCTGGCCGCGCAGGCCAGCAGCCCGAGCAGCGCGTCGCGAAGCTCCAGGCGCTGGACCTGCGGCATCGCGCGACCTCAGACGCGCGCGGCGTCCCGCGCCAGGTAGCGCGAGCGCGCGCCCTTGAGCACGAACAGCGCCAGCAGCGCGGCCGCGAGGTCCAGCGCGATCATGATGCCGAACACGGGCACCCAGGATCCGCTGGCGTGATGGATCATCGCGGCGATCGGGCCGCCGAGGATCGAGCCGATGCCCTGGGCCATGTACAGGATGCCGTAGTTGGTGGTGGCGTGACGCGTGCCGAAGGTGTCGGTCAGGGTCGACGGGAACAGGGAGAAGATCTCGCCCCAGCCGAAGAACACCACCCCCGACAGCAGCGCGAACAGCAGCGGATCGTTGTGCAGCGCCAGCCAGGCCGCCATCGCCAGGCCCTCGAGCCCGAAGGCCAGGCCCATGGCGTTCTCGCGCCCGATGCGGTCGGACAACCAGCCGAAGAACGGCCGGGTCAGCCCGTTCGCGAAACGATCGATGGTCAGCGCCAGCGGCAGCGCCGCCATGCCCCAGACCAGGGTGGAGGCGATGCCGAAGTCCTTGGCGAAGGCCCCCATCTGCGAAATCACCATCAGGCCCGAGGTGGACATCATGGTCATCATCAGGAACATCAGCCAGAACACCGGCGTGCGCAGCATCTGCGCGGGGCTGGCCCCCGGCGCCTGGGCCGAGGCCGGGGCGGCCGGCGCCGGCAGTTCGGCGGGCGGACGGCGGATGCCCTGCGCGGCGATCAGCCCGACCGCCCCGATCAGGGCTCCGAACACCGTCACCGTATGGGCGAAGCCCGAACTGGCCAGGCTGCTGGAAATCGGGAAGGTGGTGGCGATGGCGCCGAAGCCGTAGCCCGCCGCCACCACGCCCACCGCGAGCCCGCGCTGGCGCGGAAACCAGCGCACCATCAGCCCGACCACGCCGACGTAGATGACGCCCGTGCCGATGCCTCCCAGCACGCCGTAGCTGAGGTACAGCTGCATGTCGGTGCTGGCGCCGGCCGACAGCACCCAGCTCAGCCCCGTCATCACGGCCCCGATCGACAACAGCAGGCGCGGCCCGAAGCGGTCGACCAGCCAACCCTGGAAGGGCGAGAAAAAGGTCTGCAGCACGATCAGGATGGAAAAGGTGACCTGCAAGGTGGCGAGGCTGCCGCCCACCTGCCCCAGCAGCGGCTTGGTGAACAGCGCCCAGACGTATTGAGGGCTGGAGATGGCCATCATGCAGACCACGCCGAGCGCCAGCTGAACCCAGCGCTCCCTGCCCTGGAAGGTCGACGCACGGGCGTGGACGACCGAGGAATCGATGACACTGGACATTCGAAGCTCCCTGTAGAACCCAGGCGATGGAACAAGAGGAACGGCGCGAGCCGCGGACACCGCAAGCGACTCCGCGCGTCGGGCTCGTGGCTGCATCGGAGAATGCAAGACCCGGGCCAGGGTCCGCGCGCGGCTTCGCGCTCGCGCATGCCGGGGCAAGGGGCGACGGCGTCGAGTCGGAGTCGTGCGCCAGGGGGCATCGTGGTGCCCGCCGTTCACCGCGAGGGGGCGTTGCGCACCAGGAGTGCGCATCGCGGATCAGGCCGAGGACCCCTGCCCTGGCTCCCGCGCTTCGAACAGCGCCTTGCGGATGATGGCGTGCACGCCGACGTTTCCATCGACCACCTGCGTGATGCCGAAGTCCACCGCCACCGACATGAGCGAGATGGCCTCGTCCTCGCTGAGGCCTTGCGAGCTCATGAGAAAGCGCCGGGTCTTGTGAAAGGCATCGCGCATGGCCAGGTCCAGGGAGGACTTCTCATAGACCTCGCTGGCGGCCTTGTCGCCGAATTCCCGCAGGTACTGGGGATGGCTGAAGCCGTGCAGCACCCACTCGGATTCGGTCTCGAGCAGCGGGTAGTCGATGTCCGCGAAGGGCTGGCTCGCCAGGTCCCTGGCCTTGTGCAGGCGCACCTGGAACACGCCCGTGAGCGAGCATTCGATGGCGGTTCCGCACAACTCGGAATCGCCCTGCGACGCATGCGGGTCGCCGATCGACAGCAGCGCCCCGTCGACGGCCACGCGCAGATAGACCGTCGAGCCCTTGCCCACCCGCCAGTTGTCGATATTGCCCCCGAAGTATGCGGGGGGAATGGAGTCCACCATGCCGCCCTCGGCAGGCGCCACGGCGATCACTCCGAAATGAGGCCGCACCGGGATCGTGACCCCGCGAAGCACCTGGTGATTCTCCTCGATGCTGGATCGATCCACCGGCACGCCCGGGTAGTCGATGGTCGGATGCCACACACCGGCCGGATCGCGCTGCGGCACCCAGCGGTAGTTGTAGACGGCTCGGGCACATGCGCAGCCTTCGCCGCCCGCGGGCCAGTCCACTTCGTAGATGGTCACGACCTCGCGCGGCCGGGGCTCGGTGAGCAATTCCTTGTAGTGAAAGCCCCACCATGTCGCCGCGTTGCTGCCGAACACGCGCCCCGCGAAGCGCGCGTTCGCGGACAGGCGCGGCAGCACGTCGAGAATGCGCAGCTCCAGGACGTCGCCGGGTTCGGCCCCCTTCACATGAATGGGGCCGGTGCAGATGTGCACGCCGAAGCCCTCGCCGCAGCCACGCCCGTAGATCGAGGCATCCGCGGGCCCCGCCCCCCGCCTGTCGACGTTCTTCTGGTCCGCGGTCCAGTGGAACACGCTTTGCGCGCCCGAATCTCCCTGGATCATGCGCTCGTGGTCGTCATAGGCATGCTGGGTCAGGGTCTCGACGGTCACGAGGTCCCCCGGCTCGACCCGCAGCACCGGGGAAAGCGAGCGGCTGAAATAGCCCCAGTGCACCGTATGGCGGTTGGCGCAGAGATGGTGATGGCGCACCCCCTCCGAAGGATCCGGCTCGGGCACGGGCCCCGGGGACGCGAGCGCGGGGGACTCGCGGGCGGGCGCGGCCGCCGGGCCGGCATGCCGGCCCGGGCGACCCCGGTGCGCCACCGACTGCAGGCTCTGGCGGCCGGCCAGGCTGGCCTGTTCGCGGTACTGGCGGGGCGACAGGCCGAAGTGTTCGCGGAAGGCATGGCTGAAATGCGCGGGGTCGTTGAAGCCCCAGCGATAGCAGATGTCGGAAATCGACAGGTGGCCGTACAGGCAGTTCCCGAGGTCGGCGCGGCAGCGCTCCAGGCGCCGGGCACGCACATGCGCGGAAAAGGTCCGCCCGCTGGCCTCGAACAGCTTTTGCAGGGTCCTGGGCGATACCCGTTCGCGCTGCGCCATGTCGGCCAGGCTCAGCGCGGGATCGGCCAGGTGGGCGTCCATGTGACGCAGGACCCTGTGCAGCAAGGCCGCCTGCGGCGCGCGCAAACCCTGCTGCGCGGCGGTGATGACCTCGCTGGCCAGGCTGGCCGCCAGGATCTCCGGCAGGCTTTGCTCCAGCGAAGACCATTGCGCCGCGTCGAGGCAATCCAGCGAATCGGCCAGCGCGCCCAGGGTGCTGGACAGCACATGGGCCATGCCACGCCCCCCGCAAAGGCGCCCGGAACTGGCTCGCAGGGGCCCCGCCAGGCGCGACTTCAAGGTCTCGGCGGGCATGCGCAGCATGAACTGGCGGAAATCCCCGTCGAAACTCAAGGCCAGCTCGGCCTGTGAGGTGCCGTACACCATGTCCCCGGGCTCGAGCACCTGGGCCTGCCCGGCCTCCAGCAGGCGCGCCGGGCCCGCCAGGTGCAGGCACAGCCACAACTCCTGGGGCGGCGCGGCGTGTCGCTCCAGGTGCTGGGCCGAGGAGCTGATGGCGGCCATGGCGATGCCCAGCGGAGAACGCGCGGCCAGCATGGTGGCGTGCAGGGGCTCGCGCCCCGGCTGCACGCGCGCGCGAAGATGGTGCGGCAGCAGGGCCTCGCGCCACTTTTCGGGGCGCTCCTGCACCGGATAGGGGTCGGTCGTGAAATGCTCGGTGTGCACCTGGGTTCGCTCCCGCGTTCGAGCAGACGAATCGCAAGAACGAACCGCAAGAAGCGTGCCCCCGCTCAGCCCCCCCGATTCGGGGCGAACAAGCCCCGCGGCATCTTGCAGTGCACGCCCTGCTTGCCATCCACCACCTGGGTGACTCCGAAATCCGCGCCCACGCTCATCAGCGAATAGGCGTCGTCGCGGCTGAGTCCATGGCGCTCGACCAGCAGTTGCAGCATGTCCCTGGCGGCATGGCGCATGGCGACGTCGAGGTCCTCGTCGAAACCGTGCACGATCCACATGTCGGCCGTTTCCAGCAAGGGCGAGGGAAAGTGGAAATCCTTGCGCAGCACGACCTGGAACACCACGTTGAGCGAGGCCTCGATCGCCGTGCCGCTGATCTCGCCATCCCCCTGGGAGATATGCGGATCGCCGATGGAGAACAGCGCGCCCGGCACCGCCACCGGGTAGTACATGGTCGAGCCCGCGCCGATGCGCCAGTTGTCGATGTTGCCCCCATGGGCCCCGGGAGGCACGGTGCTGACCCGCCCCATGGCATCGGGCGCCACCCCGGCGGTTCCCAGGTGCGGGCGCACCGGCACGCGCACCCCTGCGAGCGCGGGCTGGCAGCTGCAGCTGGCGCGGGAGGTGATGCGCCCGGGCACCAGGTACTTTCCGGGATAGTCATAGGCGAACAAGGCGCTGGCGGTATTGCACTGCTCGTCGAGCTCGTAGACGGTCACGCGTTCCTTCGCGCCGAGTTCCTCGTACAGATGCCCCCAATGCGCGGCCAGGTTGGACCCATAGCGAAAGCGGGGCAGCATCTGCAGGTAGCGCACCTCCAGCATGTCCCCGGGCCTCGCGTCCTCCACGTGGATCGGGCCGGTCATCAGGTGCACGCCGGGTTGGCGGTCCTGCTCGGGAATGCTGGCATACAGCGTGCGCAGCGCCTCGTCCATCATCAGCTCGGGAGCGTCGCCGGCGTGATGGGTCACGGCCTCGGCGCGCACGAAGTCCCCGCTGCGCACATGCAACACGGGGGCCAGGGCGGCATCGAAATATCCCCAGTGCACATTGCGGGGAAGGGCTGGCAGGTCATGCAACATGGGGTCTCCGTGAACGACTGGCGGGAAGGGAACAAGGCGTGGATTCGTGGAGCCGGCCCTTCAGGCCGGCGCTCCCGACAACTGGCCGGCGGCCATCACCCGGATGAATCGCGAGGTCAAGGCGTGGCTGGGCGCGTGGAGCACCGTATGGGCCGGCCCCTCCTCGACGATGCGCCCCTGCGCGAGAAACACGACCCGATCGGCCACTTCCTCGGCGAAGCGCAACTGGTGGGTGGAAATGAGCATGGTCAAGCCTTCCTCGCTCGCAAGGCGCCGGATGACCTCCAGCACTTCCCCCACCATCTCCGGATCCAGCGCGGAGGTGGGCTCGTCCAGCAGCAGCACCCTGGGCCGCGGCGCGATGGCACGCGCGATGGCCACGCGCTGCTGCTGTCCGCCCGAAAGGTGCCTGGGCAGGGCTTCGGCCCGGTCCGCCAGGCCCACCCGATCCAGCAACTCCTGGGCCCGCGCATCGGCTTCGCGGGCGGACCAGCCGAGCACCCACCGCAGGGGGCCGGCGATGTTCTCGCGAGCACTGACATGGGCAAACAGGTTGAAGTGCTGGAACACCATGCCCACGCCGAGCTCCACCCTCTGGCGAGCCACCGCGCTGGAACCCAGCACGACGCCGCCGGGGCTCATGCCCATGCGGTGGCCGCCGATGAACACGGTTCCGCTGTCCCAGACCTCGAGACGGTTCAGGCAACGCAGCAGGGTGCTCTTGCCGGAGCCGCTGGGACCCAGCAGTGCCACCACCTCGCCGGAGTGCACCCGCAGGTCCAGCTCGCTGAAGATGCGACGCTCGCCGTAGCTCTTGCTCAGCCCCCGGAGCTCCAGGGCGACCGGAGCCGAGGCCAGACGTTGCGCGCGCTGCTGCCGGTCGATCACCGCGCCGCCGGGGCGGGAGGCATCTTCCGCCGTCGTCGCGCCGGACGCCGGCGCGGGCGGCACTGGATCGCGCGCCCTGCGCCACCAGGCGACCACGCGCAGGCACCGCGCCAGGCCGCGCACCGGCCCCGCGGGCTGGCGATCGAGGTCGAGCACCCGTTCGGCACCGAGCTGCAGCAGGGAGACGCTGCCGGTCAGGAACAGGTACAGCAGCCCCGACGCGAAGAACACCGAGAAGAAATCGAAGGTCGACGAGGCGAGCTGGGTGCTGCGCAGGGTCAGCTCCTGCACCGAGATGAAGGACGCCAGGGAGGAGTTCTTCAGGGCGCTCACCGCCTCGTTGCCAAAGGCGGGAATCATGGTCCGGATCGCCTGCGGCGCCACGACATGGCGCATCAGCACCCCGCCGGGCATGCCCAGCGCCCGGCCGGCGAGCAGCTGGCCCCGGTCGACACCCAGGATGCCCGAGCGCAGGATCTCGGCGATGAAGGGGGCCTCGTTCGCCGCCAATGCGACGCCGGCCGAGGCCACCGCGCTCCAGCGAATGCCGAAATGAGGCAGCGCGTCATAGACGAACACCATTTGCAGGATCAGCGGCGTGCCGCGAAACACGACCGTGTAGCCACGAGCCAGCGCCGCCAGCCATTTCTGGCCCGACAGCTGCATGGCCGCCAGCACCACACCCGCCCCCAGGCCGCCGGCCAATCCGTAGGCCGTGACCGCCAGGGTCAGCGCGATGCCGTGCAGCAGATAGCCCAGGCTCAGGTAGTGGAGGAACAGTGCCACGCCGCCTCCCCCTTCACTGCGCCGTCACGAGGGTCGGCGCTTCGACCGCCCCCTGGTCCAGACCCCACTTGCGCATCATCGCGGCCTGCGCGCCCGAAGTCTGCAGGGCCTTCAGCGCAGCCACCATGGCGTCGCGCAAGGCGTGGTTGCCCTGCGGCACGGCGATCCCGATGTGGTACGGCAGGGTCACGGCCACCGCCTTGCTCAATTGCCCCGGATAGGCCTTGACGGCCTGGTCGACCGTGTTCACATCGTTGATGTAGGTGTCGGCCCGTCCGGCCAGCACGGCCTGGATGCAGGCCGCGTTGTTGTCATACAGCTGCACCTTGGGCGCCGGCTTGCCGGCGGCCGTGCAGGCCGCGGCCAGGTTCTGCACCAGCGGCACCTCGACGAAACCCGTGTTCTCGGCGGCCGTCATGCCGCACAGCGACTGGTTGATGCCGCTGATCTTCTTCGGGTTGTCCTTGGCGACCAGCACGCCGTCGAACACCTTCGAGTAGGTGATGAAGTCGGCCGCGCGCGCCCGCTCCTTGGTGGCGTAGATGTCGGAGATCACGAAGTCGGCGCGGCCGCTTTGCAAGGTGGGCAGCAAGGCGGCAAAGGCCACCGGGATGTACTTCACCTTGAAGCCCAGGCATTGACCCAGGGATTCGGCGAGGTCCACGTCGAATCCGATGTAGCGGCTCGGATCCTTCGGGTCCAGCGCCTCGTAGCCCGGGGTGTGCGGATTCAGGGCATCCACGAGGGTCTTGCCCTTGAACTGCGGGTACCGCGCCTGCAAGGGCGCGCACAGGCCGGCCGAATCCGGCTCGGCCGCCTGGGCGAGGGCCATGTGGCCCAGCCAGGCCGCGGCGCCCAGGGTGGCGCAGGCCACCACGCGCTGCCAGGGGCGGGCTCTTGCCAGGCCCGGCTGCGCCGGGGCGGGGTTGTGCAACATCTGGGGGGACATGAGGACTTCTCCGGTCATGGAAACAAGGGTGAATGAACGGATCTCCTTCGATCCGGATCGCCGGGCGTTGGAGCATCCGCCGCCTTGAGACCCATGCTAGGAACGCCCCTCGGGAATCGCTTGTGTCGCAGCGCACAATCTGTTGTGCAAAACCGCATGCGCGGCGCGGGGCCCCGGCCCGCCTCACTCTGGCGAGGAGTGAACCGATGGCGCGCGCGTCCCCTGGAGGCGTCTTGTGCAATCGCAGCATGGGTTCTTAGCATGGGCTCGCAGCGCCATGCCCGCGCGCTGCGGACCCACCCAAGGACCCGATTGCCATGCCCATGACCTTTCACATGATCGGCGGCGCGCCCGACCCGGTCGCGCCCTTCAGCCATGCCGTCGAATCCGATGGATGGGTGTTCATCACGGGGCAGATGCCCTTCACCGGGAGCTCGGTGGACTCGGCCTACCCGCTGGGCATCGAGGCCCAGACCCACCAGGTCATGCACAACCTGGGGGTGGTCCTGGCCGGCTGTGGCCTGAGCCTGGCCGACGTGGTGTGCGTGCGCGTGTACCTCCGCGCCTTCGACAGCGACTACGACGCCATGAATCGGGTGTACGCCAGCTACTTCCCGGCCCGGCGCAGGCCCGCACGCACCTGCATCGGCGTGACCGGCCTGGCCAAGGGCGCCCTCATCGAGATCGACATGGTGGCGCGACGCGCTTCGGCGCAGGAGTAGCGCAGCGAGCCCATTGACGGCGGCCCAGGGTTCCACGCGCAGGGGTCCATGCAAGCATGGACCGCGGCAGGATTCCTGGCCGCTGCGGGGCTTTCAGTCCCGCATCGAGAAGGTCGCGGGCCGGAACACCGGCTCACCCCCGCGCCGCGGCGGCTGCATCATCGAGTTCCACGGCCCGGCGGCGCGCCGGCCGCTGGTCGAGCAGCGCGCAATAGTCCTCGAACACCGGACGCTTCTCGAGGGTGCCGAAGCGCATGCCGAAGGCCAGGTGCGAGCCCAGGTACAGGTCGGCCGCGGTGAACTGCTCGCCGAGCAGGTAGGGAGCGCGCGCGGCGACCGCCGCCTCCACCGCCGCCAAGGCTTCCTCGTAGCTGCCGTAGCCGATCATCCCCTTGCGCTCGGGCGGCACCACGAAGCCCAATGCGCGGTTGGACACGGCGGCCTCGAGCGGTCCGGCGGCGAAGAACAACCAGCGGTAGTACGCGCCGCGCAGCGGCGAGTCGCAAGGCGGCGCCAGGCCCCTGGAGGCGAAGGCATCGGCCAGGTAGGCACAGATGGCGGCCGCTTCCGTGACCACCAGGTCTCCATGGCGCAGGGCGGGCACCTTGCCCAGCGGATGGATGGCCAGGTACTCGGGAGCCTTCATCGTGGTGCCGTACTCGAGCAGGACCGTGCGGTACGGCAAGCCGACCTCCTCGAGCATCCAGCGCACGATCCTTCCGCGAGACTGCGGATGGGTGTAGAACACGAGTTCCTGCGTGGCCATGGGCTTGTACTCCGTGGTGGAGCCCCAGTGTAGGACGTCGGCACGCGCCCGCGCGCCAGGCCCGGGCACGGCCCCGTCGCGCAGCCTCGAAAACGGGAGCCGGCGCCCCGCTTCAGGCGTAGGCTTGGGGCCTCGGGCAGCGGCCTGGCGAAGGCACGCGAGGACTCGGGACAATGGAACACGGGGAGACGTCCATGTCGCAGGAATCGAACGGCGCTCACGCGCACTACGCAGCCACCGGGATCCTCGAGCGCATCCGCGCCGCGCTGGCCGCGCTCGGGCCGCAGGACCGTCCTTTGACCCCGCGTGAGCTCGGTGCGATGGACCAGTTCCATACCCGCGGGCATGCGGCCACCGCCGAACTTGCGGAGCTGGCCGGCATCGGCCCCGGCGACCGGGTGCTGGACCTCGGCTGCGGCATCGGAGGGCCCGCGCGCCTGATCGCCCAGAGCCGGGGCTGCCGGGTCACCGGCGTCGACCTCAGCGAAGGCTTCGTGGAGGCCGCGCGCTACCTGAGCCTGCGCACGGGCCAGCAGGACCGGGTGGAGTTTCATTGCGCCAGCGCACTGGAACTGGGCTTCGCGGATGCGAGTTTCGACGTGGTGCTGCTGCAGCACGTGGCCATGAACATCGCCCAGCGCGACCGCCTGTACCGCGAGATCCGTCGCCTGCTGGCGCCGGGTGGACGCTTCGCCACCTACGACGTGCTGCGGGGCCGCGGCGAACCCCACTACCCGGCGCCCTGGGCGCGCGAGGCGGGCGACAGTTTCCTGCTCGACGCGGCCTCCACGCGCCAAGCCGTGGAGGCCGCCGGGCTGCGTGTGCTGGCCTGGCGCGACGACACCCAGGCCGCCCGGGAATGGGCCGCGCAACTGAAGGCGGCAGCGGCGGCCGCGCCTTCCGGGCCCGCCACGCCGGGACTCGGCGTGGTGATGGGGCCGGATTTCCCGCTCCTGGCGGGCAACCACGCGCGCAATCTGCTGGAGGGGCGTGTGGAAGTGCTGATGGCGGTGTTCGAGGCGGCGCGGGCCTAGTTCCCTGCCCGGGAGGGCAGCGGGCACTCGCCCCGCGAGCAGGCCGGACCGGTCGCCCGGGGATCCGCGCGCCAGGCGCGAGGCCCCCGGAGCGCGGCCGCTCCGGCCTGGGTGCGCAATGGCCGATGCTTACTGCTTCGGCGCGTTCGAGTGGTGGGCCGAGCTGGCCGCCTTGGCGTGGTGATAGGAGGCCGCGTTGGCGATCATCGGGCTGACCAGTGCCGACAGCGTGGCAACGGCAAGGATCGCGCGGGCGAGTTTGCGGGAAGCAGTCATGGGAACACTCCTCTTGGGGCTTCGTGAGAGCGGCCGCTCCGCCAGTGGCGGGGCGCAGGATCCGGCCATCGGGTCCCGTGGCGCTTCATGCAATGCCCGTGCCCGCTCGTGATTTCCGCGGCGCATCAACGGCTTAGCGTGCCTGCAAGGCGCTCGCGGGAATTCCTTGCTCCGCCCGGGAGGCGCAAGGCCGCCGAAGCGTCGCCGTGGGGCGACGCCCTCGAAGCACGATGCGGGGCAATCCCTGCCATTCCGGGGACTTGGGGCTGTCGCCCTCACCCGACGTGGCGCAAGCTCAATGCTCGTGTCGATGGTGCACGTCGGGCACGTGCGCATGGCCGTGGGTCAACGCGGCATGCCGGTGCATGTGGGTGTGCCGCAGCCCTGCCGGCACCGGCGGCTCGTGTTCGTGCTGGTGGTGCTCGTCGTGCACATGCTCGTGCTCGTGTTCCATCACCTCGTGGGTGTGCACATGCTCGTGGCGCTCGCTGAGGTGCAGCCAGACCCCCAGCCCCATCAGGGCCGCCGCCCCCGCCAGCGGCAGGCTCAGCGCATCCCCCATGAGCACGGCCAGCAACGCGCCGAAAAAGGGGGCCACCGAAAAATAGGCCCCCGTGCGGGCCGAGCCCAGATGGCGCAACGCGACCACGAACAGCGACAGGCTGACCCCGTAGGCCAGCAGGCCCACCAGCATGGCCGCGCCGGCCACGGGCAGGCTGGGCAGCGCGGCGCCGGAACCCAGGGCCAGCAGCAGGTTCACGCCGCCCGCGGCGAGCCCCTTGACGCTGGCCACCCAGGTCGCGTCAGCCAGCGACACCTTGCGCGTGAGGTTGTTGTCGATGCCCCAGGCCAGGCAGGCGCCGAGCACCAGCGCGGCGGGCGCCAGTTCGTGCAGGCTCCAGCGCGCCCCGGCACCTGTGCCGCCGAGCAGCGTGGCGCCGGCCACGATGGCCAGCATGCCCAGGGCGATGCGTCGATCGAAGTTCTCGCGGAACACGAACCAGGCGAGCAGCGCCGTGAACACGCTTTCCGCATTGAGCAGCAGCGCCGCGCCCGAGGCTGGCATGCCCCGCAGGCCGAGCATCAGCAACACCGGCCCGAGCACGCCGCCGAATCCCACCGCGGCGGCGAACCAGGCCAGCTCGGCGCGCGCCAGGCGTACCCGGGGCGCGCGCCGGAGCAGACGCCAGGCGCCCAGTCCGAGCCCGGAGCCCAGATACAGCAGGCCGGCGAGCACCCACGGATCGACGCCCTGGAGCAGGCGCTTGGCCAGCGGCGTGCCGGCACCGAACAGCAACGCCGCGCCCAGCGCCGAGGCGACACCCGGGGCTGCCCATGCGCGAATCGTGGCCATGCGCGCTCTCCCCCGTGTCAATGCGCGGCATGCAGCGCGCAGGCGTGCCGGGTCGTGCCCTGCTCGACCTGCAGGGTGCTGTGGCCGATGCCGAAGCGCGTGCGCAGCCCTTCCGAGATGGAGTCCAGCACCTCGTCGCCCGGATAGCCGGCCGGCATCACCAGGTGGGCGGTGAGGGCGTTCTCGGTGGTGCTCATGCCCCAGATGTGCAGGTCGTGTACCTCGCTCACCCCGGGCCGCTGGCGCAGGAATCCGGCCACCTCGCCGGCGTCGATGCCCGATGGAACCGCGGACAGGATCAGGTCGAGGGCCTCGCGCAGCAGGCCCCAGGTGCCGGCCACGATCAGCGCCACGATGACCAGGCTGACCACGGGATCCAGCCAGTTCCAGCCCGTGGCCATGATCGCCAGCCCGGCCACCACCACGCCCAGGGAGATGGCGGCGTCGGACAGCATGTGCAGGTAGGCGCCGCGCACATTCAGATCGGACTTCTGCCCGCGCAGCAGCAGCCAGGCGGAAAAGCCGTTGACCACCAGGCCCGCCGCGGCCACCAGGGTGACCGTGAGCCCGGCCACCGGCGGCGGCGCCAGCATGCGCTGCACGGCCTCCCAGGCGATGGCGCCGGAGGCCAGCAGCAGCAGCACGCCATTGCTCAGCGCGGCCAGGATGGAACTGCTGCGCAAGCCGTAGGTGTAGCGCCCCCTGGGCGCGCGCCGCCCCAGCACGGCGGCCAGCAGCGCCAGCACCAGGCCCAGCACATCCGAGAGGTTGTGGCCGGCGTCGGCCATCAGCGCGGTCGAGTTGGCGAGGAAGCCGAAGCCGAACTGGATGATCACCAGCAGGGTGTTGAGCGCGATGGCGATGCGAAAGGCCGCGGCCTGCTTCTGCGGGTCCCCGTGGTGGTGGTGAGCACCGTGGCCATGCGCGTGGCCGTGGGCACGGTGCTCGTGCTCGTGCTCGTGCTCGTGCTCGTGCTCGTGCTCGTGCTCGTGCTCGTGGTCGTGGTCGTGCTCGTGGCTCCGACCATCGTGCCTGGAATCGCCGGCCGTCATTCGAGTTCTCCCATCGGCTCGGCGATGTGTTCGATCATGTCGCCCAGCATGCGCGCCACATGCTGGTCGGCGGCGGAGTACAGCACGTGCCTGCCCTGGCGCTCGGACTTCACCAGGCGCGCGGCACGCAGCAGGCGCAGATGGTGGCTGACCAACGTGGGCGGGAGTTCCAGGCCGGTGGCGATGTCGCCCACGGCCACCGGGCCCTGCAGGCAGGCCACGACGATGCGCAGGCGCGTGGTGTCGCCCAGCAGGCGGAACAGGTCCGCGAGTTGCGGCAGCAAGGTGTCGGGGTGCATGGGCCTCGAGGCCTCTGGAATCGAGGCCTAACGTATGAACAGATGTTCACATGTAAACATGATGGAGCCGCTGGGTCAAGCCCATGCGCCGCGGTCTTGGCGCTAGCATCCTTCGGGAAACCCTGCCGGAGCCTGCCATGCCCTACGACGACGCCAATCCCTTCGCCCGCATCCTGCGCGGCGAACTGCCCAGCATCCAGCTCGCCGAGGACGATGGCGCGCTGGCCATCATGGACATCATGCCCCAGGCCGAAGGCCATGTGCTGGTCATCCCCAAGGCGCCGGCCGAGCAGATCTTCGACTTGCCCGACGCCGCGCTGGTGGCGGCCATGCGCATGACCCAGCGCCTGGCGGTGGCGGTGCGCAAGGCCCTGCAGCCCGACGGCATGTTCATCGGCCAGTTCAACGGCGCCGCGGCCGGCCAGACGGTGCCCCACGTGCACTTCCACGTGATTCCCCGCTGGAAGGGCAGCGAGCTGCACATGCACGCACGCGACCGCGCCGACCCGGACAAGCTGCAGGCCATCGCGCAGCGCATCCGCCAGCAACTCGAGGCCTGAGGGCCCGGCCCAGGCGCCCGCCCATGTTCCTGCTGCCGGCGGTCGCCCTTCCCTTCCTGTTCTTTTTCGCGATCCGGCGCCTGCTGCGCATCCCGCGCGGCCTGCTGCAGGGCCGCCTGCGCGTGCCGGCGCATCGCAAGGCCCTGCTCGGCACCCTGGGCGCCGCGGCCTACGCGGTCCTGCTGGGTTATACCCTGGCGCTGGTGGTGGCCTTGTCGCGCGTGGCCCTGGCCTCGCACGATCCCCTGTCGGCCTATGTTTCCGTGGGCGCCTACGTGCTGGCCTATCCTGTGGTGTACCTCGTGGCGGAGTGGGTGTTCTATTACGCCCTGAAGGACGCCACGGACCCCGGGGCCCCTCACAACAGCCCCTGACGCTTGAGGCGATAGGCGAGCTGGGCGCGGCTCAGTCCCAGGCGGCGCGCCGCCGCCGCGATGTTGTAGCGCGCCGCCACCAGCGCGTCGCGGTAGCGCTCGGCGTCCGGGGCCGGGCCCAGCTCGGTCAGGCGTCCGTCGAGCCCGGGCGACAGACCCTGCGGCGCCTCGATCTCCCCGCCGCGGAACAGGTGCACCACGTCGATGGGTTCATCCGGGCCGGCCATGATCACACCGCGTTCGATCAGGTTCTGCAGTTCGCGCACATTGCCCGGGAAGTCGTACTGCAACAGCGCCTGCACCGCACGCGGGGTGAAGCCCGCGACACGACGCCCGTACTGCTCGCCGTAGCGCCGCAGGAAGGCCTCCATGAGCAGCGGGATGTCGTCGCGGCGCTCCTTCAGCGGCGGCAGCGCGATGGGAAACACATTGAGCCGGAAGAACAGGTCCTCGCGGAAGCGCCCGGCGCGCACCTCGGCCCGGAGGTCGACGTTGGTGGCCGCCACCACCCGCACGTCCACCACGATCTCACGGCTGCCCCCCACCCGTTCGATGCGTCGCTCCTGCAGGGCGCGCAGCAGCTTGCCCTGCGCGAAAAAACTCAGCGAGGCGATCTCGTCCAGGAACAGCGTGCCGCCCTGGGCGCGCTCGAAACGCCCGGCCCTCGAACTGCTCGCTCCGGTGAACGCACCTTTTTCCACGCCGAACAATTCGGCCTCGATGAGGGTGTCGGGAATGGCCGCGCAGTTCACCGCGATGAAGGGCGCGCCGGCGCGGGGGCTGATGGCGTGCAGGGTCTGGGCGAACAACTCCTTGCCGGCCCCCGAGGGGCCGCTGAACAGGACCGTGGCGGGCGTGGGCGCGACCCGCTCGATCAGGTGCCGCGCGGCGCTGAAACTCGAGGAAATGCCCAGCAGCGCCGACGGCCCGGCAGCGGGCGCCGCCAGGGCAGCCTCCGGCTTCGTGGCGGCGCCTGCCGCCGGGGCCGGGGCCGGCGCGGCCAGGCTGCGGCGCATGCCGGCGGCCGAATGCCCCGGCGCGAAATAATGCTGGTCGAGCTCGGGGTCCTCCCACTCCTCGGCCGGACGCCCGATCAGGCGACAGGCGCGCGCCCCGGTGGCCCGGCATTCGATTTCCCGATACACGATGAACTTGCCCATGAAGGCGCTGGCGTAGCCGCTGGCATAGCCGATCTGCATCCAGCAGGCCGGCTCGGTGCCGATGCCGAAGGCCGCGATGTGTTCGTCGTCCTCGCTGGAGTCGTGCCACCAGAAGTCGGCATGGAAGCTGCCGCGGGCGATGTCGAACTCGAAGGCGATGGCCTCGGGGCGCACGATGCCGCCGAGCTTGTGCATCTGCGGCCCGGCGTGGAAGGCGTTGACCGGGTCGCTGTCCGGCCAGGTGCGCCGCACCAGTTCGGCGTCGCGCGCGCCGGCGGCGTAGCCCACGCGGGTCAGCAGCGAGCGGGCCTGCTCCTGGCCCAGGCGCGCGATGAGTTCGGCTCGCAGCGAGCCGAAGGTGGAGGAGCGCCACAACACCATGCGCTGGTCGTTGAGCCAGATGCGCCCGTCGTCGGGCGAGAAGCTCAGGGCCTCGGCGAGGTCGCGCAAGGTGGGCGTGGCGCCCTCGTCGATGTCCCGGCTGCTGCGCGACGAGCGCCGCTGCAGTTCGGCCAGGCTGACGCGTTTGGCGGTGGTGGAGGGCATCCGGGAGCCTTGATGCAAAGTGAATCATGCATTTTTGATCAAGGCCCTGCGATCGCAGCCCGGGTATACCCGCAGGCCCTTGCGGCAAGGGCTTGATTTGCCGGGAATCCGCGGCGCCCGACACGCCTGGCACGCCGTTTGCGAAAGCCTGCACGCCCCAGCGCGCCGGTCGAGCTCGCGGGCCCATTCATCGAGGAGACAGGACATGTTCCAGGGAAAGACCGTGGTGGTCACCGGTGCCGCGTCGGGCATCGGCGCGGCCACCGCAGCGTGGCTGGCCGAGCGCGGGGCCGAGGTGCTCGCGGTGGACATCCACCCCCCGCGCCGCGAGGCCGGCCGCTTCCTGCAGGCGGATCTCTCGGACCCGGGCTCCATCGACGCCCTGGTGGCCGCGCTGCCCGCGGGCGTGCACGGCCTGGCGAACATTGCCGGACTGCCGCCCACGCGCCCGGCCGCGCAGGTGGTCGCGGTCAACCTGGTGGGCCTGAAGTACCTGACCACGCGCCTGGTGCCCAAGATGGCGGACGGCGCCTCGATCGTGAACCTGGCTTCGCTGGCCGGCCTGGGCTGGAGCCAGCCCGAGGCCAAACCGGCCATCGACGCCAGCGAACAACTGGACTTCGCCGGCGTGGAGGCCTTCTGCAGCCGCCATGGCATCGAGGGCGCGCGCAGCTACTTCTTCTCCAAGGAGGCGCTGATCGTGTGGACCCTGCGCAATCGCTGGACCTGGCGAGACCGCGGCATCCGCATGAACGCGGTCAGCCCCGGGCCGGTGGACACGCCGATCCTGAAGGACTTTGTCGAGACCCTGGGCGCGCGTGCCGAGGAGGACATGCGCACCATGGACCGTCCGGGACGCCCCGGCGACATCGCGCCCGTGGTGGCCTTCCTGCTGTCCGACGAGGCGGCCTGGATCCGCGGCAGCAACCTTCCGGTGGACGGCGGCATGTATTCGAACCTGCTGTGCCAGATGCACGGCTTCTGAACCTGGAGACTCCCATGACCACGATTTCCCT